>JASHOU010000074.1 GCA_030038475.1 Terriglobales bacterium | reverse complement strand
GCTGGCCCACTTACCGAGGTCGATCAGGCGGCAACGTTCGCTGCAAAAAGGGAAGTCGGCATCCGCGGGATTCGCCGGCTTTTTGCAGATCGGACAGGGGAGCTGAATGGAATGCTTGCGCGGCATAATCGATTGCAGAGGCAAGAGGTCAGGTTGCGGTGCGAGATTATACATTTGATCGCGGAGATTTTAGACTTTGAGATCCGACCTCTCACCTGCGACCTTAAACAATTTCCGCTACTAGATCATAGTCGTGAGCCGCGGTGATGCGGCAGCGATAAAATTCTCCCTCTTGCGGTTGTTTGCCTTCGGGATAACCGTTCACAAATACCTGGCCATCGATCTCCGGCGCGTGCATGGCGGTGCGGCCCTGGAGCAGCAAATCCGATTCGGTGGAAACACCTTCCAGCAACAGATCGAATTCGCGTCCGAGGAGTGTTTTCTTTTTTGCCCGGCTGATCTTCTTCTGAATCGACATCAGCGCTTTGCGGCGGCGCTCGATTTCTCGCGCGGAGAGCTTCTTGTCATGATCGAAAGCACCTGCACCTTCCTGATCCGAATAGCCGAAGGTGCCCAGCCAGTCGAACGATGCGTCTTTCACGAACGCGCATAGCTCCTCGAACTCTTTTTCGGTTTCGCCGGGAAAGCCGACGATGAACGAAGACCGCAGGGTAACGCCGGGAATGGCGCGCCGCATTTTCTCGATCGAGCGCAGAAAAAGGTCGGCGCCGCCGCCACGCTTCATCCGCTTCAGAAGGGTAGGCGAAGCGTGCTGCAGCGGGACATCGATGTAGGAACAGATGTTGTCGTGCGCGGCGATGGCCTCAAGCAGCCGGCTCGTGATTTTGTTGGGATAGGCATAGAGGAAGCGAATCCAGTGCAACTCCTGAATCGAGGCGAGCTTTTCCAGAAGCAATGCCAGACCGTCTTTCAATCCGAAATCCTCGCCATAGCAGGTCGTATCCTGGCCGATGAGCGTGATTTCACGTACGCCCGACTTTGCGAGGCGCTCGGCTTCGGCGATGACCGATTCGAAACGCCGCGAGCGAAACTGTCCGCGAAGCTGCGGAATAATGCAGAAGGTGCAGGGATGATCGCAGCCTTCGGCGATTTTTATGTAAGCCGAATATCGAGGAGTAGTGAGCACACGCGGCGTGTGCTCATCGTAGAGGTAGTTGGGCAGGTCGGCGACAGCGCACTCCCAGGCATCGCGCGCGAAACGTCCCTGTTCTCGCCGATGATCGCCCTCGGGACGCGAACTTTTCGCCTGACCCGTCGAACTAAGAATATTGAAAGGGCTCGGCGTCGGGAACGTTCCCGCAACTCCGGTAGCGGCGAGAATCTTCTCCAATTCACCAGTGCCAACGACTGCGTCCACTTCTGGAATATTCTTGCGAATCTCGTTGCGAAATCGTTCGACGAGGCATCCTGCAACTACGAGCTTTTTTGCCTTGCCACTCGTCTTGTGGCGCGCCATTTCCAGGATGGTATCGATCGATTCCTGTTGCGCGCTGCCGATAAATGAGCAGGTATTTATGACGATAACGTCGGCTTCGGCCGCGTCTGGAGTAAGCTCAGCGCCTGCCTGCGCCAACATGCCCATCATCACCTCGCTGTCGACGAGGTTTTTGGGACATCCCAGGCTCACGAAACCTACCTTGGGCGGAGTGGGGGACGGCGTAGGCGGCGAAATCGCTGGCAAAATCCTCGCTTGCGGAATCGAAGATACGAATTGTTTTTCAGGCATGGAAACAACGACGGCGATGCAACAGTCAGCAGGAAACGAAACTACCCAATTCTAGCATCCGGTGTTGACCGCCGGCGCCTCAGCAGGCCTTAAGACGCGCCAGAGCGAGCACCACAAAGGGTAACTTCGGTTTTGATCCGATTCGCGCAGCCCATGCTAATCTGAGGGAAAGAAAAACCAAATATGCCACATTGCTCCGGAGGAGAGATGTCAGCAAAGCGTCTCGCGATCCTGATTGTGCCGGTTCTCGTCGCAATTTTGTGCGTGGTTCCGAGCGCTTGGGCGCAAAAAAACGATCTTTCCGTTACTGCGGGGCGAACCTTCGTTAGTACCGAGACGGTGCCGAGCAGCGGTTACCCGGTGCATTTCGGAAATCCTGCGAGCTTTGAAGTCGATTATGGACGGCTGCTGATCACCAAAAAAATTTTCGGATTGACCGCAGAAGTCCCGGTGGCGGTCTATCCGCACATGGACTTGAACTATTACCCAGGAGGAATCCCCAGGAATATTGGCGCGGTGTTCGTCACTCCGTCCTTGAGGTTGAATATTTTTTCCGGCGATTCCGTTACGCCATGGATTAGCGTGGGTGGCGGATACGGCCGTTTCCGCGAGTCTTCCAGTCTCTATTATTACGGTACCAATCCCGGCCCGACTGGCACCAATACAGGCGTGGTCCAGTTCGGAGCGGGACTGGATGTGTGGTTCTGGAGCACATGGGGCGCGCGGTTCGAAGCCCGCGACTTCTTCTCCGGCGATCCCGCGCTTGATGTTACGACCGACGTTACTCGGCAGCACAACTACTACGTTGGGGTCGGAGTGATGCACCGCTTCTAGCGGGCGATGCGGTTCCGCATCTTTCCGGAACTGGCTGGTTCAGCAAGAGTGATGTCGTCAAACAGGTCGGGCAGGCATTGCGCATCGTCTACCGATTGGCCAAAGCGCGCAGATTCGTAAGCACGCGTGAAGCTGGCAACTTTCTTCTGTAGTGTTGCCTCTTGAATGGCGGCGACGAAATCGTGGGGAGTTTGCGATGGCGATTTGTGCCAGCCCATCCGCGCCAGGCGTCCCACCATCCGGTCATACCAAAGAGCGGCGGCCTGGCGTGGAGCGCGCTCCGGATGCGCACGCAGAGCACGGGCGCGCAATGTGCTAACCAGGCGCCGGAGATTCACGAGGATGAGCAGCGCAGCCGCGAACGCGATGCAGCCGCCGAGCCAGCGCAGAGGAAAGTGCGTAAAGTGCCGATGCGCGCGCCGTGCCGATTGCAGCAAAGCCTGGTGCTGCGCCTCAACCCAGTTGCGAGCATCTTCAAAAAAATGCCGGCTGTTCGCGGCCGCATCCTGACTGAGGGCGCGCTGGTGGCCGGCATCGTAGTTGATGATCCATTCACGCCAGAACGATGCCGCTGCGTCGATGTAGAGCTGCAACCGCGACCACCCGTTTCGCAGGGGGATGCTTGCCGGCGGCGTGGGATCGAAGCTGATCCAACCGGAGCCCGGGAAATAGGCTTCAACCCAGGAATGCGCGTCGCTCGCGCGAATCACATACTGGCCCGTGAGATCGTTGAATTCGCCGCCGCGGAAACCGGTGACGATGCGCGATGGAATATGCAAGGAACGCAGCATCACGGCCATGGAACTGGCGAAATATTCGCAGTGCCCTCTTTTCCTCACAAACAGGAAATCGGCCAGGGGATTCTGCGGCAAGGTGCGCGGAAGTTCCAGCGTGTATCCGAAGTGCGTGGATAGATACCGCTCCAGAACCACCGCCTTGTCGTAGTTGCTGGGAGCGGAGGCGGTGATTTCTTCGGCCAGCCTGTCAATGCGGTTATCGAGTGGCGGCAGTTGCAGGTATGGGTCCATCCCACTCGGCGGCAGGTTCGGCGCCAGGCGAAGCTCGTCGCTATCGATGGCGGGCAATTCTGATTCGGCCTCATAGCGGCTGATCGAGTGATCGACGTCGATGTCATAGATCGCGCCCCCGGAATCGATACTCACTTGCCGATAATTTCCGGTGAGCCGCTGCGGTTTCTCGGCCAGAAAAAAGACGTTGGTTCCCAGCGGCTCCATCAACACGCGATAACGAATCGATCGGCCGGCAGGAGCGCTCGCAACTCGCCCGTCAAATCTCCGGCCAGGCATCCCATTAAACTGCGGCGCCAGCCAATAACTTCCGTCGATGGCCGGGCGCAGTTGTGTTTGCTCGTAGGAGTTCGTCCAGACTCGGCCGTTAAAGGAGCTTAGGGCAACGCCGCGCCACTTCAAATCGTATGCACCCTGCAAATCGTTTTCGATCTCGATGTGCATGACGACGGCACTAGACTGCTGAATCTGGCCGATGCGCCCCAGTTGCACGCGGTCACTGAAGCCGGTGGAGACATCGCTGACGGAAGAGTAGGCGCTCATGTAGCGCGAGGAAACGCGAGGCAGCAGGAAAAAGATTAGAAAAGTGCCGGCCAGAATCATCAACACGAGCGCGGGCGCGATTGCCAGCAAGGCGTTTGCCATGCGCTGATTGGAAGGAATAATGCTGGGAGAACTAGTCTCCGGAGAAACAAGGCTGCGAACGGCGGCGCGCCGCACGTCTGTTTTGAACATGGCATTGGCGTGCGTCGGCTCGGCGAGCGAATGCCTCATTTCCATCAGCACAAAGGTAACGACGGCAACCAGCAGAAACCAGGCAAACGAGAAGAGAAAAACACTGCCAACGGTGAGCACCGCGGCGGCCAGCACCATGCCAAAAGAAAGGGCGGCGAGCATGTAGTGGTCGCGAGTCCGCCGCAAAGAAAATAGCCGCACCAGCATGGCGAAGAGCGCGAGGTGAACCGTCGATCTCAGAAAAGTGCGCGAAATAAACAAATAGTCGGCAAGATAGAGGAAGACATAGGCCAGCGTGAGGACATTGGTCCATGGTTCCGGGAGGGAGAAATCGCGCCGCGTCAGGAGCTGAAATCCGCGAAAGGCCAGCGCCGACCCCACCAGAAGCACCGTCGGCAGATCCAGTCCTCCGGTCGAAGCCAGAGTGCCAAAGCCAGTAAGCACCAGCAGATAGAGCGCAATATTAAAGTGGCGCTCAATAGCCTTGGCCATGCTGCGGCTCGGGATGATGGAGGCTTCGGTCATTGTTGAATCCGAAGTTGAATTCGAAACCGGGTTCAATGGCGAAACCGGAACTTCTATTCTCCTATTCTTGGCGAAATCGGCGCAGAAGGGAAGTCTCCGCGGTAACAAGTTCTGACTTCTTTCGGCACCGTGCAACCAGCAGCGCGCTTCGAGTCTACAAGCGCAGGTCAGTTTGGCGAAGGCAGAGATGACGCGTCATGCCCAGCCAGAAATTCAAAGCCGGTGCGATTCCTGCGGATGCGTTGGGAAAAATCAGGCGCGCCGTCGAGCGTGCGGGCAACGGGATCGATGTTCGCTCGCCGCATCAGTTCAGGAAAAGGCAGATCGCCGGCAAAGTTTCCGCCGCGGTAGAGCATCTCGGGAGCCCGGCCATTCAAAAGAATCCACCAGGAATATCGCGAAGTTCCCGCTGGGAGATGGCCGGTGGCGGCCATTTGTTCGAAGATGTTGGTGGTGCAATTGTCGGTCAGGGCGTTGAACCATCTGGGATGCTCGCGCAGTTTGTTGGCCTGGTGCATGGTTTGAAGGAACAGCAACCGCGACCATTCGGGGCTCGCGACCATGTGGAAGAGGTAGACATTTTCGTGCTGCCGATAATTGGTGCGCAGGCGAATGAGATCGCGTTCATCGCCGAAGACGTAAATGATCGTGAATTGGCGGAAGAAGGCGCGAATCGCCGAATAGCCCTGGCCGATTTGATAACGCGCTTCAATCGACGTGGCGACATAATCGTTGTCGCCGAACTGAAAGCTGACGATAGGATGCATGATCCAGGGCAAACCCCAGTAATCCGCAAACAGATCGATGCCACGAAGGTCGGAGAGAAGCACAGTTTTGGTGAGCCACTGGCAGCTGTAATCGGATTCAGTGCGGTACTTGCAGTCGCGAAAATTATGGATGGTGACGCGGTCGCCATCGATTTCCGCCCAGGGGGTTTGCGCGAGATTCGGTTGCCAGGGGCGATTGTTGGATGGTTTGAGCGACAGCCAGCAGACGACGACGATGAGAAAGCCACCGAGGACAGTCGCCATTCGCAGCAGACGCCTCTTTACCGCGTATGCCAGAGCTGAGATCGCCGCCAAGTAGAGGAGCGAGGTCAAGATAGGCGGCCGCAGGAATGAAAGATCGAAATAGAGAGCGGCTGCGGCCCACAGCGTCATGCCGGCGAGCGCGAACCACGCGAAGCCAACCGTCATCATCTGGAGACCAGTCCGAAGACCAGTGTGAAGACAGCCATATTTGCGGGATGTGCGCGCGCGGCTTATCATTGGGCCAACATAGTAGTTGCTTGCAGGAATTTAGTCATCGAAGCAGGCGAAGCACAATCATTCGCAATACGATCATCCACAACACAATCATGCGCAATACAGACATTCGCGACACAATCATTTGCCAACACGATTCATTTTTTCATCCCGGAATTTGTTTTGTATTTACAATACCTGCCCATGGACTACCTTCTGAAAACGGAACCGACGGTGTATTCCTTCGCCGATCTTGAGCGCGAGAAAACCACGATTTGGGATGGAGTGACGAATCCGGTGGCAGTCAAACACCTGCGCGAGATGAAACCGGGAGAGCGGCTGGTGATTTATCACACCGGAGAAGAAAAGAGCGCGGTGGGAACGGCGACGGTCGTGTCGGTGGACGCGAGCGATCCCAAAGTTCCGCTGGTGAAAATCAAACTCGGCAGGTCGATTGCGAAGCCGAAGACGCTGGCCGAGATCAAGGCGCGCGTGGCGTTTGCCGAGTCTCCGCTGGTGCGGCAGGGAAGATTGAGCGTAGTGCCGCTGACGGCAGCGCAGTATGGCTGGCTAACCGGAGGCGAAAGTTAGTCGGCCGTCCGGCCGGAAGTGGCTCGTAACTCGCGACTCAGTTGAGTACCTTAATCAGAAGGGCGGAGATAATCAGCGTCGCATCCGCCATTGCGGCGAGCGAAAAAACCATGGCGAACTGGCCGCCTCCACGCAGAACCTGCGGCTCAACCTGCGAACGTCGGTATACGATCGTGTGAGCCCAGTCATCGCCATGGCGCTGTTGCTGTGGAGTCTTCTGCATGGCAAAGTATGCGACTGCGCCAAAGAAAATCGCATCGATAAAGTAAGCGAGAGATCGGATCAAAGCCGATCCGGGCCGGCACGGCGTACCGTCCTCCTGTACGACCACAAGGCCCAACAGGAGTTTTCCCAGCGTGCTGCCGTGGAAGCCTTCGCACACCGTCTCGAGTGCAACGGTGCCTAACAGGCCGAAGAGAAGCAGCAAGAGACCGCCCCCCGGCCGCCGGGCGAGCAGCAGGGCACGACTGTTGTGCTGAAGGTAGGCAGTGATCGCCAGGATCAGTGCGAAGACAAAGCCACAGCACGCTGCGATGACATAGTGAATTACCGTATCGATGACGCGAGCTGCCGCGCGAGGCCAGAACGATACTCCGGTTAGCCCACCGGGCTGTCCGGCATAGGCTTCCAGGGTGGTCAGATGGATGGTTTCTTGGGGGTCGACAATAACATCGGACAATTCCTGAGGAGCTTCCGGATCGGGTAGCGGAAGAATGGACACGGCCCACCTCGGGCGCCGAGAAGCTGGGCGCAAGCTTCGATAACCTGGCACAGCAATATACACCGGAGACGATTAGTTTGTAAGAAAAAGTTATAACTGGCTGTTGGTAACTTCCGTTGCCATTCAGGGTCGAAGTAAGCGCTCCCGACAATCCGGTTCCGGGCAGGCGTAGGTTATGTGATTGCGCTGGCGGTCGAGGCTGATGATGAACATGGGACGCCCGTGCCGGTCGCAAATCGGTTGATTAGGAGTAAGGATTGGCGCATCTCCGCGGCGCGGTGTGGTGTAACCGACGCGTTCGCCGAAGCAGCGCTGGCAAAACTTGTCGGTGCAGCGAAAAAATTCAATAGAAAAGTCGGCATTGTATGGAGCCAACACAGGTTCCATGGTGCGGTAATGCTGATCGCAAAGGGGCAGGATGTCCGTCCGCATGGCGAAGCGAGTTTAGCACCGAAAACATTGAACCATTAAAACATTGAACCATCGAGTCATTGAATCACTGAAGCAAATGATTCAATGCCTCAATGTCCCAGTGTCTCAATGGCTCATAATTTCAGCCGATGTGGCGTAGAGCGTCGACAATGCCCAGGTTCGAGGCGCGGTAGGATGGAATGACGCCGCTGGCTAAGCCGACGAAGAATGCGACCGCGAGGGCTACTGCTGCGGTTGCGGCCGTCATGTGCATGGAAACCGGCAATCCGATACCGGGGCGGGCGAGAAAAAGAATGGCCCCACTGCCGAGCACAATGCCGATCAAACCTCCGATCAGCGAAATGGCAATCGATTCGCTCAAAAGCAACTGAAGGATGCTTCCCTGCGTGAAGCCGAGGGTGCGTAGAACCGCGACCTCGCGCGTCCGCTCACGGATCGACATGGCCATGGTGTTGGCGCAGACGAGCAGCGTGGTGAAGACGACCGCTCCGCAGATACTCAGAATGAACGCTTTGACATTGCCCAGCGTGGCGATGAAATCGAGTTTGAAGGCTTGCTCACTTTCGCTCTTGGTTGGAACCGGGCTTCCGCGGAACATAGCGTCAATGGCGTGGGCCACTTGCGGCATGTGTTCAGGCGTATCGACGCGAATGAAATAAAAACCGGCGGTATCTTTAAACCAGTCGACGGATTCTTCCAGATACTTGGTGTGGAAGTAAAGCGCGCTGTTCGGCGGGTCGATGGTGTAGATGCCGCGCAGCGTGAGGTCGAGATTCACTGCAAAGATGGTGCCTTGAAGGTGGATGTGGTCGCCAATCTTCCAGTGGTGTTTCTTGGCGAGTTCAGCATCGACCACGCATCCGCCGCGATCGCGCTTCCAGTCCGCGAGTTGATCAGGTGGCATATTTTTGTCGGCGGCAACATCGAAATATTCGTCAGGGTCGGTAGCGAACTGGGCGAAATAGTTTTCCGGCTTGTCGTTGATGTAGGTGCCACCAAACCAGGTCATGGGCACAACATGCGCCACGCCGGGAATAGCACGGATTTTGTCGCGATAGTAGATAGGAAGAAAGTTGGCGAGCGAGACCTTGTGGCGGGTCATGATGCGCAGCGCGGAGTCGGGCGCTCCCTTATCGATATAAAAACTGCGCCACACGCAGAGCATTACGCAGAGCAGCAGCAAAGAAAATGCAATGCTCGCGACCGTAAGCAGACTGCGCCGCTTGTTGCGAAAGGCGGACTTGGCTATGAACGTGGAAAGGGTCATGGCAGATAAGGATATTTTACATCTGCAGAGATTTTGCCGGTGGAGAGCCGGGCATCCCGTCGACGGCGGCGCCGGGAGGAGGCGTATGCGGAACCCTTCGACTCTCCCCCTTAGCTCCGCTCGGGACTTCCACAAAAAGGGGCAGGCGCGCGAGACTGTCAGTCGCTCCGCCGTATGCACTGCACATCGGTTTGTGACTCAATTCACTGACAAAATGCGCTCCCTGGTTTCAAAGTGATTTGTCCCCATTCTCGAGGACGCAGTTCCCGCCAGTTGAGAGTGCACCCCCGGAGTCAAGGACAAATTCGCTACGGCTTCACATGTCCATCTGATATTCGCAAATGGGATTTCCGTTGAGGAAGCCGACAGTGTGGATCCCGATATCAAATTCCAACCGAAAGCCCAGACAAAGGAGGAAGCCACGTGAAAAAGATTCTGACGTTTGTATGCCTCTTGCTAGTCTGCCATCTAATGCTATTCGCTCAGGCCCGACAGCCCGATCCGATTTCGTCAACCACTGAAGAGTCTGCGATCGCAGTGCCGGCACAGAACCCGGCGGGGTTGAAAGTTATCTACAGCAACTTGGGTAAGGCGAAGACTGATCTCTACTGGGCCAGCGCCTACAGCTGGATCCTTGCCGGACCCAATGCCAGCACTACCGAGTTCATCGCCATGCCGTTTACGCCGAAGTCCAACGCCCGGGTCTCGCAGGTGCAGGTTGCAGTGCTCTACAACAGTGGAGACAACCAGGTGAATCTCAGCATCTATGCAGATTCGGGCTCCGACTATCCGGGAACGCTGCTGGCGGGCCCGGTGACGGTCATGAATCTGCCTCAAGCGGGAACTTGCTGCCCCCTCACCGTGGCCAACTTTCCTGCGCTGGCGGTCACTGCTGGCACCCAGTACTGGGTCGTCGGGGATACGCCTCTTACGGGAACGGGAAGCGATTTCTCCGGAGTGTGGAACCATGTTGCCAAGGACATTCCGATCTCATTTTACAAGGGTTCCCATTGGTTCAAGGACTCCGCTGACAACTTGCCCGCCGGCGAAGTGCTGGGCACAGTTCCGTAGTGGTTTCACTGCAGAGTCGAGGTTGCCAGAAATCACCGAATTTCCGAGCAGGCTTCGACGGCTTATAAACGAAACCAAAGACCCGCTCAAAGGAGAAAATCCGTGAAAAAGATTCTGCTGTTTGTATGCCTCTCGATTCTTGGTAGCGTGACCCTGTTCGCCCAGATCGGAGCAGCTCCGCAGATCGTGAACACTACGGAGAAGTCCGCCATCCACGTGCCGCCGCAGGAAGTTCCGGCCGCTTTGAAAAAGATCTACAGCAATCTGGGTACGAAAGCCGACCTTTACAACGATACCCATGGCTGGCTGCTAGCGGGACCCAACTCCAACAACAGCGAGTTCGTAGCCATGCCCTTTACCCCAAAGTTCAACTCCCATGTTTCAGAGGTGCAGGTCCCGGTGCAGTATATAGAAGGAGACAACCAGGTGAACCTCAGCATCTATGCGGATTCGGGCGCCGACTACCCGGGAACGCTGCTGGCGGGCCCGGTGACGGTTACGAATCTGGCAGACTACGGAACTTGCTGTGCCCTTGCCGTCGCCGATTTTACTCCGGTGGCAGTGACCGCTGGCACCCAGTACTGGGTAGTGGGGGATACACCTTCTGCCGGCACAGGGAGCGATTTCATGGGCACGTGGGACTGGGTTGTCAAGAACTTAGGGGAATGGGCGAGTGGCAGCCCTTATGGTTGGTCGGGGATTCCGGTCGATGGCGAACCTGCCGGCGAAGTGCTCGGCACCATCCCTTAGCAACTCGTGACGCAGGTACGGTTCCGTACCAGGGCACTCCCTCAGGGGCTAATCAAGCGAAGTTCTTACGCAATTCCCGCCGCAAAATCTTTCCTGACGGGGTTCGCGGAATCGCATCTACGAAACGAATTTCGCGGGGCTGCTTGTGGTGCGCGAGACAGTCGGCGGCAAGGCCGCGCAGTTCCTTATCCAGCGCTTCGGACGGCGTAAAGCCTTCGCGCAAGACGATGAAGGCACACGGAATCTCTCCGGCTTCGGCGCAGGGCTTAGCGACGACGCCGCAATCGCGGACGGCGGAATGCTCGAGCAGCACCGCCTCGACTTCGGCCGGCGCAACCGGGAATCCTTTGTATTTGATCATCTCCTTGCTGCGATCGAGGACGTAATAAAAGCCCTCAGCGTCGCGGCGTACGATGTCGCCGGAAAAGTACCAGCCATCACGCAGAACGGCCGCGGTTGCTTGCGGCTCCTTCCAGTAGCCGAGCATGATTTGCGGGCCGCGCATGACTAACTCGCCCGGTTCGCCGGGCGCGACTTCGGTTGGGTCTCCATGGCTCCGTTGAAGATTTTTCATTTCTAAATCTTTGTTTTCCGGGTCGACGATGCGGCAATCGGTCAGCGCCAGCGGCTGCCCGACGGATGCCGGCCGATACATTTCCGGCGGCGCGTTGTAGCCGACATGCGTGACCGGCGATGCTTCGGTCATGCCATAGCCTTGCACCACACTGACTCCCGTGAGCGTTTTCATGCGCCGGGCAAGCTCAGGAGCGAGCGGCGCAGCGCCCGATTTAATCCAGCGCAGCTTGTGGTTCGCGGGGAAGGTTTCCGCTTCCGCGGCTTGGCATATGGCATTAATGGCCGGTGGCACCACGGGCATCATGGTGACGCCCTCGCGCACCAGAAGTCCGCACAGTTTTTGCATGTCGAAGCGCGGCATCAGCACGAGCGTGCAGCCGAGAATCTGCGAAAGCGTTAACGCGACTGTGAGCCCATAAATATGGTAGAGCGGGAGAAAGCAGAGCATCACATCGTCAGAAGTGAGCATCGCGGCGCCGGGACCGAGGGTCTGATAGACATTCGCGACCAGATTGTAGTGCGAGAGCATGACGCCTTTTGGCAGTCCGGTGGTGCCGCTGGAGTAGGGAAGCGCGGCGATGGTTTGCTGCGGGCTTTGCAAAGGTTGGGGAAGTTTGGCGGACGTTTTCCCGAATGCCGGCCGGAGCAGACTCGCGAAATCTTCGCAACCGCCGCGCGGGCTTTGCGCGCGCGCAGTGAAGACACGGCGCAGAGCGGGGAGTCCCGCGAGATTCACGTTTTCGATGAGCGGAGCATCCGTGATAAGAAAAACCGCGCCCGAATTTTCCAGTTGATAGCGGATCTCGCGCTCGCGGTAGGAGGGATTGAGCAGCGTAGGAATGCCACCGGCGAGCGTGGCTGCGTGATAAGAGATGGCAAATTCCCACGAGTTGGAAAGCAAGATCGCAACTACTTCTCCGGGAGCAAGTCCAGCCAACACCAGGCCATGGGCGAGTGATTCGACGAGCGTTCCATATTCGCCGAATGTGATACGGCGCTCGCAGGAGGTGTCGACGAGCGCAGTCTTGCCTGCATTTCGCCGGCAACTTTCGAGTACAACATCGTGAACAAAGCGGCCCGTGGGATCAGCATACAACTGGGTGCGAGGCATCGCGGGAGATTGTAATACAGAGTCCGCGAGCGAGAAGCCAGCTAGGCGCTCAGCTTGCGCAGAAATTCCTGCTCATCCATGCGGTATTTGAAAGCCTTGTGGCCGTTGATGAAGACCACGGGAACCTCATCGTTATACAAGCGGCGAATTTCGGCGTCGGACTCGACATCGATTTCACGCCAGGTGAAACCGCCGCGCTTGTGCAGCTTTATCAGGCTCTCCTTGACGATTTCGCAGAGATGACATCCCTTGCGGGAATACACCACGACTTCCCGGGGCTCCGCCATGCGATGGGAGTGTAGCAGTTTTGGTGCAGCGTTTCCAAGATGCGGGAGCGTAGAATTTTGTAATGCCGGCGAATGAATGCTCGCTTTCAGGAAAGACGATGCTGGTGACGGGTGCGGCCAAACGCCTGGGACGCGCCATTGCGCTAGCCGCAGCCGAAAACGGCGCCGACGTGGCGATTACCTATCGGGAGTCGGCACGCGAGGCGCGGACTTTGGTCGGAGAATTGGCACGGCGTGGCGTGGAGGCGCTGGCGGTTCGATGCGACGTCACGGATGAAGAAAGCGTCCATGAAATGGTCAAGGAAGTTGGGCGCGAGTTCGGTGGAATCGACGTGCTGGTGAATAACGCGGCGAATTATGAAACCTTGGAGTTTGAGAAAATCAGCGTGGCACAGTGGGATGCTATTTTCGCCTCGAATACGCGCGGACCGTTTCTCGTCTCGCGCGAGGTGCTGCCGTACTTGCGCAAGCGGCGCGGCCGCATCGTGAATATGGGTTCGCTCGGCGGATTGCGGCCATGGGCGACCCACGCGCACTACTGTTCCTCGAAGGCAGCGCTACACATGCTGACCAAAGTGATGGCAAAAGCATTGGCGCCGGAGATTGCGGTGAATGCGGTTGCTCCGGGAATGATCGATTTGGGAGAAAAATCGGCGGCCGCATTCATGCGCAGGATGGCGAAGCAGACGCCCATGCAACGCAGCGGCACGGCGGCAGACATCGCTGCCGCGGTCATGTTCTTTGCTACCGCTCCGCAGTTTATTACTGGCCAGGTGCTGGCCGTCGATGGCGGCCTGGGTTTGTAGCGGCGAATTGGGCGGGGTCGATTTGCTGTTACCTCTGCTATCTGACGTCTAACTTCTAACCTTCACTCATCTTGTATTCCCGTATCGTCGATTTTCGCGTATCTTTCTGTTTCGACCTTGTTTGAATCTATGACGGATCTTTCGCGGTGTATCGACTCTCATTTACGGAACTGCGTAACGGCGTTTTCTCTAACATTTTTTCTAGCTACCTTGGCGGTCACTGCAGCAGCTGCTCAAACGGAGAACGAAAATCGCCCCGAAGAAGGAGGGCATGAGATCGAAGTATGGACGGGAGGCGGCCACTCGGTTCCGGGCGGCACCAAAGATACGGGCGTGTGGAACCTGGGTGTACGCTATGGCTGGATTTTGACCGAACCGCACCTGCCGGGTTTTCTCAGCGGACGATTTGAGCTGGCCGTCGATGCGGTGCCGGCATTTGCAGTAGTTCAGCCGGCGAATACGGCCTATGGGTTTGGATTGAATCCGGTGGGCTTTAAGTGGATTTTCGCCACGCGTGGGCATGTTGCTCCTTATCTCGAATTGAACGGGGGCACGCTATTTACGACCCATGAAGTGCCGGCGGGAATTTCGACGGTAAACTTTACGACGGGCGCGGCCTTTGGGATGTATTTTCTGCGCGATCACGCGTGGTCGCTGGATGTGCGATACATGCACATTTCGGACGCCGGATTGACGAGGCTGAATCCGGGGCTGAACACGGTGCAGGTGCGGCTGGGATTCGGGAAGTTTTTCGCAAAGAAGTAGCGACCAACTCTGCCACAGGCAGCGCGTACAATATCTCGGGCTCACGGGAGTGGCCATGATGTCCATCGTGATAGTTGCCGTTGCTGTATTGTCCCTCGCCCTTAGCATTTTCGTTTTCGCCTCGCTGGGAAAGTTGTTTTTGATCGAGGGCAGTCTGCAGCAACTTGCATCAACCCAACCGGGCGAACTGCTTGGCATGGTCAACCAGATCGCCTTGAACACGAGCGCCAGTTTGCCTCCCGCACTAATCGCAATCGAATCAAACACACGACCGAAGGAGCGGACCTGATGAGCAGGAGAAAAAAAGGAGCGGTTCGTCCGGGCCATGGTGCTAGATGCCTGATCTGTGGTCTGGAGTGCGGGAAGGGCGGCAGCCTCCGAAAGCATGTAGAGGGAGCACACGAAGTGAACTACAACGACGGATATAAACGATGCTTCGACGGCGGAGAGTTTGTCCTTAACGAATGGAAGGCAGACCGCACGGGAGAGTTTCTAGTTCATAACCGAGTTCTCAAAGTTCCCCAGAGAGATTAGCCGCCTTGTTATAGACGCTAATCACTTCCAGTAAGCAAGGTCAGCGCTTATCGGAAAATACATGCAAGGTCGTCTGCCGTGGCTCAGCGCGGCGTCCGCAGCACGGTCCCGGCGGAATCGGCGCGCCGTGCGGGCAAGTCAGCGGGTGACTCAGGAAACTGCAAATCTTATCGGTGGCCTCAGGCGAAAGAATGTGCTCGAACTTGCAGGCCTGCTGCTCGATTTCGGTTTCGCTATCCATGGCCAGCGAATCGGTAAAAAGCCGCTCGGCGAGGCGATGGCGGCGGATGATATCGGCCGCGCGCTGATATCCACGCGGAGTGAGTTCGACGATCGACGAGCCGTCGCCGGTGGAAACGCCGGAGGGCTTGAGCGCATCGTGGCAGGGATTCACGAAGGGTTTATGGTCGTGCGTTTCGGGCGGATGCGGGTTCAGCGTAACCAGTCCCATGGCCGACATTTTCTCGACCGCGATCGAAACCGGCAGCGCGCCGTGAACCTCCATTCGGCCAATCTCGGCAATCTGGCCATTCTCTTCGAGCACAAATAATTCTTCCAGCACTTCGTCGAACTGCTCCTCATCGGCCATGGCAAAAACTTCCTGCGCCGCGATTTTGCCGTGATGCAATTCGACGCGGCGGTCGGCCAGCCGCGCAACCACAGGATCATGCGTCACCATGACGATGGTGCGCCCTTGCTGGTGCAGCTCGCGGAGCAGGCGCAGTACGATTTCTTCGTTGACGGCATCGAGATTGCCGGTGGGTTCGTCGGCGAGCACAATTTTCGGATCGTTGATGAGCGCGCGCGCAATGCAGACGCGCTGCTGCTCGCCGCCGGAAAGCTGCGAAGGCAGATGACCGGCACGATCTTTCAGTCCGACGCGACTCAGGGCTTCGAGCGCCTCCTGTTCATCGGTCATGCTGTGGAAGTACTGCGCGAGCATGACGTTTTCGACCGCGGTGAGGTAGGGGATCATATGGAACTGCTGAAATACGAATCCGATAGTTTCGGCGCGAACGCGGTTGAGTTCCGAGGAGCTGAACGAGGCGACGTTTTGTCCGTCCAGCCAAATCTCGCCGCTGGTCGGCCGATCGAGGCACCCGATAAGGTTGACCATGGTGCTCTTGCCCGAGCCCGAAGGTCCCATCATCGCGACCCACTCGCCGGGCGCGATCTCCAGAGAAATATCGTCGAGCGCTTTAATCAGGTTCGAGCCGCCATTATTGTCTTCTGCCCTGGCGGGATAACTCTTGATAACGTTCTTAAGCCGAATCATACTTATCTTTCCCTTCTAACTAACCCCTTCTAACTAACGACCGACTTAGCTAGAAGTGATCTGAGACAAATGCTAACTAATCTTAACTGGCACCTTCTATTCGCCGCGCAAAATAATAGCCGGCTGCACACCGCGCAGCAGCACAATTGGCAGTATCGCCGAAACAAGAGCAATCGCAATACTACCCGCGAGCACGTATGGAAAGACACTGAAACGCGGCACTACCGGCGCGTGAAAGTTGACGCGTCCGATCCAGGCGGCGACGCCGATGCCGATCACAAAACCAAAGATTGCTCCAACCACTCCCAGCGCGGCCGCTTCAGCTGCAAAGAAGCTGTTGACTAAACGTTCGGAAGCGCCCAGCGCTTTCATGATGGCAAAATCGCGGCGGCGATCGAAAACCCATCCGATGAGCGTAGCCAGCACGCAGAGCGCGGAAGTGAGCACGACCAGCGTCGCAGCGGCGTAGAGCGTGGCGCGCGTCTTGTTCAGCACGTTGGCTTCGCCTTCCATAATCTGTCGCACAGGCCGTATCTCGGCTGCCGGCAAAAGCGGTGTCAGTCGCCGAATTGAGGATTCTATCTCCGCGGCGGTTCCGTTCGCAGCGATTTCGATAGTTGAAGGTGTAATCCCAGTCCAGTTTTCGAACGCGGATCGATCGAGATAAATCCGGCTGTCTTCGCCGGCGCCGGTCTGGAGCAGGCCCGCGGGAACGATCTGTATTGCCTTCCCTTGAAAGGTCAACTCGAAGGGTTGGCGATCAAAGGGATGACGATCGAGGCCCTGCGGGTTGGCACTGACCACGGCGGCAGCTCGCATACCCACCAGCGCTTCGCCGGAGGCGTCTGGCCAATGACTCACCTTCCACCAAGGATTCAACTGCCGCGCGCGGGCGAAGTCGGTGCCGACGACGACCACCGATTGTCCGTCTTTGGTACGCGCAACGGCATAAGCAAACGCGACCGCGAGGGTCTTCTCGCCGAAAACCGATTCGACCTTTGCCATCGCATCGGCGGGCAGCGACTGGCCGTCTTTCGCCACAACGACGAGGTTAGCGCCATAATTTCGGAACTCGCTGCGCAACTTGGCCTGCACGTCGACGTAGAGATTCATCATGGCGGTGGCAACCGCAGCGGCCACGACCATCGCCAACAGTGCGGCAGCCGCGCGCCTGCGGCGAAGCACGGCGGCGCGAATCAACATGCGCACGAACATCGAAGCATGATGCGCCCCGGCGCGGCGCTCGGCGACTTGCTTCGGACTGTGTAGCGTACTGATAGAACCCATTTTCGATATCCCTATCTCTATCCCTCGCCTCGCAATGCAAACACCGGATCGAACTTGACCGCGCGGCGAATCGCTGCGACGCTTCCGGCAAAAGTTACGAAAACAGCAATCGCGATGATAATTGGAAACAGGACCGGCTCAATCGCGATCTGCGAATTGAAAATCGAGCGGCCAATCTGCCGCGCCAGCAGCGCTCCAACTGAAAATCCCACAATTCCACCGGCCACAGCCAGCAGCAGCGCCTCGGCAAAAAAGATCGCGGACACGGCGACATTACCCGCACCCAGCGCCTTCATCAAACCAACTTCAACCCGGCGCTCGTAAATCGCGGTCGCCATCGCTGCTGAGACCGCCAGCGCCGACGCGAAAAGTGCGGCGAATGTGATGAGCAGCATCAGGCCTTTGATGCGGGAGAGCACCGTGCCTTCATTTTGCGCGACCTGTCGGATCTGTTCCGCGTGAGAATGAGGAATCGCTTCCTGCAGTTGATACGCAATTGACTCCACATACGGAGAGCAGTACCAGCGATCGTAAACCTCGGGCGTCATCGTCTTGGGATCGCGCGCCGAAAGCGCATCCGGAGGCTTGGTGAGCGCGCTCACATAAACGCGGCGCACCGCCCCGGGCTTGCCGAGAATCTGTTGCGCGAGCGCAAGCGGCGCGACGATCTGATTATCTTCGTTGCCGCCAGTCGAAAGAATGCCGGAGATAGTGAGTGGTCGTCCAGAAACCTCAAGCGTGTCGCCCGCCCGTTTGTGCAGCCTTGCCGCCAACCGTTCGCCGACAAGAATGTCTTGCGAGTCATCGTTCGGCCAGCCGAAATTCGTTGCCGAGCCTTCGCTTTGCCCCGGCGCGCCGTCGCGTGCATCTCCGCAGGAAACCTTCCACCACGGATGCGTAATCCTTACGCCAGTCGTAAACTCTTCTTTGCCAAAACTGAGCTGCTTGTTGAAGTAAGTTCCGACGAGCGTTACATCTTTGTCCCCATCGCCAGCGACATTCTTCGCGGCATCCTTCGAAGTATCCTTTGCGCTTGCGCCAACTTTCACCGGCACCGGCAGCATGGGCGCAAAGCCCACAATATTGTGATGCCAGAAGGTGCCGCGAATTTTTGGTAGATCGGCTTCGCTCAGATATGCGCCGTCGCTTGGTGGTTTCAGATTTACTCCACCCACCTCCACGTCGAGCGTGTCTTCCTGCGGAGTGATCAGCAGGTTCGCGCCATAGCTGCGAAGTTCGCGATTGATTTTGTCGCCGATGTCGGTCGCCACGGCGATCATGGCGGTCGCCACCGCCACGCCCAGCGTAATCGCAATCCCCGCCAGCAGCTTGCGCCGCGTCTGGTGGCGAAACGATTCGTAGACGAGGCGGGGAAACATTATTTTTGCTCGAAGTAGTGGCGGCCTGCCTGGATGTCAGCCTCAGAAACAATCACCGCATCGCTGGTGACCTGCGCCTTCAGCGGAATGGGATTGCACCCGCCCGGCATCCCGAGCGACTGCAGATTCATGGGCGCAGCGCAGTTCTTGCAGATCACGGCATTCTTGCTCTTGTAAAAACCCACCGGGCCGCAGATTTCGCAGGCATCGAACAGCGTCGCGATCTTCCCATCCGGTTTCTGATAGAGCCAGAATCGAACTTCCACACCGCCTTCGCTGGCCTCGAAGCGGTGAAGTTCGCCATCGTAAATCGTCTTCAGCGGAATGGAAACTTTGCCGTCGGTAAAGCTGACCTCGGTGGCCGGCGATAGCGCGCTGGCGCTCTTCTCATAGACGAAGCTGGCCGTGATCATCGCAATAAAGAGGAACGAAAAGCTGTAAACCGACGCCATCCACAAGCGTTCGCGGCGAGCCGTCCACAGCGCCTTGCGCCGCGCAGCGCCCGATGCGGGCAACGCCGCCGGCTGTCGGCTCTTCATCTCAAAGAGCACCATCAACGCGGCCAGCGCCAGAATCGTGATGAAGAAAAACAGATCGTTGCGCACGATCGGCCCGATGATCGCCATCTCCCGCCGCGAAGAGGGAAGCACTCCGTTTTCCGAAAGCTCGTGCAACCCTGAGATCACCAGCTGCGCGGCCACCAGGAAAAGAATGGCAGTTGTGACCCTAAAAAATT
>JASHOU010000073.1 GCA_030038475.1 Terriglobales bacterium | reverse complement strand
TCGGCGCCGGTTTCAATCCGCGTGCCCTCTTCGCCCACCACATCGTGATCCGGGAACTGCCGGCGAATACGTTCCAGAATCAGCGCTTCCGATTTTCGGTCGGCGACCGTGACCAGATCCACGTCGCCTTTGTATTCGATTTTTACGTGCTGGCGAAAGTACTGCATCAAAAGCGCGCCTGCCTCGCGCACCATCGCCTGCATGGGAGAAATCAAATCAAGAGATTTATGAGGTGGATTCGATGTCATCGGACTTCGACGTTTTCGCGGTCAGGACTGCAGCCACTGAGAACTGAGAACTGATCCTGGCTACTTCTTCTTCGCATCTTCCGCGATATAAACAATCTCGTGCTTGAAGATGAACAGATTCGGCCCATCCTCGCGCGTCACCCGCACCATATTCTTGTCGTAGTATTCAATCCAGCCGCGCACCACTTCGCCGTCAGCCAGTTTCAAGCTCACCACCTTCTGCTTTTCGCCGAGCGACTTCAGGTACGTCGCTTCTTCAAAAGTTTCGTCTGGAGGCGGAGTTCGCTTTTTATTAAACGTGGGCTTTCCTGGCTGCAGCGGCATATGTTGTCATTCTACATCGTCAGATCGCAGGCTCAGATCGTGAGCTAGGATTTCTTCTCCGGGATATAGAACGCCGCTTCCTCTGGCCGCACCACGCGCGGTATCCACAGCGGACGCCGCAACCCTCCAGGTCCCGGCGCCGGACGCGCCAGCGCCTTCCACCTTTGATACACAGCAAACGAAAGGTTCGTGTCGACGAAAATGTCGCCGTACCTATCTTCGGCGCTCGCCCGCTCCACGCGCACCATCTGGTGCCAGCAGTGCATGCCCGTAACCGGATCGGGATGCACCGGAAACGTCAGGTTCTGGTGCACGCCCGAGTCGCTCCACCACACCCGCTTTGTATCGCTATCCGATGTTTCGTAAGGTTCGACCCCTGAAGCCTGGCGCATCTTCCATTGTCCCCTGCCGACTTCTTTCAGATCGACCCACGCGCTCGACATGCGTTCGACTTTGTCTTCCTTATTGACGCGCCAGCGCCCCAGATGATGAGAACACGCCACCACCCCCGGCGCCAGCCCCTCCGTGACCCACGCATGCAATACGAAGAAACCGATTTCCGTATGCACCTTGAGCAAATCGCCAGTGCGAACTTCGCCGAGTTTCTTCGCGTCCGCTGGATTCACCCACAGCGGATTCTTATGCGCAATTTCATACAGAAACTTCGAGTTCCCCGACCGCGTGTGAATCAGATGCGGCAGCCGAAAAATCGGCAGCAGCGTGTAGACGTCGCCGTTCGCATCTTTCGGCCATTCCACGCGTGGCATGTAGCGTTTGTCGAAATCCGGCTTCACATCTTCCACACGTTCTGTCATCGATGCCGCTTGCGCCGACTTATGAATGTGGCTGCGATAATATTCCGGAAGCGCGAATTCAGGCCACTTCCAATCCGCCATGGTTTTTGAGAACAATTCCAGTTTGCGCGAAGGCGTGGTGTAGCCGACGACCGCTTCGCCATCCACCATCACGCCCACCGTCTTGCCAGCCTTCGTGACCAAGCCGTTTGCTTCAACCTTCGATCCGGCCAGATCGGCGGCCGCAACTGGCTTTTCGTTCAATCTGTGGACGTCTCTGGTGACTTCATAAGCGCCGTATTTGCGCATGTATTCCAGCGGCTTCAATCCCTCTTTCGCCGCCGTCTCAGGCAATCCTGGAACCGAATTTTCAAACATCCATCCGTAATATTCGTCCACTGTCAATTTCTCGCCCGGACGATACGGCGACTCAAACCACTGCCGGATTCCCATGGCGCCATCGGGATCGATCGCCCACGAGAGATTGATCCAAAATTCGTCTTCTTCCCAAACTTCTCCCGGATTAGTTTGATACGTGTACTCGAATTTTTCTCCTGCGCGCTCCCGCAGCACGCGTAGCACCGGCTGGCGAAATCCAATCCACCTTCCCGCGTAAGATTCCTGGCTCATCAGGTCGTGCCGCTCGGAACTGAACCCCATGGGCAAAACATAATCCGCAAACCACGCCGTCTCGCTCCAGGTCGGCGTCAGCGCCGCATGCAAGCCGACTTTCTCTTCGTCTCGCAACATCTCGATCCACGAAAATCCATCGGGATATGTCCACACCGGATTAAACACGCGCGTGAAATAAGCCTCGATCCGGCCGCGGCCTTCTTTCAGAAAATGCGGCAGCAGCGGAGACATTTCATGCGTGCACAGCGGCCACTCCCGTGGATAGAGCAGTTCGTTCCAGTGTTTCTGCGGCGGCGGATTCTTGTACGGCCGCGGCACAAATTTGTTCCACGCATTCAAATTATGTCCACCGGGAGTGCCCACCGAACCCGTAAGCACGTGCAGCAGCATCAATGCCCGCGCCGTTTGCCATCCGCCCAGATTTCCCGATGAACTCCCGCGCCACAGGTGCGAAGCAAATCGGCTTCCTGCGGTCGCGATCTCTCGCGCCGTCTTAACGACGACTTCCGCTTTCACTCCACTTTCTTTCTCGGCAAACTCCGGAGTGAATTTCGCATAATGCCGCTTCAGCGCCTCGATCGTCGCTTCGAAACTTTGGCCCTTGGCAGAAAATCCATCGACCTCAAGCTCTTCCCAATTCGTCCATTTCTTCACGAACGCCGCATCGAAGCGATTCTCCCTCAGAATCACCATCGCCATCGCCAGCAGCACCGCCGCTTCGGTTCCCGGATAACTCGGCATCCAGGTATCCGCCATGCTCGCCGTATTCGAAAGCCGCGGGTCCATCACCGCCAGCTTCGCTCCCGCCATTTTTCCATCGATGATTCGCTGCGCGTGAGGATTGAAATAATGCCCCGACTCGAGATGCGCCGAAAGCAACAAAATAAAACGCGCGTTGGCGTGGTCGGGCGAAGGCCGGTCTGCGTAGTGCCACAGCAGATATCCCAGCCGCGCCGAAGACGAACATACATTCGTGTGCGAGTTGTGGCCGTCGATTCCCCACGCCTGCAGCATCCTCTCCATGATGAAGTCGTGTCCCGGACGCCCCACGTGGTACATGACCTCTTCGCCGCGATTTTCCTGAAACGCTTTGCGAATCCGCGACCCGAAAGTTTCCAGCACTTCGTCCCACGAAGTCCGCGTCCACTTTCCGCCCCCGCGCGCGCCCGAGCGTTTCATCGGATAAAGAATGCGATCCGGATCGTGAATCTGCGTGATCGTAGCCGGGCCCTTCGCGCAAAGGCGTCCGCGGCTCGCGGGATGTTTCGGATTGCCTTCAAATTTCGCGATTTGCCCGGTTTCCTTATCGACGTACGCAAGCAGGCCACAAGCGGATTCGCAGTTGAAACAGATGGTGGGAACTAACTGGTAGTGTTTTTGCACGCGCCGCGGCCAGGCTTCGGGGTCGTATTCCATCCAGTCGTCCCACTTCTCGACCGGCGGGTACGATGAAAGATGGCTCCCGTCACGCTTGAAATCGCTCATTGACAAATCTCCATCTCTATTCGCTCTAGCTGTTCGGCACGCTCTGCCCCGCCATAACGAAACACCACTCAAAAATCAACAGCCCGGCTAAAGCCAGCACACTGGCCAATCCAGCCACAACACGCTCAGCTCCGCCGAAAAAAGTAACACCCAACAAAAGTGCCAACGGAACAATTCCTCCCGCAACAACCGCACCACCCCAGAACGCGCGCGCAAACGGCCCGTGAGTCATAAGCCGAGCCCCGTAACGCGCATTGTCGGTGGTGTGCGGCATCGCCACTTCGCCCAGCAGCATGAGCAAATGCAAAATCAAGCAGATCACCAATGCAGGAATCGCCACCGACAAAGCCTGCCTCGAACCGCCCATCGACTCGGGAAGCAGCACCAGAACCGCTGATCCGCAGAGTAGCGCCTGAATAATCAAATGCGCCGGCAGCAGCGGCGTTTGCCACAAATCACGGCCTTCGCATTGTCCGAACAGAAACGCCGTGTAAGCCGCCGCGCAAAATCCCACCAGCACCGTCGGCCATAACAAAATGGAAGTGACGGCGCTAAAGTTAGCCACGGCTGCCAGCCAAAAAATGCCGCATAGCGTGCTGTAGGTGATGAGAATGAACGCTCCGCGCGCCAGCCACGATTTGCTCTGCGGCATGAACACCACGCGCAGAAATCGTTCCTTGTGCTCGAGATCCCAAACCAGCAGCACCGTAGTCAGCGCGGTGAACAGCAGGGCCACGGTCGCCAGCGCAATATCGCGAACGCGGTCAGCCGACAATCGTCCCAGCAGCATCGCGATTGCTGGAATTGCAAGCACGCCTGAGCCAATCGATTTCGTCCACGAATAGGCCGGAACCTGCCATCCCCACGGGCGCGCATGGGCAACGTCATACGCCGCGAGCGTGTTCTCCCGCAGCAAAGGGCTGTCGACAGGATACGCCGCCCCACCGCCATGAATGTTCGCGTTTCTCTGCGACCACATATAGAAAGGTTCATGGCGCGCCGCCGTCGGCACGATTGCGCTTTCATCGCCGTCGATGTAGTAAAGCTTGGGTTGAGTTCCCTGCTCGGGCTTTCGCACGCGCACCGGCTCGCGCGCGATCAGTTGCGCCGCTTCGCTCGCTCCATCGCTCAGATCGCCCGCGATAATGGCGTGTTCCGGACACACGATCACGCACGCCGGCTCCAATCCCACTTCGGTGCGATGCGCGCAGAAATGGCATTTTGCCGCCGTTCCGTCATCGGGATCGATGTAAATCGAATCGTACGGACAGGCCTGCATGCACGCCTTGCAGCCAATGCAGCGCTCGGAATTGAAATCGACGATCCCATCCTTGCGCTGGTACATCGCAGTGACCGGACAAATCGTAACGCAGGGAGGCTTCTCGCAATGATTGCAGCGCGTGACCTGGAACACGCGGCGTGTATTGGGAAAAATTCCTTTTTCAACGTACTTGACCCAGGTCCGGTTCACGCCCAGCGGCACATGATTCTCGGTCTTGCACGCCACCGTGCAGGCATGGCATCCGATGCATTTGCGATGATCGATTACAAAGCCGTAGTTCATCCGTTGGAAGTTCGACGCAAAGAATTTCAACGCGAAGAATGTGTGTCAATCATACCTGTGGCTCGATTGTGAATGGAGTTACCTTGGTGAGTCTTCTATCCCGCACAGCCTGGATTGTCATTCCGAACGCAGCCAGGAATCTCATGTTCGACGAACCTGCGGTCCGTCCCGTCAAATCTGGTAATCGATATCCTCCATAATGCGTTGCAGAGACGCCGAAATCGGTTCGCGTTCGCCCGTACCCTCCAGTTGCCGCACTCGCTCCGCCAATTTGCTGACTTCCGTCGCAACCGCGGCCAGAGCTTCCGACAGCGGATCGTTGATCTGCTTAGGATCGGTAATCACCACGCGCCTGCCTTCGCGAAAAATAATGTGTCCCGGCACGCCGACCACGGTGGAATCGTCGGGTACGTTGCGCAGCACCACCGATCCCGCTCCAATCCGGCAGTTGTGCCCAACCGTGATGTTGCCCAGAATCTTGGCGCCGCCGCCCACCACCACGTTATCCAGCAGCGTCGGATGCCGCTTCCCGTGTTCCTTGCCCGTGCCGCCCAGGGTCACGCCTTGATACAGGGTGACGTCTTCGCCAACAACCGCCGTCTCGCCGATCACCACTCCCAGCCCATGATCGATGAATAAACGCCTTCCGATCTGCGCACCTGGATGGATCTCGATGCCAGTGAGCCAGCGCGCGACCTGCGAAAGCCAGCGCGCCAACAGCAGCAGATTGTGGTTCCACAACCAGTGATTCATGCGATAAAACCACACCGCATGAAGACCCGCATAACAGAGATAAATCTCGAGTCGCGACTTTGCCGCCGGATCGCGCTCCAGCACCGTGGCTACGTCTTCGCGGATTAGCGACAACAGATGCGGCATGAGTCAGATATCTGAAGATCAGGCCGGAACTTGCGCCGTCGGAATCTGCAACGCCTGGTTCCGCAGGCCTTCGAAGAGGATACTACTCAAGTAGCGCTCGCCAAACGACGGTAGAACCACAACGATCAATTTGCCCGCATTCTCCGGCCGTTTCGCCACCTGCAGCGCCGCCACTACCGCTGCACCTGAAGAAATCCCCACCAGCAAGCCTTCTTCGAGCGGAAGCCTGCGTGCCATATTGATGGAATCTTCGTTCGATACCGTGATGACTTCATCAACGTAATCTCTGCGCAAAATGCTGGGAACGAAACCTGCTCCGATTCCCTGAATTTTGTGCGGCGCGGGCTTGCCTCCGGAAAGAACCGGGCTGTCGGTCGGCTCGACGGCGATTGCCTTGAACGACGGCTTCTTCGGTTTGATGTATTCGGAAACGCCTGTAATCGTTCCACCTGTGCCGACCCCGGAGATCAGGAAGTCGACGCGCCCGTCGGTGTCTTCCCAAATCTCAGGGCCGGTAGTCTCATAATGAATCTTTGGATTGGCCGGGTTGTCGAATTGCTGGAGCATGTAACCGTCTCGAGTGTTGGCGAGTATCTCCTCGGCTTTCAGAACCGCTCCCTTCATTCCGCGCGGGCCAGGGGTGAGGACGATCTCCGCGCCCAATGCCAGCAGCAGCACACGTCGCTCCAGGCTCATAGTTTCGGGCATCGTGAGAATGAGCCTGTAACCTTTCACCGCCGCAACGAATGCGAGCGCGATTCCTGTATTGCCGCTGGTCGGTTCGATCAGAACGGTTTTACCTGGCTGAATCCGGCCCGCGCGTTCGGCATCGGCGATCATGCTCACTCCGATGCGATCTTTTACGCTGGCCAGCGGATTCTGGCTCTCCAGTTTCGCCACAACCTCCGCAACCGCGCCCTTCGTAACCCGGTTCAGTCGCACCAGCGGCGTGTTGCCGATCAGTTCCGTAACATCGTTTGCGATCTTCATAGTGCAGTTTGACTCTCTCTTTTCTGGTATCGAAGCATCGGAAGCCGATTGTCCGGCGTCGTTAACCCCATTAACTCTACAATGTTACTTGTCTATTTTCTGTGATGCAAATCACATTTAAAAGATGCCTCATGATAAATGGTCCCGCGCCTGCACCCATCTCTCGTCATAGTTGCCTAGCGCGGACGCGGCTTGCGACGCCCAACGCGCGCCAGAATGCGCCGCACTTTCTTGGGAGAAATCGACAGTCGCGCCGCCACGCGAGACACTTTGTGCCCTTCGCGCTCCCACACCCGCGGAATCACAATTTCCGCGAACTCCTCGCTGATCTGCCGGAATGTCTTCTCGCCCACCGCACCCTGCGACCAAGCCTTCAGCGCCGGATGCACGCTTCCCTTGCGAAGTATTTTCGCGCCCAGCGTTTGCAGATCCTGCCACATATTGTGGTCGGGCTGATTTCCGCCGCACGACGCCCGCGCCAGATCGTAAGACTCCCGCGCCGCTTCCGGGTTGTCGAAAAACGAATTGCACTGCGTCAGACCCTGCCATACCTGCGCGTTCGCCAGCAGCAGATGGTGTTGCGTGTGCTTGGCCAGCTCGACCGCCTCCTGGCTATACTCGAAGGCGCGTCGCGCATGGCTTCCCGGATCCGCGCCCTCGCCGATCTCTTCTTCGACCTTCGCATTTTCAATCATGCACTGCAGGATGCGCGCCCGGCCCATCAGAATGTAGTCCTGCTTTTCTTCCGCCACGTCATAAGCCGAAGCCGCTTCTTCCTCGGCGCGCTGAAAATCTCCGCCATCCAGGTGAATGTACGCGGCGTTCAGGTAAACCGTGCCCGCTCCGTGATGGCTCGGACGCTGCCGGTAGATCGCCCCCGCGGCCTCGAGATGTTCCAGCGCTTCACGCCGCAGCCGTGTCAATCGCTCGCGATAGTCATGACCTCTAGGATCGTAGCCACGCGCCTCGTGATTTCCCGTCTCCGGATTTCGAGAATCGCGGCCCGCCGAAACCTGTTTCGATCCCGCTCGCGGCGAGGTTTTGCGCCGTCGCTGCACTTCACGGTCGATTCTCTTCTGTAACTGCAGCGCGATCCCGCGCTTGGCCAGCGCCATGTTCGCCAGCGATCTCGCCAGATTCGGATGCCGCGGATCGCGCTTGTCATAGTAACCAATCGCGCTCTCGAAGAACTCGATCGCTTTATCAAAACGCCCCTCCCGCCGCGCCATTCGCCCATAGAAAGATTGAATATTGCCGAGCGTCACGTAGTCGTCAGTCGCGCCCAGCACTTTTTCCGCTTCCTGCGAAACCCGCACCGCTTCCTTCCACTTGCCCAGCTGAAAGAAAATCCAGCCCTCGAGCACCCGCATAACCGCCGCCATTCGCGGATGGCCCAATCCCAGCGCCAGTTCGCATCCCTTGCCGGTATAGATCAAGGCCTCGTCATAGTCGCCTTTTCGGCGCAAGCATCGTCCCTTCCAGAAATAAACGATGGCGAGAAAAAAGCGCTCATCAAGCTCTTCGCGCAAACTCAGGACGAAATCAAAATGCCCAATCGCCGTCTCCATTGCCTCTTCCGCCATCGCCGCCATTCCCTCGGCCATGCGCAGGCAAATGTAATCGGCAACCGAGAGTTGCGAACGCGTCACCCCATTTTTGCCGGAACGCGCAAAGCGATTCAGTATTTCCCGCAGCGGCGGCCCCGCGAATCCGATGTCCATCCAGATTGCGAGATACGCCATCAGCCGAGAAGCGTTTTCCTGTGCGGGATCGAGGTGGGTAATTAGATCCTGATGCGAGCGCAAGCAGGCGATGCCGCGCTCAATTTCCCGCGCGGCAACATGTTGCTGTAACTGTGCGAGAAAGCTCGCCTCAATCGGTAGGTTAGCCGGAGCTTTGGGTGCAGCCATTCATTGACGTTTTAGTCCAACAAATCGTAACTGGCAAGCGTTAGAAACTCCGCGAACTCCTGGCTCGTCGTTAATTCTTCCAGCAGTCTGGCCGCTTGCCGAATGTGTTCGTCGCGGCTTAACTCCCCGGAGCGCTGAAGAATGATCTCCCTTACCATCTTCGCCGTCACCTGCCTGCCATCTTTGAGGTGCGCGCCATGCCTCACCCACTGCCACACCTGGGCGCGGCAAATCTCCGCCGTCGCCGCGTCTTCCATCAGGTTATAAATGGGAACGCACCCCAACCCGCCCAGCCACGAATGCAGGTATTGCAACCCAACGTCAATATTCCAGCGCAATCCCGCCTCGGTAATGTCGCCCTTGGGAACCTCGATCAAATCCTTCGCCGAGATCTTGCGCCCCGAGCTCCTATGCGACGCAATCTGATTCGGCTCAGGCATGTATTTGTCGAAAATTTCCTTTGCCACTGGAACCAGCCCCGGATGCGCAACCCATGTGCCATCGTGGCCCGCGTGCACTTCGCGCAGTTTGTCGCGCCGCACCTTTTCGAGCGCCTGTTCGTTGGCCGCCACATCGTTCCGGATAGGAATCTGCGCCGCCATCCCTCCCATCGCGTGAATGCCACGCCGGTGGCAGATTTGCACCAGCAAATCGACATAAGCGCTCAAAAAACCGGTTTCCATGGTTACCAGCGACCGGTCCGGCAACACGAAATTCGGATACGCCTGAAACTTTTTGATGAAGCTGAAAATGTAATCCCAGCGCCCGCAATTCAGCCCCGAAGAATGTTCGCGCAATTCATAAAGAATCTCGTCCATTTCGAACGCCGCCAGAATCGTTTCGATTAGAACCGTGGCGCGAATCGAACCGCGCGGAATTTTCAGTTCATCCTGCGCAAAACAAAACACGTCATTCCAAAGCCGCGCTTCCAGGTGATTTTCCAACTTCGGCAGATAGAAATAAGGCCCAGTCCCTTTGCTCAGCAATGCCGCGGCATTGTGAAAAAAGAACAAACCAAAATCGAACAGCGCGCCGGAGATGGGCTTCCCTTTCACCAAAAAGTGCTTTTCGTCCAGATGCCATCCGCGCGGGCGCACCAGCAGCGTGGCCAGCTTCGACCCCAGCCGATATTTTTTTCCCTCCGGGCTCTCATACTGAATCGTTCCCCGCACCGCGTCGCGCAGATTGTCCTGGCCTTCAAGATTGTTGCTCCAGGTCGGCGTATTCGAGTCCTCGAAGTCGGCCATATAAACGTTGGCCCCCGAGTTCAGTGCGTTGATAATCATCTTGCGATCGACCGGCCCAGTAATTTCCACGCGCCGATCAAGCAGGTCCTTTGGGATCGGCGCAACTTTCCACTCGCTCCCCCGGATCTCCGCCGTCTCCGGTAAAAAGTCGGGAAACTTTCCGTTGTCGATTTCGCGCTGCACGGTTCGCCGCTGCGCCAGCAACTCCTGCCGCCGTGGTTCAAAACGTTCCCCAAGTTTCGTCAAAAAAGCCCGCGCTTCCGGGGTAAGCACACTGGCCTCGATCTGGGTCAGATTCTGGGGAGCATTTTTCTCGAGAATAGTTGGATTCATAAGACAAATCATAGCCCTTCGCCCAACCTCTTGCCGACGCAATTTCCGCCCACTAGGTCATTTTGTCCTAGTGTCCCAGGCGGACGCCGTTGTTTGTCTGAGAACCGCGATATGGCATCTACTGCACTGGCAGGCAGATTTCTGATTGGGAAAAAGAACGGGCGGAAAGAAAAAATATGAAGACTTTGGATGGGCAAAACGGCAATGGCCAAAACGGCAATCACTCCACCAACAACTGGCATACCAGCCCTCGCTGGCACGGCATCACGCGCCCTTACACGCAAAGTGACGTAGAGCGCCTTCGCGGGTCGCTCCAAATCGAGCACACTCTCGCCCGCCGTGGCGCAGAGCGCCTCTGGAATCTGCTGCATGACAAAGCCGAACCGTTCATCCCCGCGCTCGGCGCGATGACCGGCAACCAAGCCGTGCAGCAGGTAAAGGCTGGACTAAAAGCCATCTACATCAGCGGATGGCAGGTCGCCGCAGACGCCAACAATGCCGGCCAGATGTATCCCGATCAAAGCCTTTATCCCGCCGACAGCGTGCCCAATCTAGTCCGCCGCGTCAATCAGGCCCTGATGCGTGCCGACCAGATCCATCACTCCGAAGGCCGCAATGGCATCGAATGGTACCCTCCGCTCATCGCCGACGCCGAAGCCGGATTCGGCGGCAATCTCAATGCCTTCGAACTCATGAAGGCCATGATCGAAGCCGGCGCTGCTTGCGTTCATTTTGAAGATCAACTCTCCTCCGCCAAAAAGTGCGGCCATCTCGGCGGCAAGGTCCTGGTGCCCACCACCGAAGCCATTCAGAAGCTCGTCGCTGCCCGGCTCGCCGCCGATGTCATGGGCGTTCCCACGCTGATCATGGCTCGCACCGACGCCGATAGCGCTACTCTCCTGACCAGCGATATCAATCCCAGCGACCGCGAATTCTGCGTCCGTCAGCGCACCGTCGAAGGCTTCTACCACTACAAAGGTGGTCCCAAAGCAGCCATCGCCCGCAGCCTCGCCTACGCTCCCTATGCCGATATTCTCTGGTGGGAAACCTCCAAGCCCAATCTCGAGGAAGCGCGCGAATTCGCCGAGGCCATTCACAAGGTTTATCCCGGCAAGTTGCTCGCCTACAACTGCTCGCCTTCGTTCAACTGGAAAAAAAATCTCGACGACGCGACCATCGCCGCCTTCCAGCACGAGCTCGGCCGCATGGGATACAAGTTCCAGTTCATCACCCTCGCCGGATTCCACGCTCTGAACCTCGCCA
>JASHOU010000072.1 GCA_030038475.1 Terriglobales bacterium | reverse complement strand
GACAACACCTGGGCGGCATTCCAAGGACGCAAGCAATTGAAGATCGAATGGGACACGAGTCCGCATTCGGTTTATAACTCGGCGTCATTTCGCAAGACGCTCGAAGCCACATCGCGGAAGTCGGGAAAAGTGGTTCGCAATGTTGGCGACGTGGATGCAGCATTCGCCAAGGCCGGCCAAAGTGGAATAAAAATAATCGAAGCTGAGTATTACACTCCGCATCTGGCACACGCCTCCATGGAGCCTCCCGTTGCGGTCGCCGAATATCGCGACGGCAAAGTGCTGGCGTGGGCGCCGACGCAGAATCCGCAGGCGGTACAGGAAACGATTGCGGGCGTGCTCGGCATTAAGAAAGAAGATGTGACGTGCCACGTCACGCTGCTCGGCGGTGGATTCGGGCGCAAGTCGAAACCGGACCAGGTTGCCGAAGCGGCGCTGCTTTCGAAGCAGTTGGGCAAGCCGGTGAAGGTCGTCTGGAGCCGCGAAGACGATATCCACTTCGATTTTTTTCACTCCGTCGCGGCGATGTACATGAAGGCGGCAATCGGGCCGGATGGCAAGCCGACGGCGTGGTTGCAGCGCACGGTTTATCCGCCGATCAATTCCACATTCGACGCGTCGGCGGTATACGCCGACGACGAGATGGGACTGGGATGGAACAATCTTCCCTTTGATATTCCGAATCATCGCGCCGAGAACGGTCCCGCCGATTACCACGTGCGCATTGGATGGCTGCGCAGCGTGGCCAACATTTATCATTCGTTCGCAATTCACTCTTTCGCCGACGAACTAGCGCACAACGCCAACAAAGATTCGGTGGAGTATCTGCTCGAATTGATCGGGCCGCCGCGGATTGTCGCGCTTGACCTTAAGGGAGATGAAGCGGAAGACGACAAGACGTATCCGCTGGATACGGCGCGATTGCGGCGCGTGGTGGAGGGGGTCGCGGAAAATTCCGGCTGGGCCAAGCAAGCGAAATCCAAGGGCCATGGCTTTGGTATTGCTGCGCACCGAAGTTTTCTGACTTACGTGGCAACAGTCGTCGAAGTTGAAATTGACGCCAAAGGCCAGGTGCATATTCCAAACGTCTGGACGGCGGTTGACGCGGGCACGGTCGTCAGTCCCGACAATATTCGCAATCAGTTCGAGGGAGCGGCGGTGTTTGGGACGAGCCTGGCTTTGTTCGGCGAAATCACTGCTACCAACGGAGCGATCGACCAGAGCAATTTCAATAATTATCAGATCACGCGCATGAATCGCGCTCCGCGACATATTGATGTGCAGATTGTGCAGAGCGAGGCGCCGCCGGCTGGAGTCGGCGAACCGGGCGTACCTCCGTTTGCGCCGGCGCTGTGCAACGCGATTTGTGCGGCGACGGGCAAGCGCGTGCGTGAGTTGCCGCTGTCGAAGACGAAGCTGGCTTGATGCGATTTCAATCCTAGAGACGGCGGCTTGTTCCGTCTCGTTCGGAATGAGACGCGCCAACGGCGTCTCCACTGGAGCTATCGATGAGCAAATTGTTGGCTCTGCTTCTTTTATTCGCTGGCGCTTTCGCAAGTGCGCAGGAAATTACTGCGGCTGCGGCCGCCGATATGAGCGCCGCTCTGCCTGAAGTTGTCGCAGCCTACACGAAAAAAACCGGGCAGACGGTCAAGCTCTCCTTCGGATCATCGGGCAATCTGACAAATCAGATTCGTAATGGCGCTCCTTTCGATGCGTTTTTTTCAGCCGATGAAGAATATCCTCAGCAGTTGATCGCCGAGGGACTCGCGGTGAAAGAGACGCTCTATCGGTACGCGGTCGGACGCCTGGTGCTGTGGGTGCCGAACGATTCGCCGCTCGATTTGTCGAAGCTCGGCATTCAGGCGCTGCTCGATCCTTCGGTCAAGAAGATTTCCATTGCGAATCCGGCGACCGCGCCTTACGGACGGGCGGCGGCGGCTACGCTGCGGCATTTTGGAATTTACGATCAGGTTTCGGCCAAGCTGGTCATCGGCGAAAATATCGCGCAGGCAGCGCAGTTTGTCGAATCGGGCAACGCCCAGGCAGGACTGGTTGCGCTCTCACATGCGCTCGCACCCGCAATGAAAGACAAAGGCCGCTATTGGACGGTTCCGCTTGACGCGTATCCAACATTGAACCAGGCGGCGGTGGTGCTTTCGAAATCAAAACAGCAGGATGCCGCGCGAAAATTTCTGGAATTTTTGCGAACGCCAGAGGCCGCTTCCCTGCTCAGCAGTTACGGCTTCAGCCTGCCCGAGGAGAAAAAGTAGGATGAACTGGGAGGCGTTCCGGCTGACAGTGCGTCTCGCAGCGCTTGTTTCGACGCTGTTGCTGGCTATCGGAATTCCGATCGCCTATTGGCTCACTTACTCGCGCTGGCGCTGGAAATTTCTGGTCGAGGCGACGGTCGCGCTTCCCATAGTTCTTCCTCCGACCGTGCTCGGCTTTTATGTGCTGGTCGCGCTCGGCTCGCGCAGCCCTCTGGGACGCTGGTGGGAGTCGCTCACCGGCCACACGCTCGCGTTCACTTTTGAAGGGCTCGTGATCGGATCCTTGTTATACAGTTTGCCCTTCGCCGTGCAACCGTTCGCCGCCTCATTCGGCGCGGTCGATCCGGCGTTGCTTCGCGCTTCGGCTTCGCTCGGCGACTCGCCGCTTGCAACTTTTCGGCGGGTCGTGCTGCCTCTTTCAAAAGCGGGACTGATTACCGGGTTTACGCTCAGCTTCGCGCACACGTTGGGCGAGTTTGGAGTTGTGCTCATGGTGGGCGGCAACATTCCCGGCCTCACGCGGACGATCTCGATCGACATTTACGATCAAGTCGAAGCTGCAAATTATTCGAGCGCCAACG
>JASHOU010000071.1 GCA_030038475.1 Terriglobales bacterium | reverse complement strand
TTCTGCCCCGGCAGCCACACTTCGAGATCGTAAGTCTTGGCCGACGAGAATCCCATATCGCCCGTGCACAACGCGACTACGCGATAGTGCAAACCGAGCTTCTGCAACACGGTTTCGGCATTATGGGTCAGCTTTTCGAGTTCATCGTAAGAAGTCTCCGGACGCGAGACCTTCACCAGCTCAACCTTCTGAAACTGGTGCTGCCGGATAATCCCGCGCACATCTTTCCCATACGATCCCGCTTCGCTGCGAAAACACGGAGTGTACGCCGTAAGCGAAATCGGCAACTTGGCCGCATCGATCACCTCATCACGATACAGATTCGTCACCGGAACCTCGGAGGTCGGAATTAGCCACAGATCTTTTTCGCCGTGCGGCACACGAAACGAATCCTGCGCGAACTTCGGCAATTGCCCGGTGCCATACATCGAATCCGAATTCACCAGATACGGCGGCAGCACCTCCGTGTACCCGTGCTCTCGCGTGTGCAAATCGAGCATGAAGTTGGCCAGCGCCCGCTCCAATCGCGCGCCCAGCGCCCAATATACCGCGAAGCGCGCACCCGTAAGCTTCGCGGCCCGCTCCAGGTCGAGCACTCCGAGCTGTTCGCCCAGCTCCCAATGCGGCTTGGGCTTGAAGTCGAATTGTGGCGCCGCACCCCACCGTCTTACCTCAATGTTCGCTTCTGCGCTGGTTCCCACCGGCACGCTGGCATGCGGAAGATTTGGAATCGATGTCAGAATTTCCCGCAGCCGCGCCTCCTGCTCGGCCGCTTTTTTCTCGGACTCCGCAATCTGCTCGCGCAGGTCTTTCGTCTCCTGAATCTGCGCCGACGCATCCTGCCCGCTCTTCTTGAGTTTTGCGATTTCTTCCGATGCCCGGTTGCGCCGCGCCTGCAGAGTTTCTGCCGCGGTAATCGCCTGCCGCCGCTCCGCGTCGATCGAGCGAAAATCCTTCAAGACTTCGGCAGGATTCATTCCACGCTGGCCGAGCTTTTCCTCCACCAGCGCGAGGTTGTCACGAACAAAATTCAGATCGAGCATCGTCATCTAACTGTAGCCGAAAAACGCGATTCCGTGCAGCCAGACCTTCGCACCGGTATCGGCCACGCGTAGGGGCATCAGTATCCCCTCGGCATTGTCCGATCCTGTAAACTAACTCGCAATGAGACTTCCCCGGTCTTGGCGAACTTTGCTCGTTCTGCTGGCTTCGAGTGTCTGCGCCTTCGCCTCCGCATACAACGCTCATCCCAAGCTCGTCGTGATCATCGTGATCGATCAGTTCCGCGGCGATTACCTCGAGCGTTACCGTGATCAGTTCGGCGATGGAGGCTTTCGTCTGTTTCTCGACCACGGCGCGTATTTTTCCGACTGCAACTACGACTACGCAAACACGCGCACCGCTCCCGGACACGCCACGCTTTTCTCCGGAAGCTACACCAGCGGCCACGGCATCGTTGCCAACGAATGGTGGGATCCACAGAAAAAAAAGCGAGTCACATCCGTAGAAGATGACGCCGTCAAGCTGCTCGGAGTCGACCAAAATTCGCCCGGCGCGTCTCCGCACAATCTCATGAGCGACACGCTCGGGGACGAATTAAAGCTGGCAAGCGGCGGCAAAGCGCGCGTGTTTGCCATCTCGTTCAAAGATCGCGCCGCCGTGCTGCCCGCCGGATTCGCCGGAGACGCCGCTTACTGGATCGATCCCAAAAGCGGCGCCTGGATCACCTCAACCTATTACCGTTCCGATTTGCCGGAATGGGTGCGGAATTTCAACGGCGAGCAGCCCGCGGAAGGACGCGCACAGAAATACTGGAATCGCGAGTGGAAAGATGCCAATGGAACCGTGCTCGGTTCAACTGCGCCTCGCACCGCCAAAGACGGCAATCCCGCCAGCTTCTACGAGGTAGTCGGCTCGACTCCATTCGCCAACGACTACGAATTTGAGTTCGCAAAAGAACTCCTCGTCTACGAAAAGCTCGGCGCAGGCCCCGCAACCGATCTGCTCGCCATCAGTCTCTCGGCGAACGATATTCTCGGCCATCAGGTCGGTCCCGATACGCCGCAAATGCGCAGCATGGCGCTCGAGCTCGACCGCAGTCTGGCGCAGTTTTTCAGCTTTCTCGGTCATCAGATTGGCATGGCCAACGTTTGGATGGCGCTTTCCGCCGATCACGGCATCGCTCCGCTACCCGATTTCGCAAAAACTCTTCGTCTGCCCGCCGCCAATCTCGATGCCAAGGCTCTGCGCGAACAGCTCAATTCCCTGCTCTCAGCAAAAAACCAAAAGAAAGCCGATTACGTGCTCGATCTCGATTTCCCGGTCGCATGGCTCGATAAAGACACCTTCGTTGGAACTGTCGGCGCGAAAGACGAATCTGTCGCCGAAGACGAGGTCGGCGAAGCCATGAAGCAATTGGGATTCACCGGATACTTTACGAAATCGCAGTTGGCCCGCGGAGATATTCCCCCCACCGAACTCGGCCGCCGCTACGCCCACAGCTACTCGCCCGAAGGCGGATTCTACGTAATCGGAATCCCGCAACCCTTTCAAGTCGGAATCTCGAAGGGCACCGATCACGCCACGCCTTTCTCTTACGATACGCACGTTCCTCTCGCGTTCTACGGTCTCGCGTTTCAGCCAGGAATTTATCGCACTCATGCCGAACCGGTCGACCTAGCGGTAACACTCGCGTCGTTGCTCGGCATTGATGCTCCCGCAAAAGCCACCGGCAGAGTGCTCGTCGAGGCGTTGCCGCCGCATCGTCTGCCAGCCCCTTCGGATGCTCCAGTTACAGCGCCATCATCCCGTCAACCGCTGCCCGCGCAGCCCGGTGGGGGGACACAATGACGCCGATCGCCCAACCCGACCTAAGCGTCAGCGTTGCCGGCATCGAGCTGAAAAACCCCATCATCGCCGCTTCCGGCACCTTCGGCTACGGCATCGAGTATGAAGACATCGTGCATCTCGACCGCCTCGGCGGACTCGTGGTCAAAGGCCTCTCGAAAGAGCCGATGACCGGCAATCCTCCTCCGCGTCTGTTTGAAACTGCCGCGGGAATGCTGAACGCCATCGGCCTGCAGAATATCGGCGCCCCGGCGTTCCTCGAAGAGAAACTTCCGGCGCTGCGCGAAAAGAAAAATGTCGTCGTCTTCGCCAACGTCTTCGGCTACACGCGCGCCGACTACGAACAGACGATTGAAATTCTGAATCAGGGTGAGGGCATCGCTGCCTACGAAATTAACGTGTCGTGTCCCAACACGGCGCACGGCGGCATTCAGTTTGGCAGCGATCCCATGCTGCTCGATGAAGTCGTGCGCACGGCGCGGCGCGTCTCCGAACGCCCGGTAATCGTCAAACTTTCTCCCAACGTGACCTCGATCGCCCAGATGGCCTATGTTGCCCAGGAGGCCGGCGCCGACGCGATTTCGCTGGTGAATACATTTCTCGCGATGGCCATCGATGCCGAAACGCGTCGCCCGCGCATTGCCAACGTAACCGCTGGTCTCTCGGGCCCCGCCATCAAGCCGATTGCCTTGCGCATGGTGTACGACGCCGCTCACGCGGTGAACATTCCGGTAATCGGCATGGGTGGAATTACTACGCCCGTCGATGTGGTGGAGTTCATGCTCGCTGGAGCCAGCGCCGTGCAGGTCGGAACAGCCAGTTTCTTCGACCCCGTGGCGACCGAAACGCTGGTCGAGAACCTGACCGAGTATTGCCGCGAACACCGCATCGAGCGCCTCAGCGACCTAACCGGCGGCCTGCTCACCGACTAAAAATCTCAACCCATCCCTATCCCGACCCCAATGTCATCCTGAGCGATCGGGGTCCCCAGCAAGCCGCATTTGCATGCTGGGGTGGGGAGCGAAGGACCTATGCAACTTAATTGCGACTTGGCAGCCTGTTTCTATCTTCCGCTCGAGTGCCAGATCGATCCCGGCGACTGATAGTTCAATCCCTCGCCCCATGCGATGTGGGTGTCGCCGTGATTGTCGATGGCGAGGCCGAAATAGTCTCCAAAGGGAAAACTGAAACCTTGCTCGGCGATGTATTTATAGCCTGCCACGTAGTTCGAAATGCGCACCTCGTCCGACCATGTCGCGCCGCCGTTCGTCGAGCTGCGATAGTAGGTGTTCCAGTACGGCACGCTGTTTTTATCCAGAACACGCTGGTCCATCCAGGCGATGCGAACATCGCCGGCATGGCCGGCCACAATTGCAGGAAAAGCGTGTTCGACCGTCGGTGCAGCCGACGAAACGCCCGCGCGCGGCAGCCAGCTTTCGCCTCCATTGGTCGATGACGAAAAGTAAATACGCTGCGGTCCCAGGGTTGCGCCGCCCGCGCTCCACAGCGCGTAGAGAGTTCCCTCGGAATCCGAAGCAACTACGACCTGAGCGCCAAGATAGCCTTCGCCGCAATCGTCATCATCGCAGCCCGGAGCCGCCGCCGAAACATCGAGCAGAGATTGATTCCACGATCTACCCGCATCCGCCGACTTTGCCACATAAAGATTCACCGAGCCGCGCGCCCCTCCGGATTTGGAATAGGACGACCATGCCAAATACATGTTGCCCGCTGGGTCAATCGTCGCCGACCCCAGCAGCGACCATCCCGGTCGGGTTTCTGCGTTCACGCGCGTGGCGGTAAAGCTGCGGCCGCCATCCTGCGAGACCGCGACCCACACTTCTTCTTCATGATTGAAGGCAACGTAGACGGTCTGTCCCCGCACCGCCAGCGCCGGCTTATCGAGTTCGACTTCGCTGCGCACTGCGATGGTGAATGTCCAGTTCGCGCCCGAATCGGCTGACCGGGCCAGCATCACCACGCGCTTATTGTTCTGCAGCCAGGCGGCATAAAGCGTATGGTGGTCGGCGGGATCGACAGCAATCTGCGCGTCGAACTGGCCGGTCCCGGATTCGAGCATCACCCGTGGCGTTTGCCAGGTCTTGCCATTGTCGTTGCTTGCCTCAAGCAGCATGGTGGGCACGCTGCAGCCCTTGCAACCCGAAACCTGTCCGTAATGCGGATAAAGAACGAAAACGTGCCCCGAAGCATCCGCCGCAACCGAGGGCTCCCACTGATCTCCGGTCATCGCGCCCACTCGCGCCTGCCCCGAAAACTGCGGCGACGCGGCCCAGGCGTAGGTATGGCCCATGAAAGCGAAGCCCGCCAACAACAAAGAGACTACGAGATAGGGACGCGGCAAGCGCATGTCAAACCATCGCGGCTGAGCTAGGGTGGGGGCTGGAAGAAAACCCTGCATTCAAACTTTATCCCGAAGCTGGTCCTGGGTCAACGAGGTTAACCCTAGGGTTAACCCCTGGTAACTCGAACTACATTTACATTAGGGAATCACCCGCTGGCCGAGCCAGCCTGGACGCTTACTCCCTTTACTCCTGGCAACGCTACACTCACTCGCCGCTCGATTAGATGCCAGAAAACGATCTGCAATCGACCGAAATCGTGCGCGGAGCCATGCATTAGGGGATCGTAAGACGTGCTTTAAGCCGTTAGCAAGATAGGTGCGCCGGAAGTGATCACAAGGGTGTGCTCATGGTGAGCCGAAAGCGCGTGATCGCCAGTGCGCACCGTCCAGCCATCCTTATCCGTAAAAACGCGGCCGGAGCCGCTGGAGATAATCGGTTCAACGGTGATGACAAGGCCTTCCCGCAGGATGTGACGAGCCTGCGGATCGGGATAGTTCGGGATATGCGGTTGCTCGTGAATGGTGCGCCCAATGCCGTGACCTCCAAGTTCCCGGATCACCGCAAAACCCGATTTGCGCACCTCGCGTTCCACCATTCTTCCAATATCGAAAACGCGGAAGCCGGCGCGCGCCACCAACATCGCCTGTTGAAAAGCACGTTCGGCACAGGCCATCAATTTTTCCGCCTCAGCAGTCACGCGTCCTGCCGGCACGGTGATGGCGGCGTCCGCCATGAAGCCGTCCTTTTCGACGGTCACATCCAGCTTCACCAGGTCGCCCTCGCTCAACTCGCGCTCGCTCGGAATTCCATGCACCGCCTCATCGTTCAGGCTGATGCAACTCGCGCCCGGGAACTTGTACACCATAGACGGAGCGGAGCGGGCGCCGTTTTCTTGCATGACTTGTGCGCCGATCTCGTCAAGTTTGCGGGTGGTGATGCCGGGCCGCACCTCGGCCTTCATCGCCTCAAGCACCATCCGCACAATGCGGCCGACAGCTTTCAGCGAAGCCAGTTCCTCTTCATCCTGGATGCTCACGCGCAGCTCCTGCATAGAAGCTAACGCACGCTGGGCAGTTTGCGGTAGTCCCTCCTACAAGCTGCCTCATGAATTGGTTGGGCAGGGGCACGGCTTCAGACCGCTGCTCAACTTCGCGCAGAAAGTTGCACACGGCAAGTAGGCAACCTGCAGACCGTAGATCGCGCGCGAAGACGTTCGTGCAGAGTTTCGCGTTCAGTCAAAGATGCGCGGGGCGAGGAGCTTTTTGCAGACTACGATCCCGTGAGCTTGACGCGAATTTCTTCCGGCAGGCGTTCGCGGATTTCCGCGGGCAGGCGGTCATGCACATGGCGCGCCCCGAGCTTCGCCACATCCACCACCACGGTAGGCGCGGGAGTTGCCACAGCGACGACCAGCCAGATGAGGGCCGACAAAGCAAAGCCGACTAGCGCGCCTACCTCAAGCCAGAACGCGTGCCGCGGCTCGAAGTATCTCACCGCCGCAAACACCAACAGAAAGACCGCGGCCGACGCCGAAGCCAGCACGATGAGCGAGATATCGATAATGCGGTGCAGTTTCTGGCGGCTGCGGCAATGCTCGCAACCGGCAAAGTGCAACTCGTAATCGCCGCGCATCTCGGCAGCCAGACCGGAAATATCGTAGCGCCATCCAGCTAGAATTTTGCCTACGATCGGTTCCACGCAATCACTCATAAGAGGTTTAAACCAAGAGGCTATAACCGGATGGATTCGAGAACCTGCGCCTGGGTTGCCAGCAACACATGGTTGCGCCACAGCCCCTGGCGGCCGCCGAGAGCCCGCTCGGCCGCGGCACGCGCGATTTCGGGATGATTATTCTGCTCCGACAAATGGGCCAAGACTAAATATTCCGCCCCTCCATCATAATCGCTGGAGAAAAATTCTGCGAGCGCTTCATTCGAAAGATGCCCTACCCTGCTCGTCACCCGCTGCTTCACCGACCACGGATAAGGCCCAGTTCGCAGCTTCTCGAGATCGTGATTCGACTCGATGACTAATACGGTGCAGCCGCGCAGATGGTTGCTGACATTTTTCGGCATGTAACCAAGATCCGTGGCGAATCCGATCTTGATGCCCTCGGCGCGAAACGTGAAGCCCACCGGATCGATGGCATCATGCGGAATGGTAAAGGGCATGACCTCGATGTCGCCGATCGAAAACCCGCATCCGGCGGAGAAGTGTTCCGCTTTTGCCAGCTCAGGAATTGCTCCCTGTTCGTCGCGAACCGCGCGCTTCCACGCATGATGCGTCGGCGCGGTCAGATAAACCGGCACGTCCAGCTTGGCCGCCAGCCGTTCCAGCCCGGCCACATGGTCGGAGTGTTCGTGCGTAATCAGAATGGCGGAGATTTCTTTCGCCGATTCTCCATCCCGCTCGGCGAGCGAGCGCAGGCGCTTGAAGGTTTCGCGGCCGGAGAGTCCGGCATCAACCAAGATGCGTGTTAAACTTGACGCCACCAGCGCGCAGTTCCCACGGCTGCCGCTGGCCAGCACGGACACCGACACTGCCATGCCTCGTAGCTTACTCCCACCTCCTGTGGAAACGGCAGCACTTTTTCCCCCTTCCCCGTACCTTTGGCGAGACTGCCCAACGACCCGCCCAATGACCTAAGACCGGCGCCCCTCAGCCCGCGCCCTTCAATAGCTCGCTTAACTTGTCCAGATCCTGGGCGCTGGCGTCGCCGATCACAAAATAGCGTAGTCCGTTGTGAACCCAGCTCCGCACTCCAAATGACAGGGCAGTGCGCACGTCCTCGCCATTGCGCTCTTCTCCCAATCCTCGTCCAAATCCTTGCTCAACTGCCCGGTCCTGAAAAATAAACACCGAAATCTGGTGCAGTCGCACGCGAAAAATCAGTTCCGCACCCGGCGACTGGCCAACGTAGCTGACCCTTCCTCCGACCAGAATAAAAGGTGAGCCCTCCAACTCAGGCAGATTAAAGGTGAAGGGGATCTTGCCCTCAAACCACGGTTTTACCGTGTGCCGGTCGGTGGAAACGACGTCCACCGGGTTAGCGCTGGCGAGTGTTGCCACATGCTGGTCGACCAGTTCGCTCAGCAACTGTTGTTCGCCCCGCCCACGGCGAAGAGTTACAAAAAGCGCCACGCCAACCAGCAGCACAGCGGCAACGGCAGCAATTTCGAAGACAGCAAGCCATCCCCGCCTGCGCCAGGAAAACTTCGGCGACGGCTGGCGCGCCGCGATGCTCCTTTCAATCCGCGCACGGAAAGTCGGGTCTGGAGCAAACCGCTGCCCGCCGGCTTTGACCGCGAGTTTCTGCTGAACTCTCGTCAGGCCCTCCGCGGCGCACGTCGCGCACTCACGCAGGTGTTGCTGCAAAGCGCGAGCCTCCTCAGCCGGAAGCTCTCCATCGAGGTAAGCGTCGAGTTTCTCCGCCCAGCTTTTTCCAGTTCCGGCTTTTTCGGTAAAACGCTCGCACACCATGATTCGATACACCTTCTTCACTTCTGTTGCAGTTCTTGCACGGCATCCCGCAATGCCCGCCGCGCGCGCGACAGTCGCGACATGACTGTACCCATCGGGATGGCAAGGGTTGCAGAAATCTCCTGATACGACATTTCTTCAAATTCGCACAGCAGCAGTACCTCGCGATACGGCACCGGCAGCCGACCCAATGCCTCCTGTACCAATTCCCGATCCGCGCGTTGCAGCAGGATGCTCTCCGGCGTCTCGCTAGCCGCAGAGTTGACCCCAGAGATAGATTGTTGCTCGCTCTCCGGTTCCAGCGGCACGGTTGCGGTCGAGCTCAAACCCGTGCGCGACGTGAGGAACGTGTTATGCAGAATCTGGTAAATCCACGCGCGGAAATTAGTGCCCGGCTGGAACGAGCGGAATCCCTTGAGTGCTTTGGCATAGGTCTCCTGCACCAGATCCTCGGCTTCCTCGCGATCCTGTGTCAGCCAGTGGGCGAAGTTATAAAGCCGATCAAAAAGCGGCATGGCCAGCTCTTCGAACGACCCCGGCAATGAGCGCTCTTGCGACACCCACACAAGAGTAAACCAGCCAACAACCGTTTTATTCCCACTGCGGCGAAATAAATTTTTTCCCGAATAAAGACGCACAAAACGGAATAAAAGCGCCCGCCGCCAGTTCTGCACCATGAAACCGGAACGAACTGTTTCGAAGGGATGGCACGCAAAATATGCCGCTGCAAAAAAACGACGCAATTTTGTTCGACCACAACCACGATGGCATCGACCGCCGCGGATTTCTGAAATGTATGGCGTGGGCTGGCACGGGAGCGCTCTGCGTTCTCGAAGGTGGAGTGCTCAGTTCCTATGCCCTCGACGATCCCGCGCGCATCGCAAAAGCCGCCAGGGGAGAACTCAGCTTTGTCCAGATCAGCGACAGCCACATGGGATTTAACAAGCCCGCCAACACGGACGTAGTCGCGACGCTGAAAGCCGCGGTCGGCAAAATCAATGCCCTGCCCGTGCCTCCTGAATTCATCCTCCACACCGGCGACATCAGCCATCTTTCCCGGCTTGAGGAATTCGACACCGTCGACCAGATTCTCAAATCCGCGCCAACCAGCGACATCTTTTTCGTTCCCGGCGAGCACGACGTGCTCGAAGATAATGGCAAGCAATACCTCGATCGTTACGGCAAAGACACAAAAGGCGCCGGCTGGTACAGCTTTGATAAAAAGGGCGTGCACTTCGTTGGACTTGTCAACGTCATGAATCTGAAGGCTGGAGGCATGGGTTCGCTCGGATTGGAACAACTGGAGTGGTTGGAAGACGACGTTAGACATCTCTCCAAGAGCACGCCTGTGATTGTCTTCGCGCACATGCCCCTGTGGAACATCTACCCCGAGTGGGGATGGGGCACCGACGACAGCGCGCAGGCGCTTTCCTATCTCAAGCGTTTCGGTTCGGTCACCGTTCTCAACGGCCACATCCATCAGACCATGCAGAAAGTCGAAGGCAACGTCACCTTCCACACCGCAACTTCAACCGCATTCCCGCAACCGCATCCGGGAGCCGCAGCTTCCCCCGGCCCGATGAAAGTCCCGGCGGAACAGTTGCGCAGCCTGCTCGGAGTTACCAATGTCAGCTACGTGCGCAAGCATCACGCGCTGGCGTTGCTCGACTCAACCCTGGAATGACCGCCCGAAACTCTGCGCAGACGTAGATTGAACGCGGCGTCCCAGCCCACGGAAAAACTCGCCGGCGCCCGCAGCACTGTGGAAGGCGCACCGTGGAAGAGCGGCCCTTCAGGGCCGCGTATGCAGCCTAATATCGACGGGGCTTCAGCCCCTGAGGAAATTTCTAACTTTACGAGGAGAAACAAAATGAGAATGAGAAAAAGCAGGTTGATTCTTACTGTCGTCGCATCTACGGTCCTGGCTTTGGCCGCATTCGCTACAGCTCAAAAGCCCGTAGCCGCGGCCTCGCCATCCGTCGAAGTCAAGATTGATAACTTCAGCTTCACCCCGGCAACCATCACCGTCAAAGCGGGAACGCAGATCACCTGGACAAATGCAGACGACATTCCGCATACCGTGGTCGCCGAAGACCAAAGCTTTAAGTCCAAAGCGCTCGACACCGACGAGAAGTTCACGTTCACGGCCAGCAAGCTCGGCACATATTCGTACTTCTGTTCGATTCACCCCAAGATGACCGGCAAAGTGGTTGTGGAGTAGGTGGCCTCGTGAATCCCTTCGACCCCAAGGCAGCCTTGCTCGCGAAACATGCGCAACATGTCGTCCTCATTCACTTTCCCATTGCGCTTTTTCTAACGGGAGTCGCCTTCGACTTCGTCGCACAGTGGACCAGGAAGGCAACCCTCGCCGCCGCGGCCAATCTCAACCTTCTCGCCGCCGCGGCTTTTGTGCCGCCCACGCTCGCGACCGGCATCGCCGCCTGGCAGTGGCAACTCGAAGGGCACAAACTTAAGGGCCTGCTGCTGCTCCACTTTTTGCTGGGATGCAGCTCTGGTCTTCTTATCTGCCTGGTTGGATGGCTTCATTTTCGATGGCGTCGCGTCGCGGCGTCCGCGCTTCCGGCTTACCGCCTGCCGCTGGAGTTCGTGACCGTCCTGGTGGTGATTCTGACCGCTCACCTTGGTGGCTTTCTGAGCGGCGTCAACGTGCCGGGTTAGCTCAGTGATGGGTTAGCGGGCTTCGACCGACGCAGCCACGCGCGGCAATTCCGCAAAGCATCGACCGCTCACCTCCCCGCGAACAAATTGTCCATCACGTTGCGCGCGACGCTGCCGCCGTATGCGCCCGCAATCCCCGGCAAGAACGCAAGAAACGACTCGTAAACCTGCGCTCGAAACGGCTTCTCGCGCAGAAAAAAATATGCCAGCCACTCGACGATCGGCACGAACACTCCCACCAGCACCACCCAACGCCATGGCCTTGGCGGGCGCGCAAACCCGAGCACCATGTTGGCCGCCAGCACCACCATCGCGGTCAACAGCAGGTCGCCCACCTTAATGTCCACCCATCCGGCCGCCACTCCCAACAACGCAGCCACCACGTAATAGACAATGTCGGAAGAATTTCTGGATTGGCTCAAAGCGGTGTCTCGAATTTTTGCGGCTCGGAGTTCGCTATCGAATTAAGACTTTCTGGCAGGCACGCCGCTTGACTTCCGCAGCTTCACCACCTGGTCGAGTACGCGGTGCGCAACTTCCCACTTCGAGGTCTCCGGAACCTCGACCACTTCACCGTGCGTGATGATGGTCACCGCGTTGCGGTCGGAATCGAAACCCACTCCCTCGCGCGAAACATCGTTCACCACGATTGCGTCCAGCGCTTTCGAGCCCAGTTTCTTGCGCGCATTCTCCAGCACGTTTTCCGTTTCGGCGGCAAATCCCACCACGATCTGCGTAGTCTTCCGTCGCGCCACTTCGGCAAGAATATCCGACGTCGGCTCGAGTTCCAGCGTCATCGCGCCTTTGCGTTTGATCTTTTGCCGCGCTGCATCCTTCGGTCGGAAATCCGCGACCGCCGCGGTTTTGATCACAACCG
>JASHOU010000070.1 GCA_030038475.1 Terriglobales bacterium | reverse complement strand
TGAACGAACGGACATGCCTATCATCTTCATTACCGGCTACGGCGATGTACCGAAAACGGTTCAGGCTATGAAAACGGGGGCTGTAGAATTCTTAACGAAACCACTCAATGACGAGTTGTTGTTGAGTGCTGTCAGACAGGCCCTTGAACGAAGTCGCCTTGCTCTCGCTCACGACATCGACTTGCAGGAACTCCGGGGCTGTTACGCTTCGCTCACTCCTCGCGAACGTCAGGTTATGGCATTGGTAGTCTCCGGCCTGCTGAACAAACAGATTGGCGGTGAGCTCGGCATCTCTGAGATCACAGTAAAAGCACATCGAGGGCAAGTCATGCAAAAGATGAAGGCGGACTCCCTCCCTGAACTCGTAAGGATGGCTGCCAAGCTCGGGCCTGCGGCTCCGACACCTCACTTGGCATGGGGGCAGCGTCAGCGCATCTGAGTCGTTGACGGAATTGCGCTTTACCCGCGGCCGGATGTAGTTCCGGGAGTGCCCCAGGTTTTGTACGGCTCGCAATACCCGGGCGGCAAGATTCTCAACAGTGCAGCCTTCACCGCGCCACCTTCGGGTCAACAGGGCAACCTCGGGCGCAATGCTTTGCGAGCGTTCGGGGCGGCGCAGGCAGATATCGCGTTCCAGCGGCAATTTAATCTTACGGAAAGGCTGAATCTTCGCTTCCGCGGTGAGTTCTCCAACATCTTGAACCACCCGAATTTCGGCCCTCCCGATAACCTTCCGACCGATTCTACGTTCGGCTACTCGACGCAAACCTTGGCGAGCAGCCTGGGAACGGGCGGAACGAATGGCGGGTTCAATCCCGTATACCAGATCGGTGGCCCGCGCTCGATCCAACTAGCGCTCAAGCTGCAATTTTGAAAGAAAACTTAGGAATCTCCGCAGTTGGTTGTTGGCATCCCTTAGCGCCCCACGATTCATACTTTGGTATTGGTCGATACGTTCGTCCAATAGATTCGCCCTCGCTCCTCTTGCATAATCAGAGTGATTCAGAAAATGTGTGTGCGCCAGACAAGGAGGGTAAAAGAAATGTCTAAGCCAACGGCTGTATTCACAATCGCAACAATCGTCGTCCTGGGTGTGGTCACCCTGGGCGTTTCGAACCCGACTCCGTCCCTGACCGGGTCCTGGCAGGTGGACACGCGCCATTCCGATGCGCAACTCATCACCGATGCCACTACGGATTACGGGAAAACAAAAATCGACTTCACCTTGGGGTTCGCTCGAGTCAACGGCGGATTGATCCTCGACGACAGCGACCCGGCGAAGTCCAGCGTCGATTTGCGCTTCTATCCGGCTACTGCCATGTTGCCTCCGATCACCGAAGACGGAAAGTTCAAGAGCCTTTGGCTGGCGAACGTGGCTAACCACACGCTGGTGTGCTTCCACTCCAAAGGAGTGACCCGGACAGCAGACGGCAAGCTGCAGACGACCGGCACTCTGGTCCTAACGCGCGTGGACCGCAGTGTGCAGGCGGATGCGAATGAAGCTTATGCCGGGCCTGTGTACGGTCCTCCCGTGATCCACCGGGTTACGCACGAAGTCACGCTGGTTTTCGATCTTCCGGCCAGCGACGGAAAAGGACAAGACGGTGCGATCCGGGATTCAGCGTCAACTCAGGTATTTCGCGAAGATTTCCCCCAACTGCTAAAGGCCGTAACAGCCACCTACTGGCCGCCTGTCGTTCAGGATAAAACGTGCAAGGCGATTGGCGTGCCGGGAGAGGATTATCACGGTATTCCCTGCACGGGAACGATGCTGGAAGCGCCTTCGCTCCCAGAGGCGCCGCATGCCGCCAACGCTGAAGATATCGGAGCTGCGCAGGCGTCAGATTTCAATGCGATCGTGGGCGAGCGTCTGAACATTCTGCTTCACATGCGTTTGGTGCCGGGCAGTGCGGCGCAACCTACAGCAGGAAGCTAGGTCTGATCCGCCCCTTCCAAATCCGTCTTGATAACGGAAAGGAGATTTCGATGCCTGCTGACACGATACTTCATAATGCCAAGATCGCAACGAACGCCACCCCATCGTTTGTCGAAGCTCTCGCCATCACAGGCGGGAAGATTGCGGCCACCGGAACGGAGCAGGAAGTGTTTCGTCTCCGTGGGCCGGCAACGAGGGTTATAGACGGAAAGGGCCGAACCGTTATACCCGGACTCAATGACTCGCACATGCACCCGATCCGCGGCGGCCTGAACTACAACATGGAGCTGCGTTGGGACGGCGTGCCGTCGCTCGCTGACGCGCTGCGAATGTTGAAAGATCAGGCGGCGCGAACTCCGGCGCCGCAGTGGGTGCGCGTGGTCGGCGGATGGACCGAATTTCAATTTGCCGAGCGGCGGATGCCAACGCTGGATGAGATCAATAAGATTGCTCCCGACACACCGGTCTTCATTCTGCACTTGTAGGACCGGGCTCTGCTAAACGGCGCCGCTTTGCGCGCTATCGGGTATGACAAGAACGCGCCGGAGGTTCCGGCAGCCGAAGTCCAACGCGACAGACATGGGAATCCCACAGGACTTCTCATTGCCATGCCGAACGCGAACATTCTTTATTCGGCTCTGGCGAAGGGACCGAAGCTTTCCCGCGAAGACCAGATCAATTCCTCACGACTCTTCTTCCGCGAGCTGAACCGTTTCGGAATCACCAGTGCGGTCGATGCGGGAGGTGGATTCCAGAACTACCCGGACGATTACGAAGTTGTTCGTGAATTGCATCAGAAGGGACAACTTTCTGTCCGGCTGGCCTATAACCTGTTCACCCAGAGACCGAAGCAGGAACTTTCCGATTTCCAGCAATGGACAAAGATGACCAACCCCGGAGAGGGCGACGACTATTTCCGAATGAATGGCGCTGGAGAAATGCTCGTTTTCTCGGCAGCTGATTTTGAAGACTTTCTTCAACCGAGACCGGACATGGCGCCTGTAATGGAAAGCGAATTGAAGGCTGTGGTCCGTCATCTCGCGGAGAATCGGTGGCCGTTTCGGTTGCATACAACGTACAACGAGACGATTGAACGAGCGTTGAATGTCTACGAGGAAGTGAATCGAGAGGTTCCGTTCGATGGCCTTCATTGGTTCTTTGATCACTGCGAGACGATCTCGGACCGAAACATCGAGCGCGTCAAGACGCTTGGCGGTGGGATCGCGGTGCAGAACCGCATGGCATTTCAGGGCGAATACTTCGTGGAGCGCTATGGTGCCAAACAAGCAAAGCGTACTGCGCCGATTCGCCGAATGCTCCAGTTGGGTGTCCCAGTCGGTGCCGGAACAGACGCGACTCGTGTGTCTAGCTACAACCCGTTCCTATCGCTCTACTGGCTCATCACAGGAAAGACGATCGGTGGCTTAGGTCTTTATTCGGAGAATAATCGATTCGATCGAGATGAGGCACTCAAACTCTACACCGTAGGAAGCAGTTGGTTCTCGACGGAAGATGGAATAGAAGGTGCGCTACTTCCGGGACAATTTGCCGATCTAGCGGTGCTATCGGCGGACTATTTTTCGATTCCCGAGGAAGATATCAAAGGCCTCGAATCTCGCCTTACGATCGTCGGTGGGAAAATTGTCCATGCGAAGGACGCGTTCGCCGAACTCTCACCTCCTGAACTACCGGTTAGCCCGAATTGGTCCCCAGTAACGAAGTATGGAGGTTACTTCCAAGCTGACAAAGGCGTCACGTCTAACGTTGCTGCGTGTGTTGATGCGTCATCCGCTGGTTGCACACACAGGCGTGCCGCGAGCGGAGGGTTGCGAGTCTTCGGGGCGTGTGGGCCCTGGAGCCTGGGTTGCGACTGTTTCGCATTTTAGAGGAGGTCCGGCCATGAAGGCATCGCTTGTTTCATTCGTAGTCGGGCTGTTGGTCGGAGTCGTGTACAGAGTGATTCGTGTTAAGAGTCCGGCACCGCCCATTATGGCTTTGGTTGGCCTTCTGGGAATGGTATTCGGGGAACAGTTGGGCGGTTGGCTTCTTGCCAAGAATATAAACCTCCCACAAGCAGCGTCGGTTTGCCTCGTAGGTAAACACTGGGATGAGCCGGCGGGTTCAAAGGCCGCGATGCAAGGAGCGCTTCCTGAGCAAACTAAAAGGCATGAATGACCCAGACAGAAGGTCGAAATGATCCTAAATCGAAAAGCATTGGAGTTCATTGTCTTAGCAGCCCTTGCTGTGTTTTCAGTGAGTGTTTTGTCGATTTGGCAAGGCATGGTGCCGTCGACGGCTGCAACGCAAGCTCTTGAAGCAACGCCCGACATGGCAATCGGGCCGCAGTACGATACAACTCGTTTGATCCGGGATTGCCGAAGACCGTAGTGATGCCATGCCGACGCAACAAGTCATATGTCACGTCATGAACGCTGGTCGTGATTTTTGCTCCTGTAGCTTGGCACTCGCCGTACGCGGGCTGCCCATCATGAGGCTGTTGAGCCAGGGCACTTTCGGCCGCGACGACGGACGCCGCCGCCAGGTCTCCGGCTCCTCTTAGAGATGTCCGGCGATCATTCCCGGTGATGCGCTGCTCGCTATTCATTCCTAATGTCTGGGTCATGATTTCGCTCGCGTTTTGCGATTGGTTAATGACGGATGCAGATCGATTTCACCTCGACGTACGCTGATTTCACGACTTTGGAACCGGGATTTGTGGGGTCTTGGGAATGCACAGTGATCTTCAGCAGCGCCGATGGGAGGGCGCTTGGAACTCAATGATGAGAAGTGGGCACTTGTGGAACTGGGGCTGCGACCCGAGATGGATGTGCACAATCGCGGGCGTCCAGGCCATGACACACGCCCGGTTCCAAACGGTGTCTTTTTGGCGCTGGGCACCGTATATTTTCCCCCAACGGCGCGATGGGGCCACTCTCGGAGGTAGCCGCTATAGCTCACAGACGGCCATCCTGCAACTCGATGATGGATCGGCTCATCGCCAACCCATCCGCATCGCATCCAGTGACGGGTCGAGCGCGATGCGCACGCAGACGCCGCCAGCAGAGCACACGCCGAAGCCATTGCCAGCGCCACACAGTCTCGCACTCGCCCCACAATGAGGCCTGAGTCCGCAACATCTTATACCATCATCTGCCCCGCTAATTTTCCTCGTTCGGCGGCAAAAACAGGCCCGGACAATTTAGCGAAAAATCCTCGCCAGCCCGGTAAACGCCACGCGCTCCACCTGTCCGAGCACCGCCTCCGCGTTGGCAGGTCAATAACGCGTCAAATTTGTCGGTCATAACTAATCAACCTTGTCACAACTGGTTCATCCTTCCCGGCCATAAGCGCCTTTTTGTTCGCTGAAGAGGTTTGGTTCAGGCTTTGAGCACCAGCAGACTGCGGGGATCCATTCCTGTCTCGTCATCGCTTCAGTGATGCCGCAGGCTAGTTGATTTCAACGATTCGTTCACACGACAGACAGCCGCATTTCTTGCTTCGGATTCGGCCTTTGCGCCGTACTAGACGCGAATGCCCAAGAAGGTGGAATGGAAGAAGCTAGTAGCCGACGTTGTTGCAACGATCCTCACCCTCTTTCAATTAATGGTCACGACTATAGAGGGCGAAAAACAGGAGGATGCCTACGGCAGGAATAAGTTCAAAACCTCCCACGCGTTTGGTCACAAAGCCCGCAAGTATTGCACCTGCACAGAATGCGAGCCACAGGCTGCCTTCTACACCTGCACGCCGAAGCTGAGTATCCCACGGGCCCTGCGCGTCTAGCGGGGTCATCCCACGAGCAGCCAGGGCAAGATGACTTCCAACCTTGTTGAGTGCTCCTGTGACGAATGTCAGGTTCACCGACTCTGCTCCAATCCTAGCCACGGCGGGATTCATAATGCCCATGGATACGCTAAGTAGGGCGATTCCAACTTCAGCGATGAATGCAACGCGCAAATTCAGGATAACGAACACCGCCATCAATGCAGCAGAAGTTACAAGCACGATTCGATGGGAATGGCGGTATTTACTGTCTACGATCCAATGTCCGAGAAACGTGCCCACTAAGAAAAAAAATATTGCCACTGCTTCAGGCAGAGCTGAATGGAAGTTCCGTCGTCCCATATACACACCTGTCGAGGTTGTGTTCCCGCTCATAAAGGAGACGAATGTGTTGAATTGGCGAAGACCGTATCCATCGGTGTAGCCAGCCACAGTCGCGAGGCAGATCGCAGGTTTATTTAAATGGTATGCGTTACCGGAGCCTTGCGTCCTTCGTGTCACCCCATCTTGGGGCATAAACCTCATCCATTCTGTTAAGCCTGGAAGTCGTTCACAATTGCGGAACCGGCTTCGTCTTCGTCACATCCGGATCAAGGTCAATCCCATGCCGCTGTAACGTGTCCCCGAGCGCTCGATACAATTGCACGGTAGCCTTCTTCCAAGCCAACTGAGCTGCGATCTCGGTTGTCTCAGCTTGTGTCAGATAACTCTGCTGCTCGATTACAGCAAAAGTTGTGGAAAAGCCTGCACGAAACTTTTCCGCTTCGGCACTGAGAAGCTGCTCCTGGAAATGCCTGGCGGTTGCGGCTGCCTCCGCCGCTTGCTTAGCAGCGTTCAGGGCGAT
>JASHOU010000069.1 GCA_030038475.1 Terriglobales bacterium | reverse complement strand
GAATTCGGAGCGGCTCAAGCTGGTACTGCTCGACTCACGCGGCAAGCAGCTTTCGTCAGAAGAGCTCGCCGAGTTCCTGGAGCGCGAACAGGGGAATGCGAGGGCGCTCTTGTTCGCGATTGGCGACAGCGATGGCTTCAGTGACGACGCGCGCAGCCGCGCCGATTTCACGCTGTCGCTCGGAAAGATGACTCTGCCCCACGAACTGGCGCGTGTGGTTCTGCTCGAGCAGCTCTATCGCGCTTTTACGATTTTGAAGCATCATCCTTATCATTTGGGACATTAACTTTATGGTAACGGGGCAGCGGCCACTCAGCGAAATCCCACAGCGCCCGATTCACGATTGCGATGCACTTCCGGCAGCTTTCTCGAATCCCCAAACTGGCTTACTGTATTGGCTGAGAGGCGATATAGATTTGAACTTGGTTGTGAGGCCCTCCCCCAATGAAGAACCCGTACGAAGTACTGCGAATGAAAGAGCAGGAACTGATCCGAGTCCGCAAAGAGATGGATGCTTTGCGCGTCGCGGCACGCTTGCTCGGCGCAGAGGATCCCGCCGCGACGAAGGTTGAAGGTCAGCCTAAGCTGCAACGGGTCGTCGAAATGCCTTAAAAGGTCCTCAGAAGCCGACTTCTGGCCCGGAACACTCCCCGCTCTCCAATACGAGCCAAGCGACCAGCAGACCAAATATTGGTTGCAGGTTTTGAGCCCGGAGGCCTCAGTTCCACAAATTACGGAAATACCGGGTCTCACTATGCAGTTTTTGACCCCCCTTGCCACCCATCGTCAGTAACCGGGACGCGAACATTCGTTCTCAATTCTGAGAACGCAAAACAAACGGGTGCGGTAGGTGCTCACCGGCGAGGGCAAATTATCGGCACAGCGACCGTCACCCGAGATGTGGACTTCACTTCTTTCCGAGAGCCTCGGCACGTTCTTCGGCTCGCTTGGCATCCTGCTCTCGGCCGACTCCGCGATAGGCGCGCGCAAGCAACCACAAGGCCGCTGCATTTTGCGGATCGGACTTCGTGAACGCTTCCAGGTCGGGCAATGCCGCCGCAAACTGCGATTGCTGAATTTGCGCCTCCGCTAATCCGAGCCGACCGTCGCTGTTATTCGAATCGACCAGTAGCGCCGCCTCGAACTGGTCTTCTGCATTCTTCCCGTCCTTAAGTTGCAGGTAGACGCGGCCCAGCAGCAGCCTTGCCGGCATTTGGGTGGGCGCGAGCTTCAAGCTCGATTCGAGCGCGTCGCGCGCCCCCGGCCAATTGCCGGATTTCTCCATCGCCTCACCCAGTTCGAACGCTGCCGTCGAATCCTCCGGACGCAGTTCACAAGCCCGCTTCAGGTGAACGGCGGCCTTGGTGTAATCTCCCGCCGCAAACTCAAGCTCGCCAAGCTGCCGCAGCGCAGTCGGCGAAGCAGGATCCAGTTGCAGCGCTTTTTCCAGAAACCCGCGCGCATCATTCGAGCGATTGTCGTCGCTCGCCAGCAAGGCGTCGTGCAATAGGTTCTGAACCCCGATTTTGTCTTTGGGATCGGGTAAATTTTCAGGCGCGTTCGAAGCGCTTTGCGGCAGCTTCGCCTTCCACTTCGCCATCCCCGCCTGCATGTTCTGCAGCTTGGCGCCGTCGCCGGCATAAAGGTTCTTCAATTCTCCCGGATCGCTCTGCAGGTCGTAGAGCTCAGGCCGCGGAGCCTCAATCAGCTTCGTATTGCCGGCGCGCAGAGCGCGCTCCGGCGCCCACCCCCACCGCAGAGGATAGTCGGTCTCACCGAAAAGTTCGCGGCTCGCGCTAGAAGTTTGGTCGATCAGCGGAATCAGCGACTCCCCGTTCAACTCGGCCGGCGCAGCCCCGCCCGTCACCGAAAGAATCGTGGGTAGAATATCGGTCGTGCGCACCTGCGCATCGATCACCGTGCCGCGATGAGCGGCTCCGGGCATTTTCACAATCAGCGGAATGTGCAATGTCGAATCGTACAAAAACAAGCCGTGAGTGTCTTCTCCATGCTCGCCGAGGCCTTCGCCGTGATCGCCGGTCACCACGATAATCGCGTTGTCATAGACTCCGGCTTTTTTCAAAAATGCAATCCAGTTCGCCACCGCTGAATCGGCATACGCGATCTCCCCGTCATACAAGTGGTCTTTGTATTTCTCCGAAAACGGCGGCGGTGGTTCATAAGGATCGTGCGGATCGAACAAATGCACCCACACAAAGTGCGGGCCACTGCGGTGTTTGTCAAACCAGGCTTCCGCGTGATCCACCACGGTCATTGCGCGCCGCTCCACGCGTCCCCAGCGCTCTTTGGTATTCGCGTCGGCGGGAAAGTTATCGTAAAAATCGAAGCCGCGATCGAGCCCCGGAGCCAGCGCGTTGCTGTCGAGAATCACCGCTCCGATGAAAGCCGCAGTCTGATAGCCCTGCCCCTTCAGCAGTTCCGCCGCGGTGACGTGCTGCGGCGACAGCGGAACGCCGAAATCCGTCACTCCATGCACGCTCGGCAACAGCCCGGTCATGATCGTCGTGTGTGAAGTGTTGGTAATTGGACTATGCGTGAACGCCTCCGCGAAGCGAATGCCATCGGCAGCCAGCGCGTCCAGCGCCGGCGTTTCGACCTGCTTGTATCCGTAGCAACCCACGTGATCGGCGCGTAGCGTATCGATGGTGATCAGATACACGTCGGGAGAGCTTTTTGTAGTCGAGCCTTTCGCGGCTGATGTCTGCCCCCAAGCCGAGGGGTCGAAAACCACAGTTGCTGCGATTAAGGAGAGGAAAATGATTCCGGGAAAAAGCGCCAACTTTCTCATCAGCGCTCAGCCTATCACAACCTATTCTGGGGAGGAGTTGAGCCGCAGCGTGATCGCCGGCATCTGTCAGGGAGCAAGAAAAAGGAGCAAGAAAAAAGCCGGGAGCAATGCTCCCGGCCAACTGCCGAATTTTTTGTTAAGACGCTAGAACCGAACGCGAGCGCCCAACTGAATCGTCCGGTTGCCTCCCGGCGTCTCCTGCGCCGATCCCAACAGATTGCCGAACGTCGAGGGAGAGAACAATCCCCACGGCTGGCCAGGATCAAGCCACTGATTATGATTGAAAACGTTGATGAAATTCCCCTGGAACTCCAGAGCCACCTGCTCAGTGACTCTTACATTTTTCCTCATGCTGTAATCGAGGTTCCAGTACGGCAGGCCGGTGAGATAATAGGTATCTCTGGTATCCACGCCGAGAATCGGGTTGCGGTAATCGGCATATGCCGCCGCCGGGTTCTGGAATATGCTGACCGGCAAGCCACCGGTACCTATACCGTTTGACCCCGGCTGATTGTAGTAGGCGTGACCGTGTGCCGGAAGCGGTCCAACCGGAACGGCGTTTTCAAGGCTGAGATAGTTCGTGCCAGAATCACCCTCTCCGAACGATTCGCTGGCGAAACCCGAGTTCCAGACCTGGTCGGGCTGGCCACTGCCTGCGGTGAAGATCGTCGAGAAAGTCCACCCGCCCAACAGTCGGCCCATAACGCCCTGCTGTCCCTTAAAAAAGGGCGGACTGTAGACGACGAAGGTGTTGTAGACGAATTTGCGATTGTAGAACTGCGGGCCATACATCTCATTCAAATTGAAGGGATCGTCCGGCGTGTATCCGCTGGTAGCCTGAACGAAAGCTCCCGTGCCCAGCGCCTTCGACCAGGTGAAGTTCGACTGCATGGTCACGCCCCGCCAATCGGCCATCTTCACTGAAGCAAAACCTCCGTTGTAGTTCCCATGGCCTACACTCGCATTCATGGCAACACCCGATGTGAGCTGGCCCTGATAGCCACATGGCAGCTCCGGCGTGGTACCGGGGCATAGCTGGGTGTTGGGAATCGGAGTGTTCATCATGCTGCGCGGGAAGTTGAAAGCGCCGTTGTCTAAGTCACTCCAAAGACTCCACACTTGCGCTCCCGTGAGATTTCCTGCCTCATTAGCGGCTGCGGCAGCGGTGCAACTCGTAAAGTTCACGCCGGCATACGACGTATTGCAATAGCTCGAATTCAACGCAGCTTCAAAGAACGGCTGCGGCGTAAGCCCATTGAAGTAGGCGGTATAGGCCGGATTTGGGGCACCGTTCGACAGCGTTGGCGGCGGGATCGCTGCACCGCACGACGACAACGGCCCGAGACAACCTAGCTGCTTCACGATCGATGCATAGGCGGACGAAAATTTCTGCCCACCGAGCGTCATCATGTAAGGCACCGAGTTGATGTTGATGGGCAGATATTCATGCGTAATTCTGCGCCCAATATATCCCAACTCGAGCGTCAGCCTTCTCGACATTTGCCGCTGCAACGTTGCGTTCCACGAATCCACTACTGTCGGACGGAAATTCGGATCCAGGGACTCGCCCGCGCCCGCCGCAATGGCATTGATGCCAGGATAGTCTGGTTGCGGTAGGGTCTGACTGGGCACAGGAATAGGCGCCGTCAGCCCGTCGATCCCGACGCGAAAGGCTGTGGCAGCAGTAGCGGTCCCACCAGGCCCACAGCTGTCGTTCATGATATTCGCGAGACACTGCACCGCTTGGATCGGACCCGTTCCCAGGAGTGGAACCAGAACCTGGTCCACGCCGTTCAGTCGACCGTAGACACGGCCATATCCGCCGCGCAGAACCGAACTGTCAGAGCCGAATATTCTGGCGGCAAAAGTGTCGTTATCGAAGTGTGGGTTCCAGGCTGCGGCAACGCGAGGACTGAATTGTCCGTAGTATGGGTTGTACGGATACTTCAATCCGCTGCCGACATTGCCCACCAATGCAAACCCAACCTGCGGATTGTAGACTTGCCCAGCCAAAGCCGCGCGCTCGCGAGCCGCTAGATAGCCCTCGGTGCTGATCTGCTGGTCGCTTGCGTCCACCAGCACCACCTGTTTGCCGGTCGCCTCGGTTGGCGGCATCTCCAACGTCCACCCGAGCCCGTAGGTGAGAGTGAAGCTCTTTTTCATATGCCACGTGTCGCTAAAGTACACGTTGTAGTAGGGAATCGTGTCCTTGTCGAATGCGGGTGTAAGGGGCGGATTCAGAGTGAGGTTTGGTCCCGAGCGCGTGTACGCAACCTGGGATATTGAGACCATACCTAGCACCGCCGCGGTGATAGCACCGCAGTTTGGGACATTCGAATTGTTGTTGTTGCAGAATGGCACATCTGTTCCTGAGGCAAATCCAGAGCCGGAACCGCCGATGCCGAGCTGATACACGGGTTGGTAATTGATGCCGCCGCCGTTATCGGTGCGCTGATGCCAGTTGAAATTGTGTTGGTACTGGCCGCCAAACCCCAATAGGTGATTGCCTCTCAGCCACGAAACGTCATCGCGCACCATCTGGTCGTGTCCGTCCCAGAAGCGGGTGCGGGTTTGCTGCGTGTTTACGTTGTAGGGATTCAGGTCTTCAATCTGACCCTCCGACTCGCCCGAATAGATTTCCAGCGCGCCTCCCAATCCAGCGCAAGCCGGGCAATTTTGTATCACATCTCCAGCCCGGTTCCATTGCCACCAGTTGCGCAGAAAACTGTAACGAAAATCATTCGTAACATTCGGAGTGACATTAGTCGTCAGCCCCGCAACCCAAAACCAAGCTTGCTGAGGATCGCTCGACTGGGAGGCTGGAACACCCAGCGTGTCGCCCGAGAAATAGCCGCCGATATCAACTTGATCTCCGGTGGCATTCGTCGGGAATTTGAAATAGCGATAGCTGGTCATGAAGTGCCAGTTCTTGGCAAAATCGTGGTCCACGCGCACCACCGCGATGTTATTTTTCTGCGGCTCGTTCACATTGGCAGTGAATCCTAGCACGTTGGTCCCGTCGCAGAGAGGATTGATGCACTTGGCATTCGACGCCGGCTCGTACTTCTGCCATATCTGCTGGACCAGCGGATTGATTCCGATCCCTCTCGGATCCGTTACCGTCGCGACGCAAGTCCCAGCCGTGCAGGCCGAGTTCCCCGGGTACGAGAAGTTGTTATACGTAACCGCACTCGGGTTCATGTTGTAAACCGTGCCGCTAACGGGGTCGGTTATCAGCCCTAGCTCCAAAGCCGGCGAAGGAACATCCCTATTAATCGTTACGGCGTTGCTTGGCCAGCGGAAGCCTTCGTAATTGAAAAACAGGTAGGTCTTTCCGCCCAGAACTTCCTTGGGGATCACCGGACCGCCGATCGCCGCACCAAAGCGGCTGTAATGGAAGCTAGGAAGGGGTACATCGTTGAAGTTGTTCTGCCAGGAATTCGACGACCAGTTGTTGTCGAGATAATATTCGTAAGCCGTCCCGTGCCACGCGTCGGTGCCGCGTTTGGTTACAATTTTTACTTCGGCGCCGGACGAGCTGTTGAAGTCGACAGTCTGGCCAGCTGTATTAACTTTGAATTCCTCCACGCTGTCCTGCGGCGTCGGAAGAACCCCCGTTGGGTTACCGGTCAGGTAGAAGTCATTCTGAGCGGCAACACCGCCGGTCGGGTCACCGGCATAAGTGGCGGTATAGGTAGACATGTTGCCGTCCATGTCATTGGTGTTGTTCCCGCCATCCAGCGAAAAATAGGTTTGATCGTTGACCGTTCCCGCGACACTGCCCTCGGGAGTCACACCGGGCTGCAATTCCACAAACGTGCTCACGTCGCGTCCGATGCTAGGCAACGCATCCAGCATGTTGCTCTCAACCACGTTGCCTACAGTGGCATTCATGGTCTGCAAGTCGTTGGTGCCGGCGGTCACCTCGACAACCGTATTTGCGCCCCCAACCTTCAAGGCCAGATCGACGTTTTTCGCCACTCCGACATCTACCGTGACCGTAGTCTTGCTGGTCGAAAACCCTTGTTTGCTGACACTGAGTTCATAAGAACCGGGGACGATGTCCACGAGAATGTATCGCCCGCTAGCATTGCTGACCGTGCTGCGCTCGACCTTTGTCGAAGGATCCCGCAGGGTCACCGTAGCCTCCCCAACCACCGCGCCCGTCGAGTCGGTGACCACGCCCGCGATTGTGCCCGTGTTAGTCGATTGCGCGTGGGACGGCAGAGCCGCGCCCAGAACCAGCACCAATATCAAACACAGACCAAACTTTCCGCTGCGGAGATGCGTTAGGCAAAACTGCAATCTTCTCATCGACCTACCCCCTGGGAAACTAATTGCACGTTGTTTTTTGTGAGCACGACAATCTTTGCAAACGCGAAACTATGCGGCTGCGCTCACGCGTTGCCGAATAACTGAAACTGGCGAGCGCGGCTCAAATTGCCGTTATCAATGGTGCGCGAAATTTTGCGCCTCGAAGCGTCCTTTGTCAACTTATATTATTGATTCTGTGACTGTAACGGATCGAACGCATCGACAAAACATCGCACAAACAGTGATAGCTGCGGCGTTTAAGATAATTTGGCACGTGTTGCGCCAAACGATTGTCTCTATTTTTTCAAACAGTTACAGCTAAGGTAGGTCGTCTTAACTATGACTAACTGAAGACACAATCGGATCACATTTCCAAATTCCGTAGATTCATTCATTGCATGACGCTGAACGGTTGCTTGCTTCACACTCGCTGACTCGAAGTCAACGACCCAAGTCAATGTTCTCGTGCCACGCCGACTCCTTCTGCTCGCGCCTTCTTCAATTCCGTAAATCGTTCTCTTTCATTCTTCGCTTCTTCGCCCCTGCCGAGTTTCTCCAGAACCTCAGCCAACTCGTAATGCGGTCGCGGATCCGTCGCGTTCAGTTCCACCGACTTGCGCAACGCGAGTTCGGCTTTCTGCCACTGCCCCGCCAGCGTTTGCGTCCTTCCCAGGTCATACCAGACATCGGCATTCGATCCATCCAGCTCCGTTCCCCGCTCCAGATACCTCTCGGCCGCGTCATATCGCTCGGTCGCCAGCAGCGAATGCCCCAGCGCGGAAATAACTGCTCCACTTTCCCCCGACCTCCGCAACTGCTCTTTATACTCGGCAATCGCTTCTTCGTTGCGACCCACGCTGGAGTAGGCAACCCCAAGCTGGTAGTGTCCGAGCTTGATCGACGGGTCGAGCCTCAAAGCGCTTTTGAACTCCGCAATCGCCTGCTCGCCTCGACTCGAATTCAAATACGCGCGGCCCAGCAGAACGTGCGCCATCGCGTTCGCAGGATTCAACCTGAGCGCTGCTTCGAATTCGTTCGCAGCACTCGTGTAATTCTGCTGGCTCATAAACACCAGCGCCAAATCAAAACGCGTCGTCGAATCTTTCTTGTTCAGATCCCTCGCTCGCGTGAGCTGCTCCTCCGCCTGCCTGGCATCTCCGCTTTTGAAATAAGCTACGCCCAAGTAATGGCGGAATTGCGCATTCCGCGGCCAGCGCGAAACGGCCTGCTCACCCAGCAGAACCGCGTCTCGCGCCTGCCCCGCATCCAGTTCCTGCATCATTTGTCGCCTTACCTCTGCGGGAGTCTGACTGGAGGATTGCGCGAACGCCGCTCCGCAAGCGAAACACAGTAAAATTCCCTTAAGCATGAGCGCAGACAGACCCGGAACGCCCCGCCGGTTCGCCATTAAACCGTTTGTCATCGTCTCGTGTCATCGTATCGTCTTTCGAGTTTGCTGAAAAACTCGAAGTCCGTTCACGGACTAGCGAGGGAGTTTCTATGGAAATCAAAGATTTTCTGCGGATGTTTGCCTACGATGACTGGGCCAATCGCCAATGTCTCGGCGTCATGCGTGCCTCTCCGTCAATCCCTCAAGAAGCGCTCGCGCGCATGGCGCACATTCTTTCCGCGCAAAAGCTCTGGCTCGAACGCCTGCTGAACCAGCCGCAGAGCCTGCCCGTATGGCCGGTTTCCACAATCCCCGTTTCTGCGATCGAGGATTTTACAATCGACGATTGCGCCGCCCTCGCCGACGAAATGTCCGCCGCCTGGCTGAATTATCTCGAGCGTCTCGGAAATCGTTTCACCCCAGGCTCGCTCGCCGACAAGATCGAATATCGCAACACCAAGGGCGAGCCTTGGTCGAGCCGCGTCGAAGACGTGTTGATCCATGTGCTCTTTCACTCCGTCTATCATCGCGGGCAAATTGCGTTGCAGATGCGCGCTGCCGGCCAGCAGCCCGCCTACACCGATTTCATCCACGCCATCCGTCAGGGTTATTTAGAACAAGGTCAAATCGAGTAGGGTTATTAGAGTGGGACTATCAGACTAAGGTTATCGGGAGCTGGCAAGCATGAATCGGCAAAATACGGATATCAGGTCCATATTGGTTGTCTGGTTGCCGCTGATCGTGGGTTCCGTATTTATCGCCGTCGTGTTTCGACTCGGCCCCGGACCGCATGGACCGATGCGCATCGTCGGTCTTGTGCTCGCCTTGATCGGTTTCGCGGGAGTGATCGTCTCCCGCTACACGCTCGGCCGCTCGTTTTCGATTACTCCGCAAGCCAGAGCGCTCGTCACCACTGGCATCTATTCCCGAATCCGCAATCCAATTTACGTCTTCGGAATGTTCTTTGTAGGTGGGCTTGTACTTGTGATCCGGCGAACGGACCTGTTTTTACTCTTCGTGTTGCTGATCCCTGTGCAGATCGTCCGCGCGCGCCGCGAAGCCGCCGTGCTCGAAGCAAAGTTCGGTGACACCTACCGCGACTACCGCAAGCGCACCTGGTTCTGAATAACTGGCTCTGACGCCCTTCAAGAACTCAACCGCCAGGCTCGCCCACTTTAAAACGTAAGCCGCCCAGCCAGTTGCACAATGCGCTGGGTCTGCAGGGCAGTCACCGAATTCTGTCCAAACGTTGTGCTGGTGATTTCACCGAAAGTCGGACTCGTAAGGTCCGTGTCCGGGTTCGCAAATTCAGCGTGGTTGAAAATGTTGAACGCGTCCGCGCGGATCTCAAGATTCACACGCTCTGTAATCGCGGTGTTCTTGGCCAGGGTGAGATCGAGGTTCGTGCGTCCCGGCCCGCGGAAAAAGTCTCGACCCGTCGTGCCATAGGGGTCGGCGGGATTATAAACGTCAAGGATCGCCTGGAACGCCGCCGGGTTGAAATAGTAATTGCCGTTTTTCCTCGGATTCATGAGCGTGATGTGATTGAAGCCCGGAGCGTAATCGGCAAACGCCAAATAACCATCGCCCGCTCCCGAGGGTCCCGGATCGGGAGGATTAAACGGCAAGTCTGAGCTGATGCTGAGCGGAAACCCAGTCCGCCAGCTCAAGATCGGATACAGGCTCCATCCTCTCACCAGCCGCTTCGGTCCCGACGCCCACGCCCGGTCAAAGGGCAAATCCCACCCGCCACTGAAAGTGATCCGATTCGTAATGTCAAAGTCTGAGGAGGAGCGGAACGCGCTCGGATTGTAGTATGGCACCTGCGAATCCCGGTTCCGGAATCCCGATGCGTTGTCGATGCTGTGGCCGAAGGTATAGGCGAGGGTGAAATAGGTGTTGCCAAAAATTCGGTTCACCCCATTTTGCTTCGTCAGCGATGCTTCCAGACTGTTGAAACTCGCAAAGCTGATGTTGTTGAACTCCTCTGCAATAGAAAGAGGACAATCGGCCGGACCTCCCGCAAATGAACAATAAGCAGTGATAGTGGGATTCTGCACTTCGTTCAACAGTCGCGACGGGTTGGAGCCGCTGATTGTGTTCAAATCGAATGGGTTGATGTCCTGGAGCGAGGTAAGTCCCTTCGAACTACTGCCCACGTAGCTGATCTCAGCGATCAGGTTTCTCGCCACTTCGTTCTGAATGCTCAAGTTGTATTGATAGGTGTAAGGCGTGTGCAGGTGCGGGTTCACGAAGTAGATGCCGCCGCCGCCAAACGGCAGAAACGGCGTGCTCCCCGTCGTGTTGAACGCGGTGGCGGGATTCGGCGGCGTTGACGGAAATGGGTTGGCTGGCAGAGGCGTCGTAGATGTCGCCCATGGCGAGCTATAAAACGGCATAGGCGTCGAGGTGTAGGCCGGGTTGCCCGGACCGGCAGGGCAAGCTCCAGCAGCGTTGGTTGGAATGCAGGGGTAAGTGACGTAAGGTTCGCTGTAAAACGGCGGCGCGCCATTGAATTGCAGGTTATCCTCGCCCTTTAGCACGTCATAAAAGATGCCAAAGCCTCCGCGAATGCTGGTCTTCGCGTTCCCTGGACTGTAGGCAAAGCCGACTCGCGGCGCAAAGTTATCCTTGTCTGGGAAGTTGGCTCCCCGAGGCGCCCCGGGGTCTCCTGGAAAAACTAACCCCAGCGGCGCATAAGGAAATCTCGTCGACTGATCCCCGGGAATGATGGAAAATGTTCTTCCCTCGGTATCGATCTTTGGCGTGCTGTACTCGTAGCGGAGCCCCAAAGTCAGCGTCAGATTTGGTCTTGCCCGCCATTCGTCCTGCCCAAATACGTAGGTGGCCTTGCTGCGGAAGTTGCTGACTGCGTTTGGACCCTCAAACAAGTCGTTCGGCGCTCCCACCAGGAAATCGGCGAAGCTGTTGCCCGTGCCATCTCCGCCCGCGGCATATCCGTAGAACGCGAAGTTGCCGTCGGTAAAAAATGCGTAGATTGTGTTTTGCTGATAGGCGGAAAATCCCGCGCCGAATTTCCACGTGTTGTGCCCCTTTACCCACGTCAATGTATCCGCAACCCCATACGTGTTGCCGATCTCACTGGCTGGGCCTGATTGATCTTGTCCGAAAAAGAGGCCGTTGTCGAACGACATCAGCGGAGGGCCAGTAAAGAGGTCCGACGCAATTCCAAACTCGGAGATAGGCGACATATTGGAAACTGGCGTATCCGAAAGCGTGTTATGACGCTGCGCCGTCCCGCGCAATTCATTTAGCATGGTCGGCGAAAACGTATGGGTGTATGCAAGATTGAGATAGTAGTTGTGGATCAGGTCGTTGGCGGGGAAACCGGGTACGTCTCCAGAATAGCCGCCGGCGCGGCCGAAGGGCTCGCCCTCTGTTTCTCTGAAACCGCCAAACGTGCCGGTGAGCCTGTCCTTGGAGTTGATATTGAAATCAATTTTTCCCGTGAACTCATTTCTGTTATCCGTCCCGGTTCCCGAGGGGAAAAGCTCTCCCGAAGCATTCGCCGGAACCTGTCCTGACTTGATGTAAGCTATCGCCGCCGGATCGAACTTGGTAGGGTCGATCATCCCTTGCGCCGCGAGAGTGGGATTCGATTGAAAGTAAGAGTTTGTCTGGAGAAAACTGACCACGTTGGGGTCAAGGCACCCGGCGGGATTCGTGCATTGCGGTCCATACGGCTCTCCAAAACTGTTTACCGCTGTTTCTCCGTCCGGCAACGCGTGCGAAAAGTCTCCATTCAATTCGGCCGTAGTGAAGATCTGTTGTTCTTCTAAGACATCCGTCTCAACCTGGCGTTGCCCCTGGTAAGAAGCGAAGAAGAAAAGCCGGTCCTTAACGATCGGACCCCCAAAAGTCCCACCGAATTGATTGCGTTTGAGGTTGTTCCTGGGCAAGCCAGCCTGAATATTGAAATAAGCGTTGGCATCGAAATCCGTATTGCGCACGAAATCGAAGGCGCTGCCATGAAAGCTGTTGGTGCCCGATTTGGTGACAACGCTGATCACTCCAGCGCCGTTGCGCCCGTATTCCGCCGTGTAGTTGCTGGTAAGAATGTGGAACTCCGCAACTGTGTCTGGATTCGGGTTAAGTACAACACCATTAGCCAACAGTTCGTTGTTGAGACCGCCGTCGAGCAGGAACGTCACCGAATCCGTTCGCCCTCCGCCAATGTTGAATCCCTGCGAAGCGCTCGTATCATCCGGATTGTCCTCGGTGACGCCAGGCTGCAAGAGTGCCAGCGTCAGAACATTGCGTCCATTCAATGGCATATCAACGATAGGGCGGCTGGTGACCGACTCGCCCAGCGTCGGGTTGATCGTCTCCACCCCCGCCGTTTGCGACTCCACCAGCACCTGTTCGTTCGCTGCACCCACCTCCAGCTTTAGGTCAACCCGAAACGACTGGTTGATCTGCAGCGGAGCCGTCCTCACTTCGATCGGTCGAAACCCTTCGTGCTTCGCAACAACTTTGTATGTGCCGATGGGCAAATCCAACACCTGATAGAAACCAGTCTTGTCCGTCGTGGTTTCCGAG
>JASHOU010000003.1 GCA_030038475.1 Terriglobales bacterium | reverse complement strand
TCAATCGCCGCGCATGTACGAGATTATCGTCTCCGCCATCGTGGTCGCGGCCACGTCCGTGGCATTGATCAAGGAGCTGGGCGCAACGACAATCTCTCATCAGCCAATCTACATTCCACCGAAGACACTCGGTCATGGCGTCCGTTATGCCATCGGCGGCATCATCTTTGGCCTGGGCTGGGCGCTGACGGGCGCATGTCCGGGTCCCCTCTTTGCATTGGTGGGCAACGGTGTTACCGTGATGGCGGCGGCGATCATCAGTGCCCTGGCTGGCACTTGGCTCTACGGAGTCCTCCGGCCGAGACTGCCGCATTAATGCCGCAAAGGACGGCGGACGCGACAAGATCGCGTAGGTCGTACATGCAGGATCGTACATGGCGGATAACAAACTGTCGTTAGCAGATACATTGCACGAATCTAGGGTTGATGCGAACATTGCCGCTGAGGCCGGTAATTCCGGACGCATGGGCATCCTGGACAATGTCCTCGGGACCATCGGCGCAACTCCCCTCGTTCGTTTGCATAAATCCTTGGAAAACCTCGCGCCCACGGTCTGCGCGAAAATCGAGTCGTTCAATCCTGGCGGCAGCACCAAGGATCGTGTCGCACTCAACATGATTCTGGAAGCGGAACGCAATGGCGTTCTGCGTCCAGGAGGGACCGTGATCGAGGCCACGGCTGGAAACACCGGCCTCGGTCTCGCCTTAGTTAGCGCGGTCCGCGGTTACCGCTGTATCTTCGTTCTTCCCGACAAGATGAGCGACGACAAGATTCGGCTCCTGCGCTCCTACGGGGCCGAGGTGGTGATTACTCCCACTAACGTACCCCCGGATTCTCCCGAGAGCTACAACGGGGTCGCGGACCGCCTGGCGTCGGAAATCGAGGGGGCTTGGCGTGCCGGCCAATTCACTAATCTGGCCAACCCGCAGACGCACTATGAGCAGACCGGACCGGAGATTTGGGAGCAAACGGGTGGCCGTATTACGGTGTTTGTGGCAGCCGCGGGTACGGGAGGGACGATCAGCGGAGTTGGCAAGTTCCTGAAGGAAAAGAATGCGAAGATTCGCGTGATTGGGGCCGACATCGAGGGTTCGGTCTTGAGTGGAGGGACTCCGGGCTCCTGGAAGGTCGAGGGAATTGGCGAGGATTTCGTTCCGAGCACCTTGAACGCCCAAGTCATCGATGCATGGATTCGAGTCAGCGATGCGGAATCGTTTCTTACCGCCCGCAGGATTGCGCGGCAGGAGGGAATCCTGCTCGGCGGGTCGAGTGGGACGTGCCTGGCGGCTGCCTTCCGCTACGCACAACGCTGCAGTGATGACGACCTGATCGTCGCATTGTGTCCTGACACCGGGCGCAACTACCTCAGCAAAATGTACAACGATCACTGGATGTCTCAACAGGGATTCACGGACATACCGGTGGAGGAGGCTACTGCGGACGACCTGTTGCGCTTGCTCGGCCACGAAGGGAAGTTAATCTATCTACAACCGGAAGATTCGTTGCAGCGCGCCGCCGACACTTTCAGAGAACACGGGATCTCCCAATTGCCCGTCATGGAAGACGGAAAAATCGTTGGGGCCATTCAAGAGATCACGATTGTGCACGCTTTGCATGGCGGCGTCACGTCGCCGGAGGTTCGTCTCCGGGAAATCATGGCTCGGCCCATGCCGCAGGTCGATGTTCGCGTTCTGCTCGAAGAGGTTTATCGCTTGCTGCTTGCGGGAAATTCCGCCGTCATGGTCGCCAAGGAAGGCCGGGCCATCGGCCTGATCACGCGCTCGGATCTCATGGAGTACTACGAGCGGGCCGCCCTGCTCAAATCATAGTTTCTTATGAAACGGTTTTCGCGCGAAACGTGAGCTACAAGACGCAGTTGGAGGTTACGACGGGAAATGGAAGTGGACGTCGGTGCGCGAGGCAACTGGCGTGCCGTCGAGCGTGGCCGGCTGGTAGTGCCAGCGGCGAAGCGTAGCTTCGATCTTTTCGTCGATGCCGTGACCAATCGACTGCACGATTTTGGTGGCGACCACATCGCCGGCGGAATCAATCGTGACCTCGATGACGACATCTCCAACAATGTCGTGAGGAAGCGCAGCCCGATCGATCGGCGGATTCGGTGCAATCACCGAATACGCGATGTGGACCTCATGCCCGGTGATGGGCCCATCGATCATGGTGCCCAGCGGAGACCCGGCTTTAGAGTTCAGATCACCCGCCTCCGCATCGGCGATGACTGGCGGAGGCGCCGGCTTCGGCTTGGGAGGCTGGTGATGTCGCGGCTGCGGCTTGATCTCACGCGTCGGTAGCAGCAGTTTGGCCGTATCTGGGGGCGTTTCATCGCCTTCGCTCGGCGGAACGTAGACCAACTGATAAGTATGGTTGCTGTCTCCGTAGGCGAGCCAAGTTGGACTCAGGTCGACCGGCGGGCGCGGATAAAAAACGATTACCCCTAATAAGACCAGGTGAGCGGCGACGGAAGCTGCGACGGCCCGGTGACGACGGAATGCCGAGGGAGCAGGCTCAAGACCATCAGACTGAAGACCGGTAAACACGGCACATACTAGCTTACCCGATTGCCAGACGACGAATGAACATAATTTACTAGTCGCCAGGTTACGCGGGAAACCGGAATGAGCCGCAATTCTGTCCCTGTCCGCTTATGCGCCGGCTTGCTGCTCGGCGATGTCGCCGATGTAGGGCAGCTTAAACATTTGTCCCTGATACGCCTTGAGCACCAGAATCAGCCACACCACAAACCCCGCCAGGCTGACGAGAGGCCACACTAACACTGTGAGCCATCCAAAGAACGGAACATGAGCGACAATCGACAACGCGATCCACAGTGCGGTCCAGGCGACAGCAAAGAAGAGGGACTGAAAAGAATGGAAGCGGATAAGACGCCGGCGGTTATACGGTTCAATTACCAGAAACACAATGGCCGGAATAATGGTGACATAAGCTAAGGCGCCGGCGATATTGTCGGTTAGTCCGGCACCGGCAGTTGTTACCGTGCCCGCGGCAGGGACGGCGCCGGCCGCACACTTGGGACAGGTTGCGCCATCAGCGATCTGCGATCCGCAGGTTGGACAAAAGGGCACAAGGCCTCCTTTGAGTTGAGAGGCAAGGTATCAGAACCTTGATCACGGTGCAATGGCGGCCAGGCAGCGTTTCGAAATAACCGACCTGTAGCCAGGATTCACGCACGCAGTCCCGTTGATAGTGCCCATTAAAATTTCTAATCCATCCTTTACTAGTTATCGCTTTTCGCGCCCTCGCTCTCTGATATATTTCCCCGATCTGCGGAGGATTCTTGGGTCGCATCGTTGTTCTTTTTCTGCGCAGGTTGTGGCTGCCCACGCTCGTGTTCGGCACTTTCTGCCTGATCTGCGTCGGCGTATACATGCGGCTGGAGGGTTTGCGTGCCCTCGACGCATTTTTCTGGATTTTTCATCCGTATTCTATCGACTACCGCTCCGTCCACGCCGGTACCAAGCTGTTTTCGATATTCGTGTTTGCTGGAGTCTTCGCTTTTGAGGTGTGGATTGCGGAACGAGTGTTAGTCACGATCTTCAACCGGCAAGGTTTGGAGGCTTGGAAATCCATGATCAACGATGCCAGCATCGCAAAGCTGCGAGACCATTTCATCATTTGCGGCTATGGCCAGGTTGGGAGGACGGTCGTCGATCAGCTGACGCGCGCCGAGATTCCGTTCGTGCTGATCGAAACCAATGAAGGGCTATGCCGCGAGCTGCTGAACGACGGCGTGCTGGTGATCCAGGGAGATGCCAAGCGGCACGATGTGCTTCTGCAGGCGGGCATGCAGCGGGCGCGCGGCATTTGCATCGTGATCGACAGTGACGCGGACAACCTCTACATTACAGTTACAGCGCGATCGCTGAATGCGCAAGCGAAGATCATTACGCGCGCCGGACAGCAGCGGTATGCTAACGCGATTCGCAACTCCGGCGCCGATGAAGTGATCATTCCGGAATACGAAGGCGGCATGATGACGGGACGAATGATCCAGAAATACTACCCGTCGCATAGCAATTTGGAATAAAGGCGTGAGCTGACTTTGCCCTGCGGCACTGGTTCCAACTATCATCTCAAGTTCGGGTTTGCTGCTGCGAAGCGTCGCGGGCGCGTTTCCGCGAATTCCTAATGTGAAAGGTGCGGATGATTACGATTGTTTCGGGGCTGCCACGTTCGGGCACATCGCTGATGATGCAGATGCTGGATGCAGGTGGAATGTTCGTTTTATCCGATGGCGAACGCAAGGCCGACACTGACAATCCCAAGGGCTATCTGGAATGGGAGCGCATCAAGCAGCTTCCAAAAGATCCCGGCCTGATTGCGGAGGCCGAAGACAAGGTGGTGAAGGTTATTTCGCAGTTAATCTTGTCGCTGCCCGCCGGCCACGAGTACCGCATAATTTTTATGCAGCGTCCGCTGCCCGAGGTGCTCAGGTCGCAGGACGAAATGTTGCGGCGGCGCGGGAATGCCGATTCGATCGGCGACAACTCCGCGATCGAGGAGCACTTTCAGCGCCACTTGATCGAAGTGAACAAGTGGTTGGCGGGTAAGACCAATATGCTGGTAACGCGCGTGCATTATCATCGCGTGCTGCGTGAGCCGCAGGCGGTAGCCGAAGAGGTGGCCGCGTTTTTACAGGTGCGGCTCGACATCGAGGCCATGGTTAGGCAAGTGGATGGAAGCCTGTATCGCAACCGCATGAAGTAGAGCCCTCTGCTTGAGGTTGCAATTTGCAACCTCAAGATGGTGAACTCGCGGTTGGGCTGTCTGGAGCTTAAGATCGCAAGGAATCCGCCGGCGTTGCCGGGAAATTCAGATGCCAACTACGCAATCTGGGCCTTTGGCAGTTCGAATCCAATCTTGCTTCGTCGACGGCGTGCCGGAATCATCAGCTCCTTCATGGCCTTCACGATTTCTCGAATTGTGCCATCGTGCGTTTCCAAATGCTGCTCCAATTCGTCCAACCTGTCGGCGAGCTCTTTATTGGTAGCTAGGATCTCGCGTAAACGGACAAAAGCGCGTACCACGAAAACGCTCATTTCTACAGCCTGTTTCGAATTAAGCACCGTTGCAGCCATCATCGCACCATGTTCGGTGAAGGCATAGGGTAGGGAGCGCCGACCGCCGTGTCTAAATCTTGAGGTTGCAAATTGCAACCTCAAGTTGCGATCTTGTAAAAGCTGAAATGCGGAGTTGGAAGCGTCTTGCCGCGGAAAACAATCAAGGCGGGAAAATTACGTGATGCTGACTTCCGTATAAGTCCCGTACACCTGGCGCAAGGCTTCGCAGATTTCGCCAACCGTGGCGTAGGCGCGCACGGCGTCGATGATGTAGGGCATGGTGTTGGCATCGCAAATATTGCCATTGCTGCCCGCAGTGGGAGTTTTGGCTGCCGCCCGCTTGAGAGCATCGAGACATCGCGCTACTTCTTCATTCGACCGGCGGCTGCGCAAGGCTTTGAGTTTGCGCTCCTGAGCGCGGGCTACAGATTCGTCGATGTAGAGGATGTTGGGTGACTCTTCCTCGATCACGAAATCATTGACGCCAACTGTAATCTTTTCGTTGGCTTCCACCGCCCGCTGGTACTGATAACTAGCCTCGGCAATTTCCTTCTGTGGGTATCCGCGCTCGATGGCTTTGACCATTCCGCCCATCTGGTCAAGTTTCTCGAAGTAATCAAACGCGCCCTTTTCCATGTCGAGAGTTTGCTTCTCGACGAAGTAACTGCCGCCGAGCGGATCGACGGTTTGCGCTACGCCGGACTCGAACGCGATGATCTGCTGTGTGCGCAGGGCAATGCGCGCGGCTTCGGCAGTTGGCAGGGCTAGCGCTTCGTCGTAGGCGTCGGTATGCAGCGACTGCGTGCCGCCGAGCACCGCTGCCAGCGCCTGTAATGCCACGCGTGCGATGTTGTTCATCGGTTGCTGTGCGGGGAGAGACACACCCGCGGTCTGAGTGTGGAAGCGCATCAGACGCGTGCGATCGTTTTTCGCGCCGAAACGGTCTTTCATGAGGCGATACCAGATCTTGCGCGCGGCGCGGTATTTGGCGATTTCCTCGAAAAAGTCGTTGTGTGCATTGAAGAAGAAACTGAGGCGCGGCCCGAAGTCGTCAACATCTAGTCCGCGGCGGCGCGCCCACTCGACATATTCGACGCCATCGTAGATGGTAAAGGCGAGCTCCTGCAGCGCTGTCGATCCAGCTTCGCGAATGTGATAGCCACTGATGGAAATGGTGTTGAATCGCGGCGTGAATTCGGAGCCGAACTCGAAGGTATCTACGACCAGACGCATCGACGGCGCCGGCGGATAGATGTATTCCTTCTGCGCGATATATTCCTTGAGGATGTCGTTCTGAACGGTGCCAGAGATTTTCTTCCAGTCGGCGCCCTGCTCTTCGGCCACCACCAGATACATGGCCCAGAGCACACTGGCCGGCGAGTTGATGGTCATCGAGGTGGTTGTTTGCTCGAGGTTGATGCCGTCAAAGAGAATCTCCATGTCTTCGAGCGAATCGATGGCCACGCCGCATTTGCCGACTTCGCCTTCGCTGGCGGGGTGGTCGGAGTCGTAACCCATGAGCGTTGGCAGGTCGAAGGCGACAGAGAGTCCGCCGCCGCCGTGCTCGAGCAGATACTTGTAGCGCTTGTTCGTTTCTTCGGGTGAAGCGAAACCGGAAAACATGCGCATCGTCCACAGCTTGCCGCGGTAGCCGGTCGCGTGAATGCCGCGCGTGTATGGCGGTTGGCCGGGGTAGCCGAGATACTGATCGTAGTTCCAGTCAGCGGGCAAATCGGCTTGCGTGTAAAGGCGGCGGATGGGAACGTTGGAGATCGTGCTAAAACGAGCGTGGCCATGCTCGTCGAGGTTGGTGCCGGTGGCCGCGCCGATCGGCTTTTCGGGAGCTTTGTCGAGCGTGGGCGCGAGTGTCTTCTCGGCCCATTCTTTTTCAGACTCGGCGGGATGGCGGCCGTCACAAATGTCGGAGGCTGGGTTCTCGGTTACGGTCTTGCGAGGATTGGATTTTGGCTTATTCTCGGGCATTCATGTCCCACGGTGACCACTCCTTTGATGATAGAGGAGCGCTGCCGGGCTGCAAAATGGCACGACCGACCGAGCGGTTGGGAGTAGTCAGGATCGAATTCCGCACCGCAGCACTCTTTCGACCCTTGCTCGGAGCGCGTTCCTAACTGCGGGGGGAATGAGCCGGCGCTTGACGCTGGTTTTCTTGGGCACCTATGCTGGTCTTTCTTCGGCGGAGGAAATTCTGAAAGCGTTTCGGCGGTTGTTGCAGCGCACGCCCGTTTACGGCGTGTACAAAGCGGTTGGCCATTATCCCGATTATTGGTACTGGATTCTGCGCGGCCGTCCGGCGCGATCTCCGCACCTGCTGAAGCAGAAAGTCGTGCGGGAATACAGCGAGAAATTCGGCCTGACGACGTTGGTTGAAACTGGAACTTACTACGGCGAAATGGTCGCGGCTATGAAACGCCATTTTGAGCGTATCTATTCGATTGAATACGCGCCCGAGCTGGCGGAGCGCGCTCGGCATAAGTTCGCCAACGACCAACACATTCGAATCTTCTGCGGAGACAGCCGCGTGGTGATGCCTGATGTGCTCGGGCTGTTGCGCGCTCCAGCGCTTTTCTGGCTTGACGCTGGTTATTACGGCTGGGTGGGCATGGAGACAGACAGGCAACGGCTATCAGCGGAGTTGGAGATGATCCTTAGCCATCCTTATCCGCATGTGGTTTTGCTTGACGATGCGCGGTGTCTTTCCGGCGAAAACGGCATTCCTACTGTCGGGGATGTGAAGTCGTATATCGAATCGAGCTTCCCGCAACGTAGTGTGGAAGTGAAGCACGACGTGATGCGCATTACAAAGCGGTGATGCGTTTTCCGGTTCTTTAGAAAAAGCCGGCCCGGCTGCCAAGATTCAGGCGGGAGCTGGACGAGAAATCTCAAGCCGTTTTGCTGCGATCGTTCTCTTGCCGCGCTAGCTCCCAGGCTTTGGCGTATTTCCACGAAACGTATCCTGCGTGATAGAGGTGAAGCAGCAGCCCTTCGCGCCCGTCGAGAAAACCGAGCCGGAAAAAGTAGTTGTAGATAAAGGTGGCGAGCGGCCGCACTACGATGTTGAGTGCACTGAAACGGCTATACCCCTTGGCCAGAGCCATTTTCGCGCCGAGCGATGAGTAGCGGTTCATGTGCTCCAGATACAAAGTCAATGTGGGGTACGTGTAATGCAAAAGCGGGTGGTGAAAACGTCCAACGGGCTCTTGACTTCTTAACTCGAAGTGATCGTGAGGGTCGAAGCCGGTGGAGTAGCCGTCGCCGCGCCGAAAAAGGCGCAACTTCGGATCAGGGTAGAAGCCGCCGTGGCGCATCCAGCGCCCGAGAAAAAGATTTTGGCGCGGAACGGTGTAGCCCGCGAATTGACCACTCGAGACTGCGTTGCGAATTTCGTCCGCCAGTCCCGGCGAAACTTCTTCGTCAGCGTCGAGCGAAAGGATCCAGTCCTGGGTGCAGAGCTCGAGCGCGTAATTTTTCTGCGCAACGTATCCCCGCCAGGGTTCGTGGATGACGCGGGCGCCAAATTCGCGGGCGATTTCGCAGGTGCGGTCGGTGGAACCGGAATCGACTACGACAATTTCATCGGCCCATCGAATGCTCGCCAGCGTTCGGCCCAGATTAAGTTCTTCGTTGAAGGCAACAATGGCGACGGAAAGCCCCATGAATGGTTTTCAAACTCTGAGTGGCACATTATCGCACAACAAAAACAGCGAACTCGGAGGCCGCGGATTCACGTGCAAAACGATCTGTATAATCGTGTGCGACGGCTGGAATCATTGTGTAACTAAGCGCCTTCGACTCGCATTTTCGATAGATAATTCCGATTTGATGAACAGTAAGATGCCTGCGATCAGTGTGATCTCCACCGTCCTGAACGAGGCGGGCGATGTCGATGCCATGATGGACAGCCTGTTTGGCCAGACGGTCACTCCGGCAGAGATCGTCATCGTCGACGGCGGTTCTACCGATGGCACCTGGGAAAAGTTGCAGGCGGCGCGGTCGAGGTATCCGGCTCTGAAACCAATTCGCGATGAGAGCTGCAATCTGAAAGTATCTCCGGGACCCATCGCTCGCGGCCGCAACGTGGCTATTGCGGCGGCATCCTCTGAGGTCATCGCTTGTGCCGATGCCGGCTGTGTCTACGCACCGGACTGGCTGGCAAACTTGACTGCCCCGATTCTCGCCGGCGAATCGGAGTATGCGCTGGGTGGCGCCTGCATCGATCCCGCAGATCGGACCCTCTGGGATATCGCTTGTGCGCCATTTTTGGGCGTCAGCCTGACTCTGGATGCGAAGACCAAGTCGTGCACCGCACGGTCGATGGCTTTTACGCGGCGGTTATGGAAATCGATTGGCGGATTTCCGGAGACGAGTCTTCACATTGATGACTCAGGATTCGATCTTCGCGCGCGGAGCGCTTGCAAGCCAGCGTTCGTCCGCAATGCAAAAGCCCTCTACCGGCCCCGCCATTCGTTGAAAAGCGCCATTGTGCAGTTAGCCCGCTATGAATTCGGAGACGGCGTGGCGGGAATCAGGAGAGTTCGATTGGTTAGAAACCTGGCGCGCTGCCTTGCCGAGATAGCCGCGCTGGCGCTTCTGCCGTGGACGCCAATTGCGTTGCTCGGCGTGCTGGTGCTGGAAATCTATTTTGCGCTTCGCCTGAATTGGCAGGGGTTCCGGCAAGTAGCCACGCCATCCGCTATCGCTGCACGATTGCTTTACTCCTTCATTGTGCCCTGGATCGTTTGCTGGAACTATCTCGCCGGTACTGTGCTCAAGTTCAACCGGCCGAACCCGCAGAACGCCACGCTGTCCAGCGCGCGATTGCAAAAGTGACAATCGTCCCGACCGTTGCGCGTCGAGCAATACCGTGACTACTACTGCGCCGGAGGGTTCGTCGACGTCTGCTGGTCGGCGGGCATCGGCGCAATGTGCGGAATATTCGGCATGTGAGAAACCTGGCCGCGCTCGGCGTCGCCAATCAGGATGCCCGCGTGATCAAGCAACAAACCAGTCGCGCGATCCAACTCGACTTGCGCTTTTTCATACGCAGCTTTGGCGGAGACAAGCGTCACTTCGGCCTGAGTAAGCGCTGCTTGGTTCTGCAGGACCAAAGTCGAAGTCGAAGCGCCGAGCGCATATTTTTTTTGCTCAGCGTCCAAAGACTGGCGCGCTAAATCGACCGCGGCCTGGGCGGAATCGACACTGGCGCGATTCTGCTGCACTCCGAATTGCGCGTTGCGCACCTCGATCCGGACCTGGTTTTCGATTTGTTGAAGACGCAGCTGCGCCTGCCGGTATTCGAACTCGGAGCGTACTTGCGTGGCCTGCCCGACACGATTTCGAAGCGGAATGTTCACGGTGATGCCCGCGCCCTTGTCGGAGGCGGTCGAGTTGACGAGTTGATTCAGTGTGCTCGGATAGGAAGTGTTCGGGAACGACTCGAATTGCCCGTCGCAAAATGATGGGTTGTTGAGGTAGTTCGCCGGAGAACACACGAAAAACGGACTTTCATTTCCGCCGAGGCCGGTGCCGCCGTAATAGGCAAAAAGATCCACGGTTGGCAGCAGGGCGTTTCGAATGGCCTTGTTGCTGATCTCGGTATTGGTCAGATTGATGCGCGCTTCGGCTAAATCGGGGCGATGACCGAGCGCCTGGTCCACCAGATCCTGCGTCGGAATCACCGGTTCCTGCGCCGGAAGTTCCATGGTCGAAGTCGGAATCACTTCAGCGTCGGCGAGCACGGGATCCACCAGGGTGCGGCTCAGCGCGTTTTTCATGAGGAGCTGTTCGAGTTGCAGGTTCGTCTGTGCGACCGTCAGCGTCTGCTGATCGCTAGCTACCGTGCTTTGGGCGCGAACCACTTCGATCGGCGCCAGCGTTCCGATCTCGACCTGCTTTTTGTTATCGGAAAGAGTCTTCTGGGCAAAGGCCAGCTGTTCTTTTTGCACTCTGACGTTTTCGTAGGCGTAAACCAGGTCCCAGTACATGTTCTCGATCTGGTCGACGGTGGTGATCGTTTGCAGCCGGAATGCGACGTCGGAAATCTCACGATTGTTTTTCGCGATGCGAATGTAGCGATCGTTGGCCGCAAATCCGAAACCCTGCAGCAGGTGCTGCGTGAGCTTGAATTGAAAGCCGGAAGTGATACTGGGACTCAGGAGGTTGTAGGGATTATTCGATGTTTGGCGGGCATTGGTGAAGCCGACGCTTAAATTCGTGCCCCACTGAAATCCTTGGGTATAGGTAAAATTCGCCGTGGCCGTATTTTGAACATCCCCGCAAAAAGGAGTCGTGCAGTTGAGCTTGTCGTGATCATTCTGCAAGGTGCTAGTCAAAATTGGGTCAAAACTCGTAAGGGGCGAACCGCTGCCGAGGGTCGATACTACCAAGCCGCCTGAGCCTGCTCCGGCGCCGCCGGCTGCGACAGAAGTGCCGCCCTGGCCGGAACCGACCTGCGTTCCAAGTCCGCCTACACCGCCACCGGGCGTGTTCTGCACGACGCCGCTATTCACGCCGAGTGTCGCCGCTCCTGCTTTCGCGCGCCAAACATCGGTATCCGCGATGTTCAGGTTGTAGCGCGCAATAGCAATGTCAAGGTTATTTTCGAGCGCCAGCGCGATCGCGTCATTCATGGAGATATAAAGTTTGCCGTCGCGCATGAACTGGTCGATGCGCGGCGTATTCGAGAGATTTGGCGGTTCCACATGCCGTGCCTGGTAAGGAGCGATCAGATTGGGGAAGTGCGAGCGGGGTTTGGCATACTCCTGCACATTAAACGGCTGCGACGACGACACAGCACTTTGCACCGGCACCTGGGCCGAAGGCGCGGTCGGAACCGGCGCGGCATCCTGCGCCCAGACGGAAGCGGCCATGGCTGCGACAAAAAAAAGCGAAACGGCAGTTTGCTGAAAGACGTTCGACGGTGAAGAACTTTGCATTCGCATCATCTCCAATGGATCAAAGTCTGACGATTCGATCGGCTCTGGCGACCGGCTCAAGCGATCGCGATCAGTTGGCACGGATCCGGTAGTTCACACTTCCGCTGGCACTCAGTTAATACGCAGAAAGACGGGCAAGAGTTCCTTGCAATCTCCGCGAAAACCTCGCCTCCGGCGAGGAAACGCATTCTTTTGTACGCATAGCTCGTGAATAATTGGATCGTAAGTGAAATAGTATAGCTGACGCATTGTCGCGCCGCGGATACAAGAAGGACACCTCTTCGGCGGGCGCCGCGGCAGAGCTCGCGAAGAGTAAATAAGCGTTCCCGCTGCGCGGAATTCGAATAAACACGTGCGCAATCTCAAACTGATCCTTACTTATGACGGCTCCGAATTTGCCGGCTGGCAGGTGCAGCCTGGCCGAACGACGGTACAAGGTGTGCTCGCCTCAGCCATTGGACGGTTGACCGGGGAAAATGTACTGCCCCAGGGCTCCGGCCGCACCGACGCGGGCGTGCATGCGCTGGCGCAGGTGGCCAGCTTCGTGACCGCCTCCGCCATTCCAGTTGAAAACTGGGTGCGGGCGTTGAACGACATTCTGCCGGCTTCAATTCGCGTGCTGCAGGTAGCCGAGGCTGCGCCTGATTTTCACGCGCGCAAATCGGCGCGCGCCAAAACTTATCGCTATCGCATTTACCGCGGAGCCGTCTGTCCGCCGTTCCTCGTGCGCTACGTTTGGCATTACCCTTATCCGCTGGACGAATCGGCGATGATGGCAGCCGCCGGCGTGGTTGAGGGTGAGCATGATTTTGCCTCGTTCGCAGCGGTAGATCCGAAGCGCGTGGAAAGGATGACGGGTGGGAGGAATATTTCGAAGAATCATGACGACGGCACGGACGCTGACGAGTCGAATGCTCAACCGATAAACGTCCGAACCATCTTTTCCTCTTTGTGGACGCGCGAAGGCGAAGAGCTGACCTATACGGTTCGCGGCAGCGGATTTCTCCATCACATGGTGCGGAATCTGGTGGGCACATTCCTGCTGGTTGGGAAGAGAACGGTGAGCGTAGAAGATTTGCGCCGCATTCTGGCAGCGCGGGATCGTACCGCGGCCGGGCCGACCGCGCCCGCCAGCGGCTTATATCTGGTCGCAGTGGAATACGAGGTGACGGGTGTCGGTTTGGCGAGTCTTTGACAAGAACTAAGAAATCTCGGTTCTTCTCCATCCGACCCGTATCCTGCTCGTTACTTTTCGGGTTCCGGTCGGAGGCCGGATACTCGTTTCGTGCCTTCCGAGATCAACACGCACACGCTGGACTCGTTTCGCGACTATCTGCGCGTGGAACGTGGCTCAGCGAAGTTGACGATTGCCGCTTACGCCAGCGATCTGGCGCAGTTTGCGGAGTTCCTGGAAAAGCGCGGGCTGGAACTGACCGGAGCGCAGCGCGACGATATGCGCGAATATATTCACGAATTGTTTTCGAACGGCATGGACGGACGCTCGGTGGGACGCAAGCTGTCGGCGATACGGCATCTTTACCGGCATCTGCTGCTCGATCGCAAGATCGACAAAGATCCGACCCTGAATATCGATTCGCCCAAACAATGGAAAGTTTTGCCCAAGGCGCTGAGCCGCGATGAAGTCGCGGCCATGCTGGCCGGAACAAAGCTGGGCGGGGCGAAGCTATCCGAAAAAACGCTCGCAGAAACGATGCTTGCAGAGAAGCTGCCCGGCAATGAAACAGTGCGGGCGCAGGCGCTTTGGCTGCGCGACCGAGCTATGCTCGAATTGCTTTATGCCGGAGGCGTTCGTGTTTCTGAAGTGGCCGACGCGCGGCTGGAAGATTTGAAGCTCGACATGGGATATATTCTGGTGCGCGGCAAAGGCGACAAAGAACGCATGGTTCCGCTTGGAGTGCCCGCCCAGCAGGCGCTTCAACGATACTTGAAAGACGGCAGAGGCGCGATCGCGAAGAAGAGAAGTTCGCCGCTCCTGTTTCTGGGAACAGGAGGACGGCGGTTGACCCGGCAGCGCGTCTGGCAGTTGGTAGGCAAAGCAGCGTTGGCCACGGGACGCCATGCCAGTCCGCACATGCTGCGACACTCGTGCGCAACCCACATGGTGGAGAACGGCGCCGACCTGCGCACCGTGCAGACCATCCTCGGCCATGCCGATATCTCGACGACACAGATTTATACGCACGTTGCTCTCGACCGGCTGAAGAGCGTGTACGCGAAGCATCATCCCAGGGCCAAGGCGAGGGCCAATTTGTAATTTGCAATTGGTAATTGGAAACCAAAGGGCGGCGGCAAAGTTGTCGCGTACGACTTTGGATTTTTCGATTACCAATTACAAATTGCAAATTACAAATTGCCATGAGCACAGCTGCGAAAGACTCTCGCACCGCGAGCTCGCGCACCCTGAACGCACGAACTCTCGTCGAACGCGCCATCGACGATTTCCTGCGGCACTTGGGCCGGCGCAACGCCTCCAAGCACACGATCAAAGCCTACGCTGGCGATCTCGACTGTTTTGCCGCGTATATCGGAGCCAGCGATTGGAAAACGATTGACCACATTGCCATCCGCGGTTTTCTTTCGCATCTCTACGACAAAGGATTGAGCAAAACGTCGGTCGCGCGAGCGCTGGCTGCGGTACGGTCGCTGTATCGCTGGCTGGCGCAAGAGGGCGTGGTCGAGCAGAATCCGGCGAAGCTGATTTCGACGCCGCGGCTGCCCAAAAAACTGCCGCGCGTTCCCACCATTGAGGAGATGAATTCGGTTCTCGAGGGCAAAATGCCGGAGGTGGCATCGTTCCCCGAGCGCGATCGTCTGATGTTTGAGCTGCTCTACGGCTGCGGAATTCGCAATTCGGAGCTGGTTGGCATCGACCTCAACGACATCAGCCTGAGCAATGAAGCGATTCTGATTCGCGGAAAAGGTAAAAAAGAGCGCTACGTTCCGTTCGGAGCTTCCGTACTTGCGGCGCTTTCGGTTTACCTGCCGTGGCGACAGCAGTTGCTAGCCACGCTGAAGGCGACACAGAATAGAACCTCCGCGACGAGCACGTGCACGTCCGCGCTGCTGATCAACCAACGCGGCGGAAGGCTTACCACGCGCAGCGTGGGGCGTATCGTCAAGCGCATTTCTGTTGCCAAAGGCTTGTCGCCCGAAGTTCATCCGCACACTCTGCGCCACGCCTTCGGCACGCACATGCTCGAAGAGGGAGCGGATCTGCGCGCCATCCAGGAATTGTTGGGCCACGAGCGCTTGGCGACCACGCAGCGCTATACTCAGCTCTCAGTCAAGCATGTGATGAACGTTTACGATCAGACGCATCCTCGAGCGAAGTGATCTCTCGCGTGCACGCTTTCAATCACTCGGCTTTTTCCGGTCGGACTAGATCTCCCAAACGCAGACTGAGCGGGATACGTTTCTCCGCGTCTTCTGAAAAAGCCATTACGCCCGTAACTTTGCTCGCATGCACCGTTGTTTGAACATGACATTAGCGCGTTACCCGCTACGATCCGAGGCTGGAGAATCGGACTCGCGAGAATCCACACGCAATCGACATGGTTCACACTGTCAAAGTTCACACCGTCGAAGTTCACACCATCAAACCGGAAACTGACGCGCAAGCTGTCTCTTCGACTCGCCGCGGTTTTCGCTTACCCGTCATTGTCATCGCCGTATTGACGGTTTTCCTGGTCACCTCAGCCAGACTAGTGCTAGCGGTTCGTCACTATTCGGTCAACCTCATCTATTGGGACCAATGGGACTTTTACACGCCTCTTTTCAACTATGCTTCGCTCTGGCAAATTTTCACCTGGGAGCATTCGCCGCACCGGGAAGGCATTGGACTGGTGCTCGACAAGTTTGTGTTGCAGTGGACCCGGTGGAATTCCGAAGCCGAAGCGCTGTTCATGGTGGGGGCATTGCTGGCGTCGGCCGTAGTCGCGTTGCATTTGAAGCGCAAGCTGCTTGGCCAACTGGGCTACAGCGATTGCGCGATCCCTTGCCTGTTCCTGACATTTGCGCAGATGGAAGCTTTGGTGGGCGAGGAGAACCCCTCGTATTCCGCGTTTCCAGAGCTTCTCCTTATGCTTTACTGCCTGGCGTGGATGATTCCCAAGCCTATTGCGCGATATGGCGCCGTTCTCATGCTCAACTTCCTGCTGATCTACACCGGGTTCGGTCTTTTCATGGGAGTAGTTAGCATCGGTGTTCTTTTGTTCGACCTGAGACGCGCGATTCGAGCGGAAGATGAATCCTCCAGGCTTCCCGCCGTGGCGCTTTTGCTCGCAATCGCATCACTGGGCAGTTTCTTCTATCACTATCGCTGGGATCCGGCTGTAAGTTGTCATATTCCCGATGCCCATCCTTTGCACTACTTGTGGTTCGTAAGTCTCATGATGTCCTACTTTCTTGGACTGCGGGCAGTGCTGCCGGCGTCGTTGGTCGGAAGTTTCTTGGCGTTCGCGGCATTGGCAATCCTGGTCTGGCATGGTGTTCGTTTGTGGCGTGGCCGGGAATGGCGGGCTGCCGATCTGACGATTGTTATTCTGTTAAGTTTCTCGCTCCTCTTTGCTGCCAACGCGGCCGCTGGCAGAGTATGCCTGGGCATGCCTGAGGCAGCGCAATTCTCGCGCTACATGGGCTTGCTGGTGCCGGCATTCCTGGCAGTTTATTTCCATTTCCTCACTTGGCGGAAAAGCCAATGGCGCGCGGCGCTGGCCGGCCTTTTTGCGATAGTACTTATCCCGGGCACGGCGCGGATACCCAACGGGTATTCCCCTGAAGTTGTGCGCGCCGGAAAACGAGCGTGGAAGACGTGCATTCTGCAAACGGGCAATATCTATTACTGCGATCATATTACGGGGTTCCCGGCGTATCCCAACCCGAGACGGACCCAACTCCTTGAAAAACTGCAATTCCTGCAGAAGAACCAGTTGAATCTGTATTCCGGCGATCGCTAGCCGACTTTCTTCACGCTCTCCGACGTCTATGAGCTTGCCCCTCGCAACTCCCGCCACATTGCCACGACTCTGGATTTCAACTCCGCAGTCAGCTCCTCGTATGCGGCCTCGCTGGCCTCGCTCAGCGGCGGCGGTTGAATTGGCTTGCCGAACACGAGCTGCAGATTGGCGAACCTCGGAAACCGTTTATGGCGCGGCCAGGCGTCATAGAAGCCTTCGATCGCGACCGGAACAATCGGCGCTTGCGTGTGAATGGAGAGAATGGCTGCGCCTTTGCGGAACACGCGCGGCGTGCCATCGTTGGTGCGCTCACCTTCCGGATAGAGCATGAGAATGCGTCCTTGCGTGAGGCCAAAGGCGCCGGCGCGCATCGCGGGCACAAGGTTCGCGTCGGGATCGAGCATGACCACGCGCAGCCATCGCGCCAGCCGCCGCATGAATCCTTTGCCGAAAATGTCGCTCGTGCCCAGAGCGAAAGTGTCGTGGAACAGACGCCAGGGCAGCCCCGCAGCCATTACGATCGGATCGAAATAACTCTGGTGATTCGGACAGATCAGATAGGGGCCTTTTTCCGGCAGATTCTCCAAACCGCGTATTTTCAGGTGAAAGCGATCGAGAGCGAACAAATAGATCAATCTTCCCAGCAGAAAGAAAAACACTTCGGCAAAAATATTATGCCGCGCCAGCGCCAGAACCTCGGGATCGCTGACCGGCTCACTCAAAATTGTCGACCACGGCGGTTCCGCCGCTTTGGCCTGGCCTTCAACGCGACCAGCGCTCGCCATTACGGCATCGACGAGGTCGCGCACTGAATAAATTTCTGCCAGGCGCGACTCGGGCACGTCGCCGCCCAGATGCTGTTCGAGCGCGGTCAGCAGTTCGATGCGCTGCATGGAGTCGAGTCCCAGATCAAGTTCGAGATTCCAAGCCGGTCGAATGGCTTCGACTTGCCCTCGCCCAGACCCTTGTAACGACTCGTGCAAAGACCCATGAATGATCGCGAGTGCGCGCTTTACGTCCTCCCGCTCGAGCCACTGCTGCTCATCAGCAGTGAGCGGCTTGTCGGTGCCGATGTCCGAATCCTCGCGACCGTTTTGTTTCCGTTCGCGAACTTTCTTTTCAATCTGGAAGCGTTTCAGCTTGCGAGTTGTGGTGCGCGGCAGATCATCCTGCCAAATGTCGTAGCTGCCGATGCGTTTGGTCGAAGCGATCTTGTGAGAGAGCGCTTCGATGTCGAGACGAATTGCCTCTTTGGAGTTGACGATCTTGCGCTCGCGCAGCCGTTCGAAGTTGGGCACGACCACGGCATGAAGCCGTTCGGACGTCGGATCGCCTGGGCGCGCTTCGAGCGCCATGACGCAGATCTCTTTGACGAATGGAGACTGAAGATAATGCGCCTCGATCTCTTCGGGGTAGATGTTTTTGCCGTTGGCGAGAACAATGATTTCTTTGCGCCGGCCGGTGATAAACAGATTGCCGCCAGAATCGAAATAGCCGAGATCGCCGGTGTAGAGCCAACTCTCGCGCAGCACATCCGCCGTTGCCTCGGGACGATTCCAATATCCCTTCATCACGATTGCGCCGCGAATCGCAATCTCGCCCGTGGGTGGCGCACCTTCCTCGACCGGCTTTGGATCGACGATCCTCGCTTCCACTCCCGGAAGCGGCGGTCCAACCGAACCAAAAACAATGCGGCCGGGAGGGTTGAGAAACGCGCCACCGGTCGTCTCGGTCAGTCCGTAGGCGTTGAGAACGTCGATGCCAAAGGAATAGAAGTCGCGGGCGATCGCGGGATCGAATCGCGAGCCGCCGGTGACCAGGTATCTCATGCGCATGCCGAAGGTCGCGTGAATCTTGCCGAAGTATGTTTTGCCGGCGTTGATGCCAGCCCGGCGCAAGCAGCGGTTCAAAGCCATCAGCGCGCGCACCAAGCGCAGCGTAAACTTGCCGCGTTTGCTCAGCTCTTTGAAAATCTTCTCGTGAATGAGATAGAAAAACTGCGGCACGACGCAGAACGCAGTGATGTCGCGCTCCTGCAAAGCGCGCAGAAGTTCGGTGGTGTTCAGCGTTTCGAGATAAACGACGCGCGCGCCATTGAATAGAGGTAGAAAAAGATTCGCCATCTGCGCCAACACATGAAACATGGGCAGAATGCCGAGCAGAGCATCCTCAGGGCCGATCTGCAAGAGTCCGAAAACCGCGTTCGCCTCGCCCACCAGATTGGCATGGGTGAGCATGACGCCCTTCGGGTCAGCCGTGGTGCCGGAGGTGTAGAGGAGGGCCGCGAGATCGCCATCGTCGGGAATCACCGGCTGAAAGCCGGCTGGGCCAGCCTTGAAGATCGAATCGAGGTCACCGACCAGGTTGAATGCTTCAGCCTTGTTCGGAGCAAGATTCTGTTCGCTTGCCGCCGAGGTCATCACCAGACCGACATTCATGTCTTTGACGGCTTCGCCCGCCACCGGAAGGTGCTTCGCGTCGCAGAACAAAAATGAAGCTCCGCTGTCGGTCAACAACTTCTTCACCTGCCCGGCGTTAAAAGCTGTGTCGAGCGGTACGGCAGTTCGGCCGGCGGCAATGATTCCCAAATATGTCTCGACCCACCGCGGATGGTTCGCCGCCAGAATCGCCACGCGCGCATCACGCGAGACTCGCGTAGAGAGCCAGTTGGCAACGCTCTCCGACATGCGAGTGAGTTCCGCGAATGTGACACGTTCCACCGTCTGCTCGCGCTGAATTTCAAGGGCAACGTTATCGGGGAACTTCCGCGCTGACTCCTGAATTCGCTGATAGAACGTCGCCATAGGTCTCAGAAAAAGCTCGCAGAAAAAGTTCGCAGAAAATCTTACAGGAAATTGGAATTGTTAACGGTTCGTTAAGATTTTGAAATTGATGGCGGCGGCGGCTCCGATCAAGCCGAAGTCGTTTAGAATCCGCCTGTCGGAATTTCGATTTCAAAAGTGGAGACCCGGGATGAAGGACGGGATGACGATCGACGGGATGAAGGCAGCCATACTTATTTTGATAACGGTGGCAATAGCGCTCTGTTTTGCGGCGTGCGGCAGCGGCAGCAGCGCGACCGCACCGAAAACGCAGGACGAATGGACCTGGGCGAATGGCTCGAATATCGACGACCAAGTGGGAACTTACGGGACGGAGGGGACGGCCAGTTCCGCCAATGCTCCCGGAGCGCGGCAGAGTGCCATTACCTGGACCGATAAATCCGGCAATCTGTGGCTGTTTGGCGGATACGGATACGACTCCAAGGGGAATGTCAATTTTTTGAACGATCTATGGGAATACAGCGACGGCGAGTGGACATGGATGAGCGGATTGAACATCGGTGGCCAGCCGGGCACCTACGGGACGCAGGGCACGGCGGCTCTAAGTAATGTCCCTGGGGCGCGGTGGGGTGGTGTCAGTTGGTCTGACGCTGCCGGGAATTTATGGCTTTTCGGCGGTTATGGGTACGCCAGCGTGTCGGGAGCAGCCGGCGTTCTCAACGACCTGTGGGAATACACTCCGGCGCCGCCGGGCCAGCAAATGACCGTCGGAGAGTGGACGTGGATGGGCGGCTCAAACCTGACCGGATCGCCCGGCACATACGGCACACTGGGAACGCCCGCATCGGGCAACATTCCCGGTGCGCGATATGGAGCGGTTAGCTGGACCGATGGCTCGGGGAACTTTTGGCTGTTTGGAGGCAATGGTGCCGCACTACCAGGGGATTCGGGAAGTCTGAACGACCTGTGGAAGTACAGCGCCGGCGAGTGGACATGGGTGAATGGATCGGACTTAGCAAACCAGCCGGGAACGTACGGCACACTCGGGATGGCAGCCGCTGGCAATATTCCGGGAGGGCGATTCTATTCCGTGAGCTGGATTGATAAGTCGGGAGATTTCTGGCTGTTCGGTGGCTCTGGTTACGACTCAAGCGGAACGAACGGAGATCTCAATGATTTGTGGGAGTACAGCGCAGGCCAATGGACATGGGTCAACGGGTCCGACGCGAGCGGCCAGGCAGGAGTTTACGGTACCCAGGAAATGGCCGCAGCCGGCAACGTTCCCGGCGCCCGGAACGGCGCTTTCAGTTGGAGCGATAGCTCGGGAAACCTGTGGCTTTTCGGCGGCGTAGGTTACGACTCGACTGGAAAAGGCAGCGGATGGCTCAATGACTTGTGGGAATATAGCTCGGGCCAGTGGACTTGGGTCGATGGCTCGAACGTAAATGGCCAAATCGGGGCGTACGGCAATCTGGGACAGGCTGCAACCAGCAACATTCCCGGTGCACGAACCCTCGGCGCTACGTGGACTGATGCAGCCGGGAATTTCTGGCTCTTCGGCGGCGTGGGCTTCGATTCATTGGGCGACAACGGGTCGTTGAGCGATTTTTGGGTGTTTAAGCCATAAGCCGGTCTATAGCCGTAAGTCATTAATTTGCAGATATTTGTCTGAATCGCCAAGCCGTGGCCTAAGGCAGCCGCTCTCTTTGGAATAAGCTGACAATCGCACGAGGTTCGTGTACACTATAGTCGTGCATGAAGAACATCACCTTCAGCGCTGACGAAGCCAAAATTGAACAAGCTCGAGAGGTTGCTCGCAGCGAGCACAGAACGCTCAACGATGCCTTTCGGGAGTGGCTGGAGCAGTACAGTTCCCGTCGCCCCACACGCGAGGAAATCAAAGCATTGTTTGACAGGTTGAAGTACGTGGATGCGGGGCGAAAACTCACCCGGGATGAGATGAATGAACGTTAGGTCGTTTCTGGACACAAACGTCGTCATCTATGCCCTTAGTCACTCTTCTCCCGAAAAAGCCCGCATCGCGCAACAACTGATCACCGACGGCGTGGCCGAGAAATTGGGCGTCGTAAGCTATCAGGTCGTTCAGGAATTCATCAACGTCGCCCAGCGACGCTTCCGCGAGGCAATTACAGGATTGGATTTGGAGGCATTCGTTCTTGCGACGCTTTTTCCGATGATGGTCGTGTCCTCATCGCCCGCGCTCTTCGTGGAAGCCTTAAGACTTCAGTCTGGGCATCGACTGGATTGGTACGATTCGCTGATCGTCGCCGCGGCGCTGCAAGGCGGATGCAAGATTCTATACAGTGAAGACCTCCAGCATGGCCAGCGCTTCGGCGGTCTGGTCGTGCAGAACCCGTTTCTCTAACCATAACGCATCCGCTGCGGATCGCGGCGCCGTTCTCCGGTAGTGTCTTAAGACGCGTGTCCCGTTATTTCAGACACCGCCGTTCTTCATCGTTATCATTGCTCCCGCATCTAATGTGCTAGGCTCATACTGATACGCCCGGCGCGTTTGCTCTGAAGGATTTCTGTTTTGATCAACACCTTATTAGGCAAGATTTTTGGCACCAAGAACGAGCGCGAAATCAAGCGCCTGCAGCCTCGCGTGGCTGCGATCAATGCGCTCGAAGCGGAGATGCAAAAGCTCTCCGACGACCAGTTGCGCGCCAAAACGGCCGAATTTCGGGCAAAAATTCAGGAGAGGCTCAACTCCATTCCCGATGACCCCGAAGCCGACTTCGACCGTCAGAAGGAAATCGAAGATCAACGCGGCGAGGCTCTTAAAACCGTTCTCGATGAACTGCTGGAAGAGGCTTTTGCCGTCGCCCGCGAAGCCGGCAAGCGTGTCCTCAACATGCGGCACTTCGATGTGCAGCTGATCGGCGGCATGGTTCTGCACGAAGGCAAAATCGCCGAAATGAAAACCGGCGAGGGCAAAACGCTGGTCGCGACGCTGCCAGTTTACTTGAACGCGCTGAGCGGTCGCGGTGTGCACGTCGTGACGGTCAACGATTATCTCGCCAAGCGCGACTCCGAATGGATGGGCAAGCTCTACGGCTTTCTCGGCCTTACGGTGGGCGTCATCGTTCACGATCTCGACGACACCGAGCGTCGCGCCGCTTACGCCGCCGATGTCACCTACGGCACCAACAACGAATTCGGATTCGACTATCTGCGCGACAACATGAAGTTCGACCTGCGCGATTGCGTGCAGCGCATGCACAACTTCGCCATCGTCGATGAAGTCGATTCCATCCTCATCGACGAAGCCCGCACCCCGCTGATTATTTCCGGCGCCAGCGAAGAATCGACCGACAAGTATTACAAGGTCAATCGCATCATCCCCAAACTTGAAAAAGGCGAGGAGATCGATACGCTGCCGGGCGAGCCCAAGGTCCTCACTGGCGACTACGTGGTCGATGAAAAGCACCGCAACATTACGGTCAGTGATGAAGGATGGGAAAAAGTAGAAAAGTTGCTCGGTATCGGCAACATCGCCGATCCCGAAAACTGGGCGCTGAAACATCACGTCGAAACCGCGGTCAAGGCGCATGCGCTTTATAAGAAAGACGTCGAATACGTAGTCAAAGACGGGGAAGTGATCATCGTCGATGAATTCACGGGGCGTCTCATGCCCGGCCGCCGCTGGTCCGATGGATTGCATCAGGCGATCGAAGCCAAAGAGAATGTGAAGATCGAGCGCGAGAATCAAACGCTCGCCACCATCACGTTCCAGAATTATTTCCGCATGTACAAAAAGCTTGCCGGCATGACGGGTACGGCGGAAACCGAAGCGCCGGAGTTCGAAAAGATTTACCGCCTCGAAGTGCTGGTGATTCCCACCAATCGTCCGCTGCTGCGCAAAGAGAATCCGGACATCGTCTACCGCACGGAGAAGGAAAAATATTTTGCCGCAGCCGATGAAATTCAGAGGTTGCACGAGAGCGGCCAGCCAGTGCTGGTAGGCACGACCTCAATTGAAAAGTCGGAACGGCTTGACGACCTGCTGAAAAAGAAGGGCATCAAGACGCACGTGGTTTTGAACGCCAAACACCACGAGCGTGAGGCTGAAATCGTGGCACAAGCCGGACGCAAAGGCGCGATCACCATCGCCACCAACATGGCCGGCCGCGGCACCGACATTCTGCTCGGCGGCAACGCCGAATTCATGGCCAAGCAGGAGTGCGTGAAGAAAGGAATCGCGCAGCCGTTGCGCGCCGCCCAGGGCAAGATCGCCGCTGACGCCGACGACCCGAATCGCACGGTCTGGTACTACGCCGGAAACGAGTACGGCGTTCCGACCAATGAATGGAACGAGATTTTTGCCCGCCACAAAAAAGATACCGACGAGGAGCACCAGCAGGTGATCGAGGCCGGCGGCCTGCACATCTTCGGAACCGAACGCCACGAAGCGCGCCGCATCGATAATCAGCTTCGCGGACGTGCCGGCCGCCAGGGCGATCCCGGCTCGTCGCGTTTTTATCTCTCACTCGAAGACGACTTGATGCGCATCTTCGCCAAGGAGTGGGTTTCGAACCTGCTGCAACGCCTGGGCATGGAAGAAGGCGTTCCCATCGAATCGCGCATGATCACGCGCCGCATCGAAGCTGCGCAGAAAGCCGTTGAAGCGCAGAACTTCGAGGCCCGCAAACATCTGCTCGAATACGACGACGTGATGAACAAGCAGCGCGAAGCCGTTTACGGCCTGCGCCGCCGCTTGCTCGAAGGACTCGATCAGAAAGATCTGATCGTCGAAGATTATGTTTCAGGAATTCTCGGCGACATCCTCGATCAGCACTGTCCGGCGAAAGAGCACATCGACAATTGGGACTTCAAAGCTCTGAAAGACGCGATCTTCACTCGTTTTGGCGTCGACATCTACGCCGAAGGCCTGAAGCCTGAGGACATGAATCGCCAGGAGTTGGGCGATGCCATCTTCGACAAACTGAAAGAACGTTACGATGCGAAGGAAAAATTAATCGGCGCCGAAGCCATGCGCTATCACGAGCGCATGATCATGTTGAGCGTGATCGACACGCAGTGGAAAGATCACCTGCTCTCGATGGACCACCTGAAAGAGGGCATCAACCTGCGCGGCTACGGACAGCACGATCCGCTGGTCGAATACAAACGCGAATCCTACGACATGTTCGAAGCCATGATGCAGCGCTTCCAGGAAGAAACGGTGCGTTACCTCTACCTGATGCAGATCATGGAGCGTCCGCCGGAGTTCGCAATGCGCGCGGGCAGTGGAGGCAGCGCTAACGATGGTCCTGCAAACGATGGCTCTGCGCCGCGGCCCAATGCCGGCGCGCCCGCCGTTATCACCGGTGGCCGAGGCGGCAACGGACGCCCCGCGCGCCAGGTCGCAACTTCAGTCGACGAAATCGAAGAAGCCTTCCAGCGCAAGAAAAAGAAAGAGCTGGAGCAAGCCCGCATGGCTGGCGCCGGAGACATGCAAGTGCAACAAGTGATTCGCTCGGGAGCAAAGGTAGGACGCAATGATCCTTGCCCCTGCGGCAGCGGCAAAAAGTACAAAAAATGCTGTGGCGCCTAGCGGTCAGCGCACCGACACTCGAGTCCTCGGCGAAAGTTTTCGCGCTCCGCATCTTGCACCCAGGACTACAATAAGGTTAGGTGCTACTACGAGGAGGTTCTGTATGATCGCTCTTCGTCTTGTTCATCTCATCGAAGCTCATTCCGAAAAACTTGCTGAAAGTCTCGTGCGCAAGGTCGAGCGCTCCAGTCGCGCCGCCGATTTCAAACGCGTTTCGCCGCAGGAAGTTCGCGACCGCGCCCGCGAAGTCTATCACAACCTCAGCGACTGGATCCTGACCAAAACCGAAGTCGACATCGAGGCTGTCTTCAAGCAAATCGGCAGGCGCCGCGCCGAACAAGGCGTTTCGCTGAGCTCGCTCTGCTGGGCTCTGATGCTGACCGAAGAAAATCTCTGGGATTTTCTCGAGCTCGAAGGCATGCGTGAAAGACCGCTCGAGATACTGGGCGGTTTCGAACTCTTGCGCTTGCTCGACACCTTCTTTGATCAGGCCATCTATTTTGCCGCGGTGGGCTACGAGAGCTACTTAAACGAAAAGCAACCGCAAGCGAGGGAACACGAACATCCAAAAGAACACGCACATCACTCCCACGAACGCTTTGCCCACGTTGTATGAGGAGTGTTCGATTGCGTTGGGTGGCATGTTCGACGTTCTAAACGGCCTGCGACCGGCTTGCGAATTGTTCCGGGTTTATGCTGAGGACTTTTTGCGTACTCCAACCGCCCGAAAGGTCATCTCCTCCGCCTTGCTTCCCGTGCGCCGCTTCCAGGCAAAGAACATCGGAGCATAGGTCTCGGTGATGTAATCGGCTCGCGCAACTCCGAGCGCCCGCGCCGTGCGGTCGATCCAGCGCGGCGTCCCTTCGATCTCTCCGAAATTCCCAATTGGAGTTTCATCCAGCACAACGTGGCCCCAGCTGTCGCTCCACTCGGCGCGATATTTTTCATAACGAAAGCTGGGCTCGAACCCAAGCGTGCGCAAAATCGCGTCCATCTGGTGTCCGTTCTCTACAGGCGTCTCCAGCTCCACGCGCGTTTTGTGGCGACCCTGTTTGCTTTTCGCTTTGTGCGTCAGCATCCATTTGTCGCCATACTTTCGCAGACGAAGCATATCGCCACGCTTACGCAACTTCTGGCCAGGCATGTCATACAGGGAATTCATTTCGTGGGTGGATCTCGTCACCTGCTTGAAACCGGCTCGCTTTAGCGCTCGTGTGATCGCAGGCAGATCTGCGATTCGAAATTTGATTTCGATTTCCTTCGCCATACTGAAATCTTAACCGCCGAGACGCCAAGAACGCCGAGAAAAACCGGAAGGAATGACTTGCGGAAGGAATGATTTGCTGAAGGAACGATTTACCCAACGAACGACTCCGCCGACGGAGCGATTTGCCAACGGCCTCCGCAGCCTTTTGCCAAAGCATTTCTTGGCGAACTCCGCGTCTCGGCGGTTAAGATGATCTAAGCTTTCGGCTCAACTTCCGCGTCGCGCTCGCCTCGGTGGAACCAGCTCATGTGCGGGAGATCGCGCTCTACCTTCCGCCGTTTCGCGATCAACTCTGCCGTAATTGAAACCGCAATTTCTTCCGGCGTAATCGCCCCAATATCCAGACCGATGGGCGCATGCACGCGCTCGAACAGATGCGCTGGCAGCCCTTCCTGTTGCAGCTCTTTGAAAATAGTGATGGTCTTTCGCTTCGACCCAATCATTCCGACATACCGTGCCTGCGTCTGCACCGCCCAGCGCAGCATTCGCATATCGTCGCGGTGCCCGCGCGTGACGATCACGATGTAGGACGACTCGCCTGCCGTCAGCCGCGCTGCCGCCTTTTCAAAATCTTCGCAGATTACCTCATGCGCGTCGGGAAAGCGTTCGCGGTTGGCATAGGCTTCGCGGTCGTCAATCACAGTAACGTCGAATCCGGCGATTCTGGCTACCTTATAAAGGCTTGTAGCTACGTGCCCGGCGCCGAAAATGAGAAGATCGGCCGGCGGCAAAATCGGCTCGACAAAAAGTTCCAGCGTTCCGCCGCAGACCAGCCCAGTGTCGTATTTCGGGTCGCGATTCAGATCGAAGGTCATGGTGCGCGGCTTCTCCGATTCCATCACTTCCCTCGCTGCCTGCCACACCTCAGCCTCGACGCAGCCGCCGCCGATCGTTCCTACGATTGAACCATCATCGCGCACCAGCATTTTCGCGGTCTTGAACGAAGGGATCGACCCGCGCACGTTGACTATCGTAGCCACAGCTCCGCGGCGTCCATCTTTGCGCAGGCGCACGATCTCTTCGTAAAGGTCCATAGATTGATTATGGTTGCCCGCGCAGCGAACGTCAAACTTCATAGGCTGCGACGGCAAACCACACTCCCGCGGACTGCGCAGCGGAGTTCTTACGCGGTCTTTTTCAGCGGCCAAACCACCGTTACCACCAGCGCCACGGCAATTCCCAGCGAAACCTCCAAGAACCGGTGCATGCTAACGATCCATGGAGGACTCGTATGCGAAATCAGCAAAACGATGCTCAACGTAATGGCCGCAAACCTGTAAGCTCCGCCAGCGCGCACTAACCATGCCAGTAGACCGCACAAGAAAATCCCAATGGCATAGACCGGAGTGCTCTGGCGAAACCAGGTAGCCAGCGCTGCGCCCACCACCGCCCCCAGCGCGGTGCCGACAAATCGCTGCCATCCCATCGTCAGCGGAGGGATGGTCGATTGGATGACGACGATGGCCGAAATCGGCGCCCAATAATATTCCGGCAGCCTGAACTGGCGCGCCAGCAGCATGGACGCGACCGCCGCTAAAGTGGTCCGCAACGAGTCCACGACAACGTAGCGAGTAATCCCGGATAAAATCCCCTTCCTGACCATGAACCCTCCGCTTGATCCAGAGCCGTCATTGTAGCGGAAGAGACTGAGCAGGGAATCACCAAGGCCATCGCGGCAGATGCCAGGCGATAACTCGTCGGCAAACACTTATTCAATCCGACGGCATATCACTACCGTAATCTGGTGCGCTTGCACTTACTTTCATAGTATCTCGTCCGGGGATAGCACCGCACCGGTGCGAACTAACTTACATAGTGGGGGATTATGAAAAAGCAAATGTTGCTTATCGCCGGACTCTGCCTGGTGGTTGGACTCACCACCGTTCCTGCCCAGGCGCAAGCGGGTGCGATTCAGGTTAACGTTCCGTTCGGTTTCTCCTTTGCGGAAAAGAATCTTCCAGCGGGCGATTACAGGTTCATCTCCGGCGATGGCCGCGTCAGCATCGCGGACATGCACGGTAAACCGATCGCCATCGCGCTGAGCAACGCAGCTTCGGGCCGGAGCGCTGGCGCCACTGGACGGGTTATTTTCCAGTGCTACGTAGGGCATTGTTTCCTGTCACAGGTATGGTCTCCCGCACGCAGCAGCGGTGCGCAGCTTCTTGCCACCCGAGCCGAAGTGGAGTGGGCGAAGAAAGAAAGCAACACTTATCTGGCCCTGGCTGGAGAGAAATCCGAGAAGTAATTGCTCCGACGTTGTTATTGTCCTCGTTTATTCGTGTTAGTCCGCCTGCTCGACCTATTGCAGTGTTATGGTGATGGGCGTCGAGGTTGCGCTTGGATAGATCGCAACCTGTGTTCCTCCTCCGGGTGGCGAGGACGCGCTGCAGCAGCCCGTCGCAATCGTATTCCCTGAATAGACCGCGGTTAACGTATTGGCACCCGGCGAGAGTTCCGACGCGCTGAGCGGAAGACTTGCCGCAGACGTCGTGACCCCGGTCGGCAGCAGGGTTTGCGTGGCCAGCAAGGTTGAGCCGAGCATGAAGTTCACTGTGCCGCTCGGCACGCCACCGCCACCGGGAGTGGCAAGAACCGCGACCGACAGAGTGGTCGATTGACCGGGCTGAAGAATGTAGGTTCCCGATGTCAGATTTGCTGTCACGGTATTGCTCGTGATTCCGGTGATCTCATAAGCGCCAATGTTGATGGTCGAACCGTTCATCCGCGGATTACCGAGGAAATCGGTCGCGCCATAGATGGAATCGGGAGAGCTGCCATTGGGATCGCACCAGCCCATGCCGCACGAGAGGCTCGTGCCACCGGCGTTGACGGCCGGCGAGTCGGCGTTGAGGTCAAAGTTTACGGGCGTAGACGCGAGATCTTCGAAGTCAGGATTGACAGCACCGAGCGAGTCCGAATCTTCACCAGTGATCGTCTGAAAGTCGGCAAAGGTCTTATAAGAACGAACGCCATCCCAATCGATTGACTCCTTACTGACATAACCTGCGGAGGAATCGTACAGGTTCCAATTGTTAGTCGCCGGCGGGGCTGGATATGATTCAGAGCTTTTGACATAGCTAAAAATCCAGTGGTTGTAAGAGCCGGCGTAAACGAGATTATTCTCGAAGTAGTTGTCTTGGGCGCTGCCGATCTGGTGGCTGATCTGAAATTCTCCACCGGGCGCGCTCGCGCGATTGTCGAGGGTCACCTTAACATTGTTGTAAAGGGTGTTGTTGACGAAGACGGCGTCGTAGGTGCTGCCTCCGAGAGTTTCCTCGCCGCCTCTGCGAGTCGCAGCTGAGGCACCGCCGATGCCGATACCGAAATTTGCCGAGTTAGAGAATATGTTGTTGCGCACGGTAGCATACTCACCGTAACACGGGTAACTGCCCGTGCCGGGAGTTCCGGTGCCGTTGGGCCCGGACCACTCGGTGCCATTGGCGAGGCAGATCTGATTTTCGCTGGTCACCTCGATTCCGAGATCGGCGTTATAGATCCAGTTGTTTTCGAACGTGACATAGGCGCAGCCATCACAATAGAGTCCGTCGGCATCGTAGCTGGAGCCCTCGCCTTTGTTGGTGATCCCGCTGATGTTATAGACGGTGTTGCCGCTGATTTCTCCATACATGGCCTGGTCGTAACCAACGGGACCGACGTTTTCGTATCCGATCGCGTCGATGCCGATATTGTCATTGTCATGGACGAGGTTATTCGTGATTTGAAAATAGGTCACGTTTCCATCCACGTTCACCGATTCGCTTTGGCCGGTCTTCAGGTCATAGACCTCGTTGCCGCTGATCACCAGCTGAGTGATTGGAGTTTCTGAAGTGCCGTAGACGGAGATGCCGAATGCGTTGCCTTTCGCTTCCTTGGTGGTGGTGATGTTGTGCACGAGGTTATTCAGAATTTGAACGCCGCTGCCCGAGCCGGTGATCCAGATGCCGGTTGGAGTGTAGGCGGCTTTATCGGTCGAGTAATTGCGGATTTCGAATCCGCTAAGAACGATGTAACTCTGATTCACAATGTTGATGAGGCCTTGTATCTCGTTTCCGCTCGAGGGCGGATTTGAGGAGCAGCAACTTACATTGGTTCCGTCAATCACGGCTGTTTGGCCGGGATAACTCAGGAAAGTAATCGGAGCCGAGGGCGTCCCAGATGAGGGAAAGTTCACGGATTCGCTGTAGACTCCTCCGAAGACGTAGACGGTTGCGCCAGCCGTAACCGTATTTGCCGCGTGCTGGATGGTGAGCCATGGTTCTCTCATCGTGCCTGGGTTGCTGTCATTGCCGGTGGTCGAGACATAGTAGGTCGCTCCAATCTGCGCGGCAAGCGACGGCGCGAGATAAATGACGATCGCGATCAGCGCTGCGTAGAGGAAGTTTGGTTTCCGCATGGTCAAAACCTCGTCGTTTGGTACAAAAACCTCAACGCAAAGGATATGCGTTCTGGGACCTGTGGTGAAGCCAAAAAATCCCAGCTCTTTGGCCCGTCGGAAGGGGCCGTCGAGGGTTCATCGAGGGGAGCTTTGGGTTGACGATTGCGCCACCAAAGGGCTCTCCCAGGTTAGCGCCCAAAAACCGGGCGCGAACTTGGAGCACCGGGCTGAAGCCGTCGGGGGCGGTGGCGGTGCGACCCAGGACTTGGTTGTCCGGCCTGTCGAGACCACCTTATAAGTGGCTACTTTGGTGGAGTTGTACGAGCTTGACAGCGAGCGAATATTGAAGACGGGCAAGCGGCGTCTGGAGGACGTTGCCAGTGGGTACTGGACGATGCTTGCCAAGCATTCGAGCGGCCTAGTCAGCCACTACGGTTCAACTCCGTCGTCCTCCGCACGGTCCTCGACATTAGTAAGCTGCATTGGAGTTGCGTGGCGATGTTATAATGGTTGTGTTTGGCAAGCAGCGTACCTACTGGAATTGGATGAGCCCCGCCTGACTAGCGGGGCTTTTGGTTTTTGGCGCGGCGCCACCCAAGACATATTGCGCGGCGTTTGAGTTCCCACCCTTCGAAAAGCGCGAAGGGTGGGGCACAGGGCTAAGAAATCCACTCTCCGGGAGCCGAGTTCATTCTCGACGACGAGAAGCTCCCATGTAGGAGACTGGCCAGTGATATCGCTCTTGCCCATGGACTGCTTTGATCGGTTAAACGGAGGTCTTGGTATGACTGCGGCGGTCTGAGTTCGCTCTGCAAGAGGTGATTGATCTGTGCCAGCGGAATCGGCTGCTTGTATGGATATATGTTGTCGAGCTCGATCGCGCTTACCTTTGGGGCCTTTCCTACGTATGAACTGAATTCCTCGTGCGAACAGCCGATGCTCGGGCCGTATTGAGACCATATCGTGGCGGGCGCTGCTGCAGTTACGGATTTCACGGTGGCTTCTCCGACGAGTGCCTTTTGAGGATCGGAAGAGTAGAGAACGGCTCTCGAACCCACCCACTTTTCCGAGAATTTCCGTCTTATTTCCACGACCTTTGAGCCGGCCATGATTTTATCAGCGAATCTTGGCTTCATGCTCACGAGGAGATCGCGCACTAGCGTATATCCCCCGAGGTTGAACTTAGCGACAAGTCGAGGGAGGCCTTCGAGGGCAAGGCTCTGTGTCATTTGTAGCGAAGACGAGCAGAGAAGTTCTGCTTCTCCGTGCCTGTATTGCCTAGAGGAGCGGGTGGCGTGGAAGAATCCGAAAGAGGCGAAGAACTTCTCTTTGGAGAGCCATAGGCTCTCCGGCAGCGTGAAGTGGATTTCCTCGGCGAGGTGACGTGCTTCCAATGTCATCATCGTGAAGAAAAGTCTGCCCAGGTCCATGTCTTGGAGCCCTTTGTCGATCTTTAGGTGGCAGAACTTTGATTTTCCGCTGAGTTTAAGAACGGCGGCGGCTACTGGTTTTTCGCCTTCGTACCCCACCCAGGCAGTGCGTTCCGAAGAGCGCAGTCCCGGCACGACCTTCTCGCCAAACCATCGGCCGATGTTCGGATACATTTCCTCGCTCGATTCGATCAGCGATTTGAGCACCAGCAGATTGTCAGTTAATTTTTTCGCGTCGACGCTCCCTATTTTCGCAACGCGGAATTGGCTAGAGAGCGGGAATAACGTGCCTGATTCTTGGGCCTTATGCTGAGTCAAAGGTTCCATCTTCGTCTTTCCTTTTTGGCACTTTCCGTCCGCTGAAAGCGCTTCGGAAATCGCCGATCAGCGGTCGTAGATGGGCTACCCGTTCATTCCCTGGGCTCGACAGCCCCATCATCGCTAATAAATCTTAAGTCGTCGGGCCACTTGTCAAAGAAATCTGAGAGTTTGAGGGTCTGCTTTTCGTATTTGCCCTCTTTGAACTCGCAGTCCTCCGACATCCGGTAGAAGGTTAGGTTAGCCATTTTTCGTTGTCTGCCAAACTGACGCCCACCTGATGACCGCGAACCTCGAAAATCAGCGGGGTTCCGGGACGCCCATCTGGGCGTTGCCATCCGAACCATGGATGCACAAAACCCGCGTAGTGAATTCTCATTTCGCCAATTGTCTCATCATTTGCTCGACAATATATCGCAATTCCTGGCGGCACGGATATCTCTTCTCGGGAACGGAGAATGTAGAAATTCTCGGATTGGATCGTCAATCTCTTTTTGGAATCGGATTTTTTCAGCTTCCAGAACTTCCATGGCTTCGGTTTCTCTGGGTTGTCGTCCCAAAGAGGGATTGGTTCATCCGATTCCTCGGAGGAGTCGTGACAATAGGCTGAGGCTGGCAGTCCGGCGATAGTCTCATGGTCCAGGTTAACGGATAGACTGCCGTCTGTCTTCTCTATCCCTTTGAAAACGGTTTTGAACAGCTCAGCACCAGTCACTTCCGCATTTTTCGGGCTACCGTAGAAGAGTCTCAATTGAGAAAGGCTGGTGCCCGCTTTGACCTTAACTCTGAATGTTATGGGGGTTACCTCTAAATACATGTCACCGGTAGAATTGGCTAGCCCGTCCGGGTCGAAACCCTCATATCTATCCATTCCGGATACAATGAGACGCGCAAGGACGTCCACTCGTCCAACCGAACTCTTTGCTGTTGCTTGTCCGAAAATGCCAACTGCGGCCATACCCGGGTTGAGACCTTCGCTCAGCTTGAAAACGTACGTCCGGTGTTTTTCAAGTGTGAATATTCCGTCGGGCGGTTCGGGTCGTTTTTCGCCGAGTTTCTCGCGCTCGATGAAGAAGCCGTAAGATTGTGTTGAAGAAGTCGGCTTGACGGAGCCGCGGGTCATTTCGTACATCACCTTGGACAATGTCAGGTCGACGGACGACTTTCCTAGATTGTCTTCGGGCAATCTTGAGCCTTCTCTAGTGATAAAGCCGACTTCGCAAAGCTGCCCCATCTGTTTCCGATTAAGCACTCCAGGAATCCAGCTCTCCCATGGGTCGTTCATGAAGACCCCCGTTTTGGAATCGTTCTGACAATCGTTTATCACAGTGGTGGTCAAAGAGCCAATACACGCGGCAGGCCGTTAGAAAAACAAAAAGCCCCACTCTTGCGAACGGGGCTTAGTTTGTTCTGAATTGCGTAGATCCTTCGCTACGTTCGGCTAACGCCTCACTTCGCTCAGGATGACAATTCAGATTAGTACATGTCGCCCATGCCGCCGCCGTGGCCGCCGCCGGGGACGGGAGCTTCCTTCTTTTCGGGAATCTCCGCGACCAGGGCTTCGGTGGTGAGCATGAGGCTGGCGATGGAGCCGGCGTTGGTGAGTGCGGTGCGCACCACCTTGGTCGGATCGAGCACGCCCGCCTCGACCAAGTCTTCGTACTCGTTGGTCTGGGCGTTGTAGCCGTAGTTCGCGTCCTTCGAGTCGTTGACCTTGCCCAACACGACTGCGCCTTCTTCGCCGGCGTTTTCGGCGATCATGCGCAGCGGCTCGGTGAGGGCGCGCTTCACGATGTTGGCTCCGATATGCTCGTCGCCTTCCAGCTTGAGCCTATCGAGTGCGCTGACGCAGCGCGCCAGAGCCACGCCGCCGCCGGGGACAATGCCTTCCTCGACTGCTGCGCGGGTTGCGTGCATGGCGTCTTCGACGCGGGCTTTCTTTTCCTTCATTTCGGTTTCGGTCGCGGCGCCGACTTTGATGACGGCTACGCCGCCGACCAGTTTGGCCAACCGCTCCTGGAGCTTCTCGCGGTCGTAGTCGCTGGTGGTCTTGTCGATCTGGCTGCGAATTTCTTTCACGCGGCCCTGCACGTCACCGGGCTTGCCTTTGCCTTCGACGATGGTGGTGTTGTCCTTGTCGATGGTGACTTTCTTGGCCTGGCCGAGATCAGCAACCTGGACGTTCTCCAGCTTGATGCCGAGATCTTCGGTGATGGCCTTGCCGCCGGTGAGGATGGCGATATCCTGCAGCATGGCTTTGCGGCGATCGCCGAAGCCGGGAGCCTTGACGGCCGAGACTTGCAGCGTGCCACGCAGCTTATTGACGACGAGAGTGGCGAGCGCTTCGCCTTCCACGTCTTCAGCGATGATAAGGAGCGGCTTGCCGCTCTTGGCGATCTGCTCGAGCAGCGGGAGCAGGTCTTTCATGGAGCTGATTTTCTTTTCGTGGATGAGGATGTAGGCGTTCTCCTGAACGGCCTCCATGCGCTCGGGGTCGGTGACGAAATAAGGAGAGAGATAGCCGCGGTCGAATTGCATGCCTTCGACGACGTCGAGCTGGGTTTCGAGAGTCTTCGACTCTTCGACGGTGATGACGCCATCCTTGCCGACTTTCTTCATGGCTTCGGCGATGATCTTGCCGATGGTCTCGTCATTGTTGGCGGAGATGGTGCCGACCTGGGCGATCATTTCTCCGGAGACGGGCTTGGAGAGCTTGTCGAGTTCGCCCTTTTCGTGATTGCCATCCTTGTCGACTTTGCCGGTGATGAGGGTAACGGCTTTTTCGATGCCGCGCTTCATCGCCATCGGATTTGCGCCGGCGGCAACGGTCTTGACGCCTTCGCGATAGATGGCCTGGGCGAGAACGGTGGCGGTGGTGGTGCCATCGCCAGCGACGTCGGAGGTCTTGGAAGCGACTTCGCGGACCATCTGCGCGCCCATGTTCTCGAGGCCGTCTTTCAGTTCGATTTCCTTGGCTACAGTGACGCCGTCTTTGGTGATGGTCGGCGAACCGAATTTCTTTTCGATCACCACGTTGCGGCCCTTAGGGCCGAGAGTAACTTTTACAGCGTCAGCGAGTAAGTTGACGCCGCGGAGAATCGCCTGGCGGGACTCTTCTCCGTGAACAATTTGCTTTGCCATTTTTTCTTCTCCTAAATTAATCGCAGCGGGTTGCTGCGGAATTTCTTGCTCGGGGCATCGCTAACCAGCTATTAGCTGTTAGCTCTTAGCTCTTAGCTTGAACCGAAAACCTACTTACTTGCGTGAGCCGGCGGTTTCTTTGGCTTTGGCGGCGCCGGTGATGATGCCGAGGACTTCCTCTTCACGCATGATGATGTAGTCTTCGCCATCGAGCTTGATTTCGGTGCCGGAATACTTGCCGAAGAGGATGCGGTCGCCTTCTTTCACATCGAGCGGACGAACCTTGCCTTCTTCGTTGATCTTGCCTTTGCCGGCGGAGATGACTTCGCCCTCCTGCGGCTTGTCTTTGGCGGAGTCGGGGATGATGATTCCGCCGCGGGTGGTTTCGGCTTCTTCGACCCGACGGACCAGAATGCGGTCATGCAGTGGGGTGAACTTAATTGCCATAGCTGCGTACTCCTTTCAGAGTGGTGGATTAGGTTTGAATCGAAACTTCAGAGTTTTCCCTAGGATTTGGTGCTGTTAGCACTTGATCGCCACGAGTGCTAATTATAGGGATATGAGTTGGGAGTTGTCAAGGCGGGCTGGAATATTGGTGGTGGCTTAAATACCGGTGTTTAAGACACTACCGGAATATTTTGTTAAAGGTTTTGTAATCAGTATTATAGATTTAGATTGCGTGTAGTTTCGTGAGAGTGGGAGTTGGGTCGTCCTTCCGGGACTTCTAGCGGATTATTCCACTTCCCCCCAGCGCTGAACGCGCTTGGCTAAGTGTGGAACGCCCCTCCGGGGCTGGGTTTCTGGGACATTCATTGCATGTTAGCGGAGGCGCAGAGCCCGCTGGATACTGCAAAAGGCGTGGAATTCGCACGCCAGCGTTTTGCCTAATCCTCGACGGGGTCGCGGCGATGCCAAATCTTCGTCAGGGATGCGGTGTTGCCCAATCGTCGGCGGGGTTGCCTAAGCCCCGGCGAAACTGGCGTGGTCGCTCTGGGAAGGTGGTACGTTCAATGCTGCAAATATTAGGGTTAAGACCAAAACCGACATCTGGCAGTGTGGTAATGGGCTTGCTTTGTCAATTTTTGTCAGCGCCCTCCAACGTGCAGCGGTCTGGCCAGCCACTAGACCCGTAGAGTGGGTATTGCTCGGTCTCGCTCGCCAGGCTCAAGTAAAGGTGTGTATACGGAGCGATCGAGGAGACCTTGTGAGCATATCCGGCTTGAACTGCGTGGAAAGCTGTTTGAATTGCCGCCTGCGTTCCAGCAATTTTTTCTGCAACCTCAGCCCCAAGTCGATCGAAGATTTCAATGCGATCAAACATGCCGCGGTTTTTCCCGAACATGCGGTGGTTCTGGTGGAGGGGCAAAGCCCGTGCGGGATATTTGTTCTGTGCCAGGGACGGGCCAAGCTCTCGACCACTTCGCGGGAGGGAAAGACGTTGATCGTGCGCATCGCCGAAGCGGGCGAGGTTCTGGGTTTAAACGCGGTGGTTACCGGAGGCCGTTACGAACTGACGGCGGAAACCATGCAACCCAGCCAGCTCGATTTTGTGGGGCGGGACGACATGCTGCAATTTCTGAAGACCCATGCCGACGCGGCGCTTCATGCCACGCAACATCTGGCGCGGGACTGTTCGGATTCTTATGGGGTGGTGCGGTCGATCGGGTTGTCGCACTCGGTGTCGGAGAGGTTCGCGAGGTTCCTGCTGGAAACTTCGGCCGATGGAGAAGTCAGCAACGGCAGGGTGCGGGTGCGGCTGGCGATGACGCATGAGGAAATATCGCAGTTGATCGGCACCAGCCGCGAGACCATTACCCGTTTGCTTTCGGAGTTCAGAAGAAATGAACTGGCGGAGCTGAAGGGGTCGATGTTGATCATCCACGACCGGCTGGCGCTGCGGAGTATGGTGAGGGCGTGAGAGGGGTCATCGGGTCATCTGGTGATCGGGCCATCGGGTCATCGAAGAGCAAAGGCTCGTGCGCACCTTCGTTTTTGCCCCGTGGCTCTGCCCCTTGGCTTGTCCCCTTCATGGCGCTTATTTCACGACAAAGGGCGCGTTGCTGGCGAGTGTGCCGCTGGGCGTGGCTACTTCGACCGTGCCGGTGGTCGCGCCGGGGGGGACCGTGGTGGTGATTTCAGTCGCCGAGACCACGGTGAACGCGGCTGACGTTCCATTGAAGGTGACGCTGGTCGTGCCAGTGAGATCGGTTCCCAGGATGACGACTTTGGCCGCAATCTTGCCGAAAGTGGGAGTGGTGGTCACGAAGGGACCGAGGCCGGTAACCAGTTCGAAGACGGTGCCGCTATCGGCACCGTTGCCTCCAGGACCGCCAATGTCGGTAGTGCCATAGAAGTTGCCGTTGGTGTCCTGGATGAGGCCGCCGATCGGGTGATCGCCATAAGCTGGGTTGTCAAAGCTGAAAAGGTCAGTCAGCGATCCGCTAGGCGTCATTTCGAAGGCACACCCGGCAACGCACGGGTCGTTCAGCCCATCGCCGTTGCTGGCGGTGCCGTAGAAGTTGCCGTCGGTGCCTTGAATCAGCGCGGCGGTGGGATTTGCGCCGTTATTGTCGAAGCTGAGCAAGGTGGTGAATTTGCCTTTGGGCGTGATTTCGAAGATGGTGCCGTAACCGTAGCCTCCGGCATCGTAGGTTGAACCGTAGAAGTTGCCGTCGCTGCCTTGGACTAACGAGGCGTCGGGATACTGGCCAACGGCGCAGCCGGAACAAAAGCTGTAGAGTGTGGTGAGCTTGCCAGCGGCGGTCATTTTGAAAACCGAGCCCAGGCCGTGGGCTCCGCCGGCGTAAGTTGTGCCGTAGAAATCTCCGCTGGAAACCTGGATGAGAGTGTTCGGAAGGGTACCGCTTCCAAAGTCATACACGGTCTTGAACTTGCCCTTGGTGCTGATTTTGAAGATGCTGCTAATGGTTGCGCCATAGAGGTAGCCGTTGGAGGCTTGGATCAAGCCAGCGGTAACATTCGCGCCGTAAGGAAAACTGTAAATCGTGGTGAGTTCGCCTGCGGGCGTAAGCTTGAAGACCGTGCCGCCGTTGTTGGCGCCGCCGCTATAAGTTGTGCCGTAGAAGTTGCCATCGCTGGCCTGGACCAGCGGGTCATAGGGATTGCTGCCGTCAGTGCAGCCGGGTTGGGAGCAAAAGCTGTAGACGACCGAGAGAGTGCCCGAGGGGCTTATATTGAAAACTTCGCCGTAGCCCCAGTTGACACCGGGGTCGTAGGTCGCACCGCCGACTTCGGCTGTTCCCCAGAGATTGCCGTCGGTACCCTGGATGAGGGATGCCTGGGGGTTGCCGCCGTTCGATCCGGTGAAATTGGCCAAGGTGGTAAGGGTTTGGGCGGGCGCGGCGATGGCGGCTGCCATGAAGAGTAGAAAAAGAATGAAACCGTTCACGAAGGGTTTCGTTGTCATTTCGGCAGTACCTCCAAATTGTTGTGTTTTGGTCGGGGATCCCGACCTCGACACGCCTCCCCTCAGACGCGCAACGAAGAATGGCTCTTTGGAGCCCTAGCACCGGCCTGCTGGAATGGACTACAATTTCCGGCAGAGCAGGGACTTTCGGAATCCCCCCAGGAGCAAGTAACGGTGCGCAGTATGCCGCTCGTCCGTTCCGGAAGTCGTTAGCCCTTCTCAATTTTTTCTAAATCTTTTCTCACGCCCGTAGTGGATTGAAACTGTGATGGATAAGTCTGCAAGGCGAGCGTTTCAGTTTGGCCCGTTCGTGCTCGATCCCAGCGAGCGAACGCTACGTAACGGCGAAGAGCGCCTGGATTTACCGCCGAGGGTTTTCGATACTTTGCTGGAGCTGGTGAGCCACAGCGGACATCTGCTGGAAAAAGATCAGTTGATGCGCGATGTGTGGCCCGACGCGACGGTGGAGGAGAACAATCTGACGCAAGCCATTTACCTGCTCCGCAAAGTGCTGCGCGATGGCGAAGCTGGAGAGCGCTATGTGGAAACGGTTCCGAAGCGAGGTTACCGGTTTGTGGCGAGCGTGCGGACGGTTGAGACGGGCAAGACCAATGGGCGGATGGGGGATGAGCAGTCGAGTGGTCAATTAGATAATGGTCTTGCCAGTTCAGGTCAAGCCGGTTCAGGTCAGGCCAAGGCGGGAGCCGGGAGCAACGTCGATGCGAGCACGGCGATGGCGAAGGCGATTCCGGCAGCGCCGAGGACTTCGGCATCGGGTGCGGTTGCGAGTTCGTTTGAGAGGCTGATGCTGATCGGTTTCCTGGTGATGGCTACACTCCTGGGC
>JASHOU010000068.1 GCA_030038475.1 Terriglobales bacterium | reverse complement strand
CGATCAGCGATCCCGGAACTTCCTCCAGAAAGCGCGACGGCACACTCGCCTCCGGCATGTCGGTGCCATAGCGCCTGCGATACACGGCTCGCGACAAAATCAGCGTATCCATGGCGCGAGTCATGCCGACGTAGCACAGCCGCCGCTCTTCTTCAATCGAATCGGGTTCGAGCAGCGTACGCGAATGTGGAAACAGACCTTCTTCCATCCCCGCCAGCACCACCAGCGGAAACTCCAATCCCTTAGCCGCATGAAGCGTCATCAGCGTAATCTGCGCGTGCTCGTCATACTGGTCGGCTTCGCTCACCAGCGCGGCGTGATCCAGAAACTCGTCGAGCGTCTCCCCGCGATCGCGCGAATCCATCGCCGCATTCACCAGTTCGCGCAGGTTCTCGATCCGCGAGTACGCTTCGGGTGTGTCTTCGTCTTCGAGTTGTTTGATGTAGCCCGTGCGGTCGATCAGAAACTTGAGAATCTCAGCCGTATTCGCCGCCGCACCCGGCGCGCGAAATCCGTCAACGGCCGCATCGACAACGTCCTCAGCCGCACCGGACACAGCAGCATCCGACACTTCATCAGTAGAGCGATGGGTGTCCTCGTCCGTCCCGTCGTTATCATCGGCGGGATCATCATCATCGGCAGTTTCCGCAGCGGAAAAATCAAAACTGAAATTGCTGGGATCAAAATCGGTATCGCTCTCCTCATCTCGCGTAGGGACAGCCGCTTTCGGCTGTCCGCCCTGAGCCGAGTCTATGGGTTCAACGGAACGCGACTCGACCGCGCTTTCGCCCGAATCCACGCCAGCCGTTTCCCCGACCCGCTCCACGAATATTCCCGCCAGCATCGCCCCCCCATCCTCAATCAGCTCGCGGAAGCTCTTCAACGCCTCCAAGGCGCGAGCTGGCAACAACTGTCGCGTAATCGCCTCGTTGAGCGCTCCCCAGAGCGACAATCCGGTTTCGAGCGCAAGCTGCTCGACGGTTTCAATCGTTGTCTTGCCAATCCCTCGCGCCGGAGTGTTGATCACCCGCAGCAGTGAAATCGAATCGTCCGGATTCTGGATAACCTTCAGATACGAGATCATGTCCTTGATCTCGGCCCGCTCGTAAAACGAAAACCCACCCACCACGTGATACTTCAACTGATATCGCCGCATCGCCTCTTCAAACAATCGCGATTGCGAGTTCGTCCGATAGAGCACAGCCGCGCGCGCCGTCTCGCCGTTTTCGCCCGCCAGTCGTACATAGCGGTTGATCGTATCGGCCGCAAACAACGCCTCGTTCTCGCCATCCGGAGCTTCGTAGTATCCGACCTTCGCCCCGCCTTGCCGCGAGGTCCACAGATTTTTGCCCTTGCGACGCACGTTATTCGCCACCACGGCCGACGCCGCGCCCAGAATATTCTGCGTCGAGCGATAGTTCTGCTCCAGCCAGACGATCTTCGCTTCCGGAAAATCGCGCTCAAACTCAAGAATGTTGCGTATGTCGGCTCCGCGCCACGAGTAGATCGACTGATCCTCGTCGCCAACCGCGCACACGTTGTGCCGGTCGCCCGCCAGCAGCCGCATCAGCTCATACTGCGGACGATTCGTATCCTGATATTCATCGACCAGCAAATACTGGAATCGCCGGTTGTAATATTCGCGCACCGAGGCGACCGACTTAAGCAAACGCGTGGCTTCGAGCAGCAGATCGTCAAAGTCCATCGCGTTCGCCTTGAGCAATTCCTTGCGGTACTCCACATAAATGTGGGCGATGCGCTCGGTCTTAGGGTCGGCCGATTGCAGATAAATTTCCTGCGGATCGAGCATGTGATTCTTCGCCCAGGAAATTCTCCCGAGCACCGTGCGCGGCGTAAGCTGCTTATCGTCCAGCCCGAGACGCCGCATGACGCCTTTCACCAACTGTTGCTGATCGCTCTCATCGTAGACGACAAAATTCTTCGTCAGCCCAATCGGAGGCTGTCCCGGCACAGTCGACGGAATCCGCAACGCTTCGATATCGTGCCGCAGCACGCGCACGCAAAAGGAATGAAACGTGGAAATCACCGGCTTCGCGATACTAAGCCCGCCGACCAGCTTTTCCACGCGGTCCGCCATCTCTGCCGCGGCCTTGTTCGTGAAAGTCATAGCCAGGATCGCTTCCGGCATCACGCCCATCTTTTCGATCAGATAAGCAATGCGGTAGGTGATGACGCGAGTCTTCCCGCTGCCAGCCCCGGCAAGAATCAGCACCGGACCTTCGGTGGCCTCAACTGCTTCGCGTTGTTGCGGATTTAACTCGTCCAGAAACGACAAAAAGAATGGCTCCAAAGTGCGAATGATTGGATTCTACCAGGAAGGGGCGTGTGGAGCGGACATCTTGCTCCTGCTCTGTAGTCGCTCTGCACGTCGTGGTTTGGGGGAAGTCTATCTCGGAATGAGGCTAGCAACACATAATATTTGCAATTACATACATATTCATTCTAATCTACTCTTGACACTCAATTCACTCCTATATACTCTATCGGAAAGAAGGAGAACTCCACCATGAACACTGTGGCTCAGCAAGAGAAGAAACCTGGGGCCGATGAGATACGCGAATACTCCGCGAGGACCTTTGTCGCACCAGCACGACAGAGGGGCCAAAGAAGGTTCTCGATCAAGGTCGGTGACGTAGTCCGCGAGCTGAAATTGTATCGAAGCGTAGCAAACGTCTGCAGCGCCCTGAAGACGCAAGCATTCCAGAGAACGAACCATCTGCGGCTGGTCGATGCGACTGGGCCCAAATCCGGTTTGAGCACAACAGTCGTGTTTACCTACGAATTTGTTGACTCGGAACATCAGCCGGACTCCGAGCGGAATAGCAGTAACGACGCCTGGTCCCGCTTGCGGGGCGCGCTGAAAGATGTGTTTGCCGAACTCGGCGGAGGTGAGGCTTATCTCCGAGCGGAACGGAGTGACTTTCACGATCCCGAGCGTCCCAAGGAAGAGCGCGAATGAGCCGGGTCTACTGGGACAGCATGCTCTTCATTTATTGGCTAGAGGACCATGCAAAGTACGCGAAGCAAGTCGACGCCATTCATTCGCGAATGAAACAGCGCCAGGATCAACTTACGACCGGAGCTTTCACCTTGGGCGAAGTCCTCGCGGGCGTGTATCGCAAAGGGCATCCAGAACTGGCCGATCGATTTCGCGCGATGCTGAGGAGTATCGTTGCGGAAATAATTCCCTTCACCGCGGAAACCGCCGACCATTACGCTCGCATTCGTGGCGCGCTAGGCGTCTCGCCCGCGGACGCCATTCATCTTGCCAGCGCCGCGCACGCTGGCACCGACCTCTTTTTGACGAACGACAAAAACCTCGCCGGAAAAATCGTGCCGGGAATTCAATTCATTGCGATGCTCGACACCCCAATCCTATAACTGCGCGAAAATCGACGTTCTGCCGTCGGCGATGTCCTGCATCGATCACTTGTATAATCGAAACTTGCTCTCATGGTGAAACTGCCAATAGCATCGCGCGGGTCCGAATCTCCTCAGGACCGTCAGTTAATCCGCTCCACCACCGTCCTCTGCGTGCGCCGCGACAACCATGTCGTCATGGCTGGCGATGGGCAGGTCACACTCGGCGAATCCGTCATCAAGCACGGAGCCAAGAAAATCCGACGCCTCTATCAAGACAAAATTCTCGCCGGATTTGCCGGCTCAACCGCCGACGCCTTCACCCTGTTCAGCCGTTTCGAGGCGAAACTCGAGCAGTATCACGGCAATCTCGGCCGAGCCGCGGTCGAACTCGCCAAGGACTGGCGCACCGACAAGTTTCTGCGCCATCTCGAGGCTCTTTTATTGGTCACCGATAAGGAAACAACATTCCTTCTCAGCGGCCAGGGAGACGTGATCGAGCCTGATACCGGCATCGCGGCCATCGGCTCTGGTGGTCCGTTTGCCCAGGCCGCGGCCCAGGCGCTCGCCGATCATACCCAGCTCGCGCCGCGCGAGATCGCTGAAGAAGCCATGAAGATCGCCAGCAGAATGTGCATCTATACCAACGAGAGGATTACGATTGAGGAGTTGTAGCAAAAAAAGTCGACGGTCCCTGGTCGCTAGTCGTTGGCGTGCGAACGATCGCAGCCCTGCCTAACGACCAACGACTAACGACCAGCGACATATCTATGGCCATCTACTTACCCGGAACCGCCGAAGAAGAACAAGTAACCCTCGACGAGCTGACACCGCGCGAAATCGTGGCTGAGCTCGACAAGTATGTTGTCGGACAAAAAGACGCGAAACGCGCCGTCGCCATCGCCCTGCGCAACCGCATGCGCCGGCAGAAGCTCACGCCTGAAATGGCCGAAGAGGTCATTCCCAAGAACATCATCATGATCGGCCCCACCGGCGTCGGCAAAACCGAAATCGCCCGCCGTCTGGCGAAGCTCGCAAATTCGCCGTTTCTCAAGGTTGAAGCTTCAAAGTTCACCGAGGTCGGCTACGTCGGCCGCGATGTCGAATCCATGATCCGCGACCTGGTTGAAATCGCCATCGAAATGATCCGCGAAGAAAAACTCGAAGACGTCTCCGATAAAGCCGAACTCAACGCCGAAGAGCGCTTGCTCGACATTCTTCTGCCACCGAGCGCGCCGCGTGTCGATTCAGGCTCAAGCGGCGGAGTCGTCATCGACGCCAGCACCAGCCTGACCGAATCTTCCAGCCGCACTCGTGAGAAGCTGCGCCAGCAGCTGCGCGAGGGCAAACTTGACGACCGCATGGTCGAAATCGAAACCCGCGAACGCAATTTTCCGTCTTTTGAAATCATCTCCAACCAGGGCGTCGAGGAGATGGACGTCAACATTAAAGATATGTTGCCGAACATCTTCGGCCAGCGCACCAAGAAGCGGAAGATGAAGGTCAACGAGGCTTTCGAGTATCTGATACAGGAAGAAGAGCAGCGCCTGATCGATATGGAGCAGGTCACACGGATCGCCATCGACCGTGTGGAAAACTCCGGCATCATCTTTCTCGACGAAATCGACAAGATCGCCGGCCGCGAAAGCGGCCACGGGCCTGACGTTTCACGCGAAGGTGTGCAGCGCGATATCCTGCCGATCGTCGAAGGAACCACCGTCAACACGCGCTACGGCATGGTGCGCACCGACCACATCCTGTTCGTTGCCGCCGGTGCTTTCCACGTTTCGAAGCCCAGCGACCTGATTCCCGAACTGCAAGGCCGTTTTCCCATTCGCGTCGAACTCCAGTCGCTGACCATGGAAGATTTCGTCCGCATCCTGACGGAGCCGAAATCTTCCCTGACCCGGCAATACAGCGCGCTCCTCGAAACCGAAGGCGTCAAGCTCGAATTCACGCCGGATGCGCTCGAAGAAGTCGCGCGCTTCGCCTTTCGCGTAAACGAAGGAACGGAAAACATCGGTGCTCGCCGCCTGCACACCATCATGGAGCGTGTGCTCGATGAAATCAGCTTCGAGGCACCGGAAAAGAAAGGCCAACAACTCACCATCGACGCCGCTTACGTGCAGAAGATGTTGAACGAGATCGTGAAAGACCAGGATCTGTCGCGCTACATACTGTAGAGACTAATCACTTACAAAATCACTAATTACTGTTGCTCTGATAGGTTTTTTTGCTTGCATGAAAAGAGCAGGTCCTGGCAAGTTCATCGCGACGATTGCGTTGTGTCTGATCATGGTCGCTTGCGCCCAGCTTGGCCCGCCGCTGCCTCCATCGCTTGAGCTTCCCAAACCGCCCAACGATCTGCGCGCCAATCGCAAAGGTAATCGCGTCACGCTTACCTGGAGCGAGCCAACCCTCACCACCGACCGCCAGAGCGTCCGCTATCTCGGCCCAACCAACGTCTGTCGCAGTCAGAAATCCGATATGAGCGAATGCGGCACTCCGATCGCAACCCTGCCGCCGCCAGTCGTAATGAAACCTGCGCACAAGGAAAAACAAAAAACCGCGAAGCAGCAACTCACTCCACAGACTTACACCGACACGCTGCCCGCTGCCATGCTGCGGGAAAACGCCGAAGCCGAGGTCACTTATGCAGTCGAGGTGTTAAACCGCAACAACCATAGCGGAGGATTGTCGAATCGCGCCCAAGTATCTGCCATCATCACTCTGGCACCGCCGAGCGATCTGGCAGCCGATCTCACCGGCGACGGCGTTCTGCTCACTTGGACCGGCCCTGAATCGCCCAACCTTCCCCCAAACTCATCCGCCAACTCGGCAAATATTCAATTTCGTTACCGCATTTACCGGCGTGATGAGGCGACCGGAAAAGATGCGATAGCCGGCGAAGTCCCGTTGAGCGAACCGGGCCGAGTGCACTATACCGACTCTGCATTCGAATGGGAGAACACTTATCTGTACCGAATCACAGTAGTCAGTATCATCAAACGTTCAGACAGCGAAGTGCAGGTCGAAGGTGACGATTCCGCGCCCGTGCGCGTTTTTGCTCACGATGTTTTCCCGCCGTCGGTTCCCACGGGATTGCAGGCAGCCTACTCTGGCGAAGGACAGAAGTCGTTCATCGACTTGGTCTGGGCGCCCGTCACCAACGCCGATCTCGCCGGATACAACGTCTTTCGTTCGGAAGCGAATTCCGCCGCCGCTGAGAATTCCGGCCAGCAGATGGTCAAGCTGAATTCCGAGCCGGTGAAGTCTCCCGCGTATCGCGACTTCGCGGTTGTTTCCGGCAAAACCTATATCTACTCGGTCTCCGCTGTCGATGTTCGCGGAAACGAAAGCCAGCGCTCGCAGACAACGAGCGAAGCCGTCCCATAGTTTTTCTGGCGGCTTTCCTCTCGTCGACCGCAAATTGTGTTTAGATATTCCTCTGATGAAATACTGCCGATTCCTCCTCAATGGTTCTGCCAGTTACGGTCTCGTCGAGCCGTCCGCGGGCCAAAACCCAGGCCAAAACAACGACGAAATCACCCGTCTGCTGCTCCAGCCGCCACACGAAAGCGATGGCGATGTCGAAGGCCTTCCCAGCCGCCGCATGGATCGCATCCCGCTCAGCGAGGCGTCGCTGCTTCCACCGGTCGAACCTTCGAAGATCGTCTGCGTAGGCCGCAACTATCGCGCCCACGCCGCCGAACTCGGAAATGAGATTCCGCAGGAGCCGCTGCTGTTTTTCAAACCGCCGTCGTCGCTGCTGCCGCCCGGCGGAACCATCCTTCGGCCAGCCGTTTCCACGCGCACCGACTACGAGGGTGAACTCGGCGTTGTCATCGCCCGACGTTGCCACCAACTCACCGATGCGGATGACGTTCGCCCCTACATTCTCGGCTACACCTGCGTCAACGATTTCACCGCCCGCGATTTACAGAAAAAGGATGGTCAGTGGGTGCGCGCCAAAGGCTTCGACACTTTTTGCCCCGCCGGGCCTATCGTCACCGACGGTCTCGACCCCTGGGCCGGCGTTCAGGTAGAAACCCGTGTCAATGGCGAAGTCCGCCAATCCGGCAACACCCGTGACTTTATTTTCCCACTGGATTTCCTGATCCGTTACATCTCGCAGATCCTCACTCTCGAACCCGGAGATCTCATCGCCACCGGCACGCCTGAAGGGGTCGGCCCGGTAGTCGCCGGCGATTCCATTGAGATTTCCATCGAAGGCATCGGGCAGTTGTGCAATCCGGTGGCAGATCAACCCATAGCAACCGTGCAGACAGCTAAGAGTGAGCCAGGTAAAAGTGAACCCGGTAAAAATGAACAATGACCGACAACTCCAGCCGCATCTTCGAACTTCTGCAGTCGAGCAATGACAAAGATAATGACAATGCGCTGTGGCAGCTCTTAGAACAGTATCCCGCGGTTGCCGAGGCCCGCGACCCGGCCGGCGTGAGCCTGCTCATGCATTCCATCTATCGCGGAAAGCGCGATCTGGCGGAACTGATCGCGAGCAAAAAACACGCGCTCGACATCTTCGAAGCGGCCTCACTCGGCCGGCTCGATCGCCTCAGGGAATGCCTTCGCAATTCTGGAACGGTCAATTCCCGCTCCGCCATCGACTCCCGTTCTAAAGACGGCTTTACCGCGTTACACTTTGCCTGCTACTTCGGCCAGCCCGAAGCGGCCCGCCTGCTCATTGAAAGTGGAGCGGCAGTTGACGCCGTCGCCGCGAATCCAACTAAGGTGATGCCGCTGCATTCCGCCGTTTCAGCCCGCAATCTTGAAGCCGCCCGTCTGCTGCTCGAACACGGCGCACCCGCTAATGCCCGTCAGCAAGCCGGCTGGGTTCCGATTCACGCCGCCGCACAGAACGGAGACCGACCGATGGTCGAACTGCTGCTCAAACATGGAGCCGACCCTAAACTTGCCAACGACGACGGTAAGACGCCCGCCGTGATTGCTCGAGAAAAAGGGAACGCGGGGATCGCTGCG
>JASHOU010000067.1 GCA_030038475.1 Terriglobales bacterium | reverse complement strand
TGGAAGCCACTCAGACTGGCAACGTTGTAGCGTAGCGAAACGGCGGTTGCATAGTCCTTCTCGCTGGATGCAGCAGGAGGATATGGCGCGGGACCGAAGCGGCTTTTAAAGCGAGCGGCCACCAAGTACTCTTCAGGCTTGGGAAGGCGAACAACATATCTCGCCGACTTTTTATCGAGCGCCTGTTGAAGGTTTTTGGGATCAATGTTGGCTTGTGCGATGCTGGGATCGAGCGTTCCCGCGGCCGACCCGCTGTGGGCCGGTAACGAGAGATCGTAGACTCCGGGAAACAAGGTCGATTCGTTGGAAGCTTTGACAAAAAGGTCGCTGTGGCCCTTTGCCTTGGGAGCGATCATCACAACACTGGAGGCGTCTTTCGGATCGGGAGCAAAGGCCCATGGACCTTCAAACACGATGAACACTTTTTCTGTGCTCGGCGCGGGGGTAGCGGCCGGTGTGGCCGAAGTTGCTTGTTGCTGGGAGGGTTGACAGGCAATGAGGGACAACGTAAGGACGGTAACGACCAGCGCAACCGCCGTGCCAGTAAAGTAGCCGCGGGTTTTCATTGGTGTCTCCTGTTTTTTGGGATTAGGGCCGTCCGTAAGCTGCAAATGCCGACCAATAGTAGGGATGAGATGTGCCCTGCCTCGCCAGCAAGTGAAGAGCGGTCAGGTGGATGGAATCGGAGACCGTTTTTCCTGAGAGCGCATTGCGATAAAAATCCTGCACGAATCCTCGAGTTACAGCCGAGTCCACCGCCCACCGGCTGGCGACGACGTGGGGCACACTTTTGCGCAGAAGAGCGCCGGTAACGCTATCGAATCCCCCGGCACCCCCGCTGCCGGACGCGGTGCTGCAAGCCGAAAGCACGGCCAACTGCAAATTCTGCAGAGGAAGCTGTCCCACGGCGGCCGCATCCATCAGACGCGGAGGATTACCCTCGCCGTCGGCTTTCAGGAGCAATCCCGTTCGTCCGACAGTAGAAAGCGAGTGGCCGGCAAAGTGAAAGACAGCCGCCTTGGGTAATTCATTCTGGACGGCATCGAGGGTAGCTTCTCCGCCTTTGAGTTCTCGCACGGAGCGAAAGTGGCTGGCGACCGCGTCCGCTTCCGCAGTGATATCGGGAATCGGAATCAGTCCATCCGCCGCCGACGAAGCGGTGCTGCCGACCACTAGGGCAGGCATCTCAAGGGAAATGCCGGGATCGCTGTGGAGTTGGTTTTCAGAGTCGTTTCCCAGCGAGTAAACGATGGGAGCGTATTCGATCTCATAGCGATGGTTGGAATCGAGCAATGCCTCGAAGGGCACGCGGCCGAGCCATCCATCGGCTTCGATCACCAGGGTGCGATCGGGCGCGAGGCTTTCTTCGACCGGAGCGATCAGCCACTCGTATAGGCTGCGAGCGTCGCGCTGCAAGGCGCTCACCTCCGATTTGGGATCGGAGCAGAGGCCGTTAAACCTCTCCGCCAATTCCTGCAGTTCGTCGGTGCTCTTTGGAATCCAACGTGAGTTGACATTGCGGTTGTCGTAAACCCAGATGGCCAGGCCGTCCGGCAGAACGGCGTAGGTCAGCACGGTTTCCCTGGTCAGGAGCGGAAGACGCGAAGCCAAGCGCGAAGCATCCGGCACCGATTGGTTCAGCGGGGCCTGGTGCGGTTGAGGGTCGGTCGCCGACCGCTGCGACGCTCCCAGATACCACTCGTAGGCATCGAGCGCCTCCTGTGAGTGGCCCTGCTCCAACTTTGCTTCGACGAGCGCGAGATAGGCAGGAGCTGCGTTTTTGCTCCAACTCGCTTTTTCGGCGTCGGATTTGAGGGTCGCCAGGCTTTGCTCTGCCAGGTCCAGCGCGGGCGTGAGGGCCTCCTCCGCTTCCGGCGCGTGATGTAGGCCCAACTGCACCTCTCCCAGGGTGGTATAGAACATCTGAACGAGATAGTTATTGGAAAGAGAGCGAATCTGGTCCTGAATACCCGTCAAGCGAGCGAGCGCCTCATCGAATTGGCTGAGATGCGATTCCACCTGAGCGGTTCGGACTTCGGTTTCGAGAGCAGCGGTGCGAGTGGCCTCGGTGGCGGGCGCGGCGGCAAAAAGGCGAGCCGCGTCGGCGTATTGCCGTTTCGCGACCTGCGGACTATGGGCGACCGCTGCGGCGTTCGCCATTTGATTGTGAGCCAGGGCGCGCTGAAGCAGATTTTGTTCGGAGTCGATCAACGACACTGCTTCGCGCCAGATGGACAGTTCCAAATTCGATCGGCCACCGGCTTCGGCGCTAGCCGATAGTTCTGTGTAAAGGTTGTATCCGCGCAGAACGGGATACTGAGCCGACCAGTACTCTTTCAACCCGGCATTGGCCAGTTTGGAATAGGCGGACTGGTTTCCGGTCGCGAGTTCGTAGTCTGCGGCCAATCCCACAGCTCGCAAATACAGCGCTCCGTAGCTGTCTTCCTGCGCATGATCCATGGCTTGCTGCACGACACGCTGATAGGCGCCGAGGTCGCCCATCAGACCGGAGCAGACGCCTTCTTCGAGTGCGAATTGAATCTGTAACCAGGAATAGGAATATTTCCCCGACTCCGCCAGCGCGGCGCTAGCCTGGTGGCGGCACGCGTCGCTCTTTCTCGCCATCTGCGCTGCCAAGGTCTGCGCGAACTGCGCGCGCAGCACGCCCGCCGCGTTGCCCGAAGCGCGAAACAATTGCCGCGCAACGTTGGATTGTTTGGTCGACCCATCGTAATTCCCAGCTTTGTTGGAGGTAGAAGCGCGAGCCAGTGCGGCGACCGCGCGCGGAAAATGGCGCGCTGAAGAACCGCGGAGAAGGTCAGCGAGCCAATGATCGTGGTGGTTGCGGCTGGTCAGATCGGCCAGAAAAAAAAGCGCCTGCGCGGCGGCAGGCTGATCGGGAGCGGGGTTCATTCCCTCGGAGTCGGCTTCGGGAAAAGCCTGCGGGAGCCAAGAGACTACGGCTTCGTGCAAATACTCCTCGATACGCTGGTCGACTTCGGAGGTGAGGCTGGGATTGGCGACTCCGATCGCGACTTCGGCGGGAGAGAGCAATGGCTTGGCCTGACTTTCGTGCTTTTTCAGCGTTTCCCGTACCGCATTCGCGCGGGTGCGAGCCTCATCGGCCCATGGAGAGTTCGAATCCAGGCGCAGGTAATGCTCCCAATCGTCGAGCGCCTGGTGATACAGGAATTGGTGCTCGGAAACGATGGCGCGATTAAAAAGAGCCACGGGATCTTCGGGACGCAATTTCAACGCCTGACTGAGGTACTCGTAGGCAGCCCCAAAATCTTCTTTGCGGTCTTCCTGCAAAGCGCGCTGAGAGTAGGCGGTGGCGAGGTCGATCATGACCGGGGCAGAATGCGGTTCCAATTGCAGAGCATGGCGCAGAGCCTCGACGGCAACGTCATATTTGCCTTCGAGGATGTCCGCTTGCGCCGTGGCTTGCAGCCACGAGGGGTCGGTGGGGTGCGATTGCAACTGGTCTGCGATGAGCGCTTCGGCCTGGAGCAACGTCGGCGGTCTGTTGGTGAACGAGGCAGCCTGACCACGGGAAACGTTGAGCGGAGCGTAGCTGGCACCCGCAATTCTGAACTCGACGGTGCGTGTCTGGGAGTATGCGCGGGCCAGGAGCCGTTCGGCGGTGGCCGGCACCGGCCGAGAGCTTATGAACCACGCTGCGGCAACGACAAGCGCCAGCAGAGACGCCCCCGCTATCACCACCTGGGGAACGCTCAGCCACTTTTGTTGCCAGAACTTCTGTCGCCAGAACCAGAATCCGTGATCCGGCTTGGCACCCGGCGTACGGGCGATTTGCTGTGCCAGCTTCTGCTGCCATTCCGTCTGAGCGCTCTCGAGGGACACGATGTGCCTGCGCTCAGCATCGGTCAACTGCCCATTGAGATCAGACAACTCTGCCAATGCCGCGCGTAACAGCGGACCGCAATGATCGCACTCGCTGGCGTGTTTGATGCTGGCAAGCGTGGCATTAAGCGGGGTTACGCCTCCGGCAATCTCACGCCATACGGACTCGGCCGGACAATCGCTTTGGCGGGATGCGGATTGCGGGAACATCAGAGCCTTTAATTGGCGGTCCAGCAACGCCGCCTCTTCATATTGCTGCCGGCAGATCCAACAGGCAGCGAGATGAGGATGCAGGTCGGCCAGGTCCGGTGAGGTTACCAAGCGCTGCCGCGATTGTTCCAACAGTCTCGCCAGTTGGGACGGTTCGAGGTGCTGGTTGCGATCAGTATCCAAAAATTAGGTCCCCAATCTCTTAGAACGATTTTGCCGAGTGAGAACCTTCACTTCCCGGTGGGGAGTTGAACTCAAGAGATGGCCACGAACCATGATCGCTAACCGCATGAGCATGCTTTCTACGCCTTCGGTGGTCAGTTTCATGGATGGGATGGCCGCGATCTCACTCGCGGTTAGTCCCTGCCTGTGTCGAAGCCAGAAGACGGTACATTTTCTTTCCTGATCCTTACCTTTTGTAACAATTCTGAGGGCTTTATCGATCTGCTCGAGTTGAAGGCGGCGGCTCACTGCATCGAAGCTGTCGGTGTTGCTTCTAAGGCCGTGGTGAAAACTCTCGACCATCCCATCGGTTTGGCTGGCGCCGCGTTTCGCCGCATTGACCGACTTGAAATGATCGTGAACGACGTTGGCTGCGACCACTTTGAGGAATCCATAAATGGAATCTTCCTGGTGTGGCTGGAATGTCCGCAACAAACGGCTATCTTCTTCGCAGAGCTTGAGATACGATTCCTGGATCAAGTCGTCGAGTTGCATACCAGAGGGATCGACCCAGCGGCGGGCAGTCCTTAGCACCGCGGCGCCAATCACCAACTGAAATCGCCGGATGAACTCGGCCCATGCCTTTTCATCCTTCGAACTGACACAGGCTTTAATCAATTCTGTTGACGAGAGATTCTGGTACCGCGCCAAGGCGCTCCACTCCCATGGTTCGGCGGATTTTACAATAGTCCTGGGCAATCTTTATGTTAAAAATCCGTAAGTAAATAGGTCTGTCTTAAGCCGCTGAATTCTAATAAGTTAACTGGGGGAGTGGATAACTCGGTAAATCGTATCGCAAAAGTCGGTTAAGCCAGAAGTTTCGCAGCTTGCTGGGCGTAGTAAGTCAGAATTATGCCAGCGCCGGCGCGACGGATAGAGACCAGCGATTCCATTATAACGCGCTCGCGGTCGATCCAGTTATTGCGGGCGGCGGCTTCGATCATCGCGTACTCACCCGAGACCTGATAGGCGGCCAGCGGCAGGTCGAAACTGTTGCGGGCGGCGGCAATCACGTCGAGATAGGGCATGGCGGGCTTGACCATGATCATGTCCGCGCCTTCTTCGATATCTAACTCGATTTCGCGCATGGCTTCGTGCAGGTTCGCCGGATCCATCTGATAGGAACGACGGTCGCCGAACTGGGGAGTGGAATCGGCGGCTTCGCGAAACGGGCCGTAGAAACCTGAGGCGAACTTGGCCGCATAGGCGAGGATTGGCGTATTTTCGAAGCCGGCGAGGTCGAGCGCGGCGCGGATCGCACCAACGCGACCATCCATCATGTCGGAGGGAGCGATGACATCGACTCCGGCGCGGGCGAGCGACACCGAGGTGCGGGCCAGCAGTTCGAGGCTGGCATCGTTGACGATCTCGTACTCCGCCGTGAGCGGCGGGGCGGCGGCCGCGGCACCCAGGGATTGCGGTCCGGCATGATCGTTTGCTTTGTCGTTGGCTTTGACGATCCCGCAATGGCCATGCGACATGTATTCACACAAGCACACATCGCCTATGACTACCACATCGCGAACTTCGCGTTTGATGGCGCGGGCCGCACGCTGCACGATGCCATCCTCCGCCCATGCGCCGGTGGCCACTTCATCTTTTTTCTCTGGCAGGCCGAACAGGATGACCGACAGGACACCGAGCGAGCGGGCCGCGCGGACCTCCTGCACGACTTCATCAACTGAGAGATTGAAGACGCCGGGCATGGAGCGCACTTCTTTCCTGATTCCCTCACCCGGGCAAACGAAGAGTGGATAAACAAAAGATTCCGGCGTAAGGCGCGTTTCGCGGACTAGAGCGCGCAGCGTTTCCGTGCGACGTAAACGGCGCAGGCGGTTGGCGGGGAATGCCATAACAGGGCCATTCTAGCAGCAGCGGCGGCAAGAGCGACTGGTTCGATCACTGATAGCTGTGACGAGCATCACAAGTGTGGAGTGTGGGATCGGTCGGAGGCGGCGCGCGTGCTGTCGCATAACCGGACCTGACAATGCCGTTACAATTTACGAGTGGCAAGTGGTTGGTGGTTAGTAGTTAGTGGTCGGTGGTTGGTGGTTAGCGGTTAGTACGCACGTTACGCGATTCCGGAGCGCATTCATGGTTCGTATCCTGATTGCGGTCGTTAGAATTGGCCTGACCGTCGTGATCGGGAGTGTCGTCATCCCTGACGCCATTTTCCCCAGCGTTGTTTCGGGTGGAGTGGTATGGGCTCAGAACGCATGGAGCGCCGTGGACTCCGAATCGGTTACGGTTCCGTTTACGCTCGATCAGGGGCGCATTGTGATTGACGTGGACCTGCTGCGCCGGGATGGCTCGACAGAGCGGGTGCACGGGTGGGTCGACAACGGCACTCCCGATCTCTACATGAACCAGCGCGTGGCCGGGTTGATGCTGACCAGTTTCAGTTGCGACGGCCAAATCTGCACGGGCACGGCGCCATCGCCGCCCGCTTCGCTGGAGATTGCAATTCATGGAATGAAGATTCCGCTGCCTGCGACCGAAGAAATCAGGATTCCCGCCGGCTCACCGGCGATCGGGCCGGGGATGAGCGCCGAGATCAGTATTCCATCGACGATTCTGCGCAATTACGAGGTGATCATCAATTTTCCCGACCGCGAATTCAGCATCGGCCTAGCGGGGACGCTCAAGTTCAAAGGAGTGACGAGCAAGATGCTAGTGAACGCGAGCAACGGCCTCATTCAGGTTCCCAGCAGGATTGAAAGCAAGAATATCGATAACAAGCACCTTGATCTCGGGCTCGATCTGGGCTCTTCGATTAATTTTCTTTCCGAAGATTTGTTCGGCAAGCTGGCGAGCGCGCATCCCGACTGGCCACACATGACGGGCGCGATCGGGCCGTTCAACACGGGAGAGTGGGGGGAGTCGAAGTGGAAGCTGATGCGTGTGGAGCGCGTGCAGTTTGGCCCGCTGTTTTTGACCGATGTGGCGGTAGCCAATTTTCCTGCTCGAATTACCGGGCTCGGCTTCCTTCCTGGCTTGCGGCCTGGGTTCGCGGGCGCGGGCGTGATTAGTGCGGAAGCACTGATGAATTATCGCGTCGGGCTCGACTATGCGCACGCGACCGTCTATTTCGACATTGGGCGGACGGTCAAGCTTCCCGATTTCGACGTGGTGGGGCTCATGCTTCGTCCTGAGGGCGACAACGGTTTCAGCATTGCGGGCGTGGCGGACTTTGAGGGCAGTCCGTCGGTCGCGGGTGCGGAAGTTGGAGATCGCCTTATTGCGGTCGATGGAAATCCGGTTGCGGAGCTGACTCAAGGCGAAGTCTGGTCGCTGCTCGAAGGCTCTCCGGGGCAAGAGCGCAAGCTAACGCTGGCGCGTGCCGGCAAACAGTTCACAGTTGCGGCTACAGTTCGGCACTTTTTGGGCGAAGCGGAGAAGAACGACGCGAAGGGAAAATCAAAAAAGAATTAGCGCAAATCAAGTTAGCGCGCCCGCCCACCTTCACAAAGAAATCATGGTCCCGTAGTCCGGAGTGCTCACCCTTCGAAAACCGCGAAGGGTGAGGCAGCCAAGTTCGTTACAGGTCAAGGGCCGGTCGGCCAGAAAAAATCGAATGTTACCGGTACTGTCCTAACACTACTAATAGGACACTACCAATGTTACCTCAGTAATCGTGGGGTAACCTTGCCGTGATCTAAACATCGGCCGGTAAATCATACTATGATGCAACGCAATGTCCCGGAACCACATCTGCGCGCTGGTATTTGCAGTCGGCCTTCTGCTGGCCTATGCGCTGGCGCCGCTGGCGGTTCCTAACCCTTTGTTTCGTGTGGCCATGGGCGATATTGTGCCGCTAGTCGTGATCATGGCTGCGTCGATCGTTTGCGCCAGGAACGCCGTCGACAGCCGCGGCCATACGCGCCTGTTCTGGAGCCTGATGACGGCGGGCATGGCCATGTGGTGTTTCAACGCGGCGTGCTGGGTGTGGTTTGAGGTAATACGGCATCAGCCCGTGCCCGATCCGGTTCCGTCGGATGTGGTGCTATTTCTGCACGTTGTGCCCATCATGACGGCAGTGGCAATCCGTCCACATCGGGTCGATGAGCAGGAAGGGATGTTGCCGAGCGCTTTGAACGTCATCATCCTGCTGGTTTGGTGGATTGTGGTCTATGCCTTCTTTGTTCTTCCCGAGGAATACATTGTCATCAACTCGGCAGTCTGCCACCTGCGTTGGAGCTTTTTATATCTCATCGAAGGACTGACCCTGATTGTCGTTTCGGCTTCCGCATACTTCGCCAGTGCCGGATCGTGGCGTCCGCTCTATGGCAATATCTTCATCGCCGCAACCCTGTATACAATCGCGTCGCGAATCATCAATGCCGCGATTAACCGCGGCGCTTACCGGAGTGGGGGAATCTACGATTTGCCCTTTCTCGCATCGACGCTAGCATTTCTGTGGGTTGGCATCTCGGGGCGGCGCTGCCTGGCCGATGTGCAGATGATGTCTTTGATTCCGCGCGACCATCACCCTATCGCTCCTCACCTGGCGAAGCTGGCTTTGCTGTCGCTGCCGGTGATGGGATATTGGGCGCTATTCCTAAGCCACGACCAGCCCTATTTGCGTCACGTCCGTTTCGCGGTGGCCATGGGCGGGGTGGCATTGCTGGCCTTTGTGGTTTTGCTCAAACAGCACCTGCTGGATCAGAAGCTGATGCAACTGCTGCAACATTCGCGCCAAGGCTTCGATAATTTGCAGCGGCTACAGGGAAGAGTGATTCAGCAAGCCAAGCTGGCGTCGCTGGGAGAACTGGTGGCGCTCGCGGCCGGCGAACTGGAGTATCCGCTTTCCGCCATTCTGGCGAGTTCGGAACAGATGGCTGCCAGCAGCAACCTGAGCCGCGAGCAACTGGCCAATGCGCAGAAAATCGGCCAACAGGCGCGGCGCACTCGCGAACTGGTCAGCGATTTGCTCAGCTTCGCGCAGCAGACTCCGGGAGAAAAAAGCCCTCTGGAGCTGAAACCGCTTTTACAGCGCGCGCTGCAGATGGAAGGGTTCAAACTGGAAAACAAGAGGATCAGCCTGACGGTGGAAAGCAACGACGACGTCCCGCTGCCCCGTGTTCTGGGCAACGCCAATCAACTGTTGCAGGCGTTTTTGCAGATTGTCGAAAATGCGGTGGACGCATTGCAGGAGATCGGCGGCGGGCGTTTGCAGGTTTCACTGTGGCGAGAAGAGAACGAAGTGGTGGTACAGTTTGCCGACTCGGGGCCAGGGCTGCGCGATCCGGAACGCGTGTTCGATCCGTTCTATACGACCAAGCCGGTCGGTAAGGGCACGGGACTTGGACTCAGCGCAACGTATGGCGTGATTCAGGATCATAAGGGGCAAATTACCTGCTACAACCGTCCCGAGGGCGGAGCGGCGTTTGAAATTCGCCTTCCGGCGCTGAAGGCCGGCGTTCTTGCCGGAGCGGCTAGGGCGTGAAGAACAGGTCTTAGGTCTCAGGTGTTAGGTCTCAGGGAATGCAAAATCCCACAGCAGGCTAATGGCTTGGTGGACCCCTCTAACCGATCTATCCCT
>JASHOU010000066.1 GCA_030038475.1 Terriglobales bacterium | reverse complement strand
GGGAAAACTCATGGGACCGCGCGTCGCTTCGGTGCTGGTCGAGGCGCCGACCAGCTCGGCCAGTTCCACGGACCGCTTCACGCCTTCGGGCGTTCGCAGACGCCCCACCGCGATTCGCGGATTTTGCGCAGCGAGCAGGTCTTTCGCAATCTCGCGCGTCGTGGTCGCGTCGATGGTCGGAAACGTCGGCGGCGTGTACTTGGGAACTTGCAGGCTCGGAACGTCCGCCTTTTGGACTTCCGACGTCAACACCACCAGCGTCGGTCCCATGGGCGGCGTGATCGCTTCGTTGTACGCCCGCTGGATCGCAACCAGCGCCTCCTCCGGCGTCTTGGGCTCGGTGTCCCACTTGGTGTAGCTGCGCACCATTCCCGCCATGTCGTGCGCCGTGTGTGCGGGAATGAAATCGATGTCGTTGCCTGCCAGCATGACGACCGGCACGCGATCGTAGTACGCCTGGTAGATCGACATGGCGGCGTGCTGGATGCCGATGGTTCCATGCAGCACCGCGACCATCGGCTTGCCCTCGGCTTTGGCGTAACCGTGCGCCATGGTTACGGCCGACTCTTCGTGCAACGCCGTGATCCATTCCGGCATCACGTTCGGCGGGTTGCCGTAATTGATGACGGACTCCTGGAATCCCTCGAAGCTCGATCCCGGATTCGCCGCCGCGTACTCGACTCCCAGCTCTTTGAGCGTCTGGACCATAACATCCGAAGCCGCCCGCGTGATCTTGCGAACTTCCATGGGCGGGCGAACATTGCCGGCCTCGCGGAACAGTTGCGCTTCCGTGGGCGCGGGCGCTGCGCCGGAGGGTCTTTGGCCAGTCTGGCCTGGATTGCTCTGCGTCTGCCCCGCCGCCGGCGTCCCCTTCACCAGCGCCGCTGCACCGGCCGCCGCTCCTGCCGCATTCTTCAAAAACCCGCGCCGCCCGAAGGAATTCTTCGATTTCGCCATAGTTTTCGCGCCTTAGCTTTCGGCCACAATCATATCAAGTGTTGAGGCGATGGAATAGTTTGTGCGAACTCCCCGCGTGCTAACCTCGTAATGTCGGACAGAGAGGTTTTCATGACAAAGCTCCGCCTTGGCCTTCTTCTGATTCTTCCCCTCGGCGCTTTCGCAGCCGACCCCGCCTTGCTTCAAATGGTCATGCCCGACGCGCAGGTGGTGGCGGGTCTCCAGGTCACTCAGGCCAAGAACTCGCCCTTTGGCCAGTATGTTCTCTCGCATCTCTCGGTCAACGACACCCAGCTCGAACAGTTCACTTCGCAAACCGGCTTTGATCCGCGCCGCGACGTGAGCGAAATCGTCATCGCCTCGAATTGGGACAACAGCGCAACCGAGAACCGCTGGCTGGCTCTCGCTCACGGCACGTTTAACGTTTCCGGAATCACAGCCTCGGTCAAGACCAACGGCGGCGTCCCGGAGGCCTATCAGGGCGTAACAGTCCTGACTCTCCCTCCCTCGCAGTCCGGCGTGCGCCCGACCGCGATCGCCTTCCCCGACCCCGCGACGGCCGTGCTCGGGGATGCCGCCTCCGTCAAATCCGCTATCGACCGCAAGCAGAGCAACGCCCCTGCCGACGGCAACCTCGCGAGCAAAGCTCAGCGAGTGAGCGCCAACAACGATTTTTGGTTCGTTACCCTGGTGCCGCTGTCGAATTTCTCGAGCGTCGTTCCCGAGCGCAATTTGAGCGGAGCCATGCAAGGCAATCTGTTTGCCGCGATTAACGAAGCCCGCGGCGGGGTTCGTTTCGGCGACACGGTAACAATCTCGGCCGAGGCAGTTACGCGGTCCGAGAAGGACGCTCAGGCGCTGGTGGACGTAGTGAAGTTCTTCGCCGGGCTGGTGCAGTTGAACCGCGAGAAGGATCCCACGGCCGGCCAGGTCGCCACTCTGCTCGATTCACTCCAGGCCACTACGTCGGGCAACACGACGTCCATCGTGTTGTCGATCCCGGAGCAGCAGCTCGAGCAGCTGCTCAATACCGCCCATCCCTCTCAGGCGAAAAGAGCGTCGCTTCGGACCAATTAGCGCCGGCTAATTAGGTGCGCTTCCTGCAGCCGGTACAAACCGGAAAATCTCAAAAACCGGCCGGCCGTTGCGATCCTCGATAGTCTCGATCATCCGCTTTTCGAAACCCACTTCGCGCGCGGTTCGAAGGATCTTGTCGTTGATGCCGGGCAATTGCTGAAAATCGATCGTGTGGCCGATCCACACGTCCTCCCGCAATCGCTTCATGAAAAACTTGCGATCGTCCTCGGCTATCCCGGGCGCAAGGAACGATTGGTCGGCCACGTAAAGGGGTAGCCGATCGCGGTGCAGCGTCACCAGCGGGTTGAGAATTCCCCAATCGTAAACCGCCAATTCGGGTGCTTGGATATGGGCAGCCTCGTCCGATAGCCGGAATATGGCATCGTCCCAGCTCTTGGTGGCTCCGTAAGCGGAGAGCTGATAATAATACTCATTCGTCAGCAGCAGGTTGTCGATAGCCAGGAAGCCGACCAGAATGGCCAGCAGTATCGCGCCGGCATGTTTGCGCTCGAGCGGCCGCCACGCGGTTGCCTCCACGAACACCACCGCGAGAAACCAATGCGGCAGCGGCCAAAGCAGCACTACGTGATGGGCGCCCAAACCCGCGTCCTTGGTGAAGGCCATCTGGAGCCATGCCACGGCGAGCGCGATCAGGCAGAATAATGCCGGTTTCCGCGCGCGCGTACGCCAGATGAAAGGCAAAAGCGCAACTGCCAGCAAGAACGCCGGCTCCAGGGCGTTGTAGTAGTGATAACGAAAGCCCACCAGTGACTCAATTTCGTCCGATGCTTCGAAGAGCGCCGAGTCCGGCTCGTTGATTTTGCCCGGCGCCCAGGGCGCGTGCACCATGTATTCGAAAAGAATCTCCCCGTCCCAGGTGATTCTCAGGGCGTGAACCCGTGACGGGAATTGGGAGAGCACGAACGTGGAATTGGAGCGGAATGTGGCGAAGTCGGATGCGAAGTTATAGGCCACCAGCGGTAGCGCACCCAGCAGCAAACCTGCGGCCGCTAGCCCCAGGTTTTTGGGAGTGCAGCGCGACCAAAGCTCGCGCGGAAACAAAACAATGGCCGCTACCAGGAGCCCGCCGAAGAACCAGACGAACAGCGCCTTGTCCCAAAAAGCCAGCCCAAACCAGAAGAATCCCCAAAACAACGTCGCGGGCCTTCCGCTGGCATGAAAGCGCAGGAGAAATGCGATGCCGGCCAGAGCTAATAGATGTTGCAGGGCCACCGGACCCCAGTCATACACACTCGTCAACAGGTAAATCGTGTCGGTGGCGAGCAGGATCCCGCCCACCCGGGCCACCTTCCGGCCATGCAGCCGTTCGAGTATCCAGATGAAAATCCAAATGCTGACGGCGGCTACCAGCAGCATCGGCAGGCGAACTGTCAGGTACGACGGCCGGATGCGATCGAAGATCGGATAATAGATCCAACTTTTCAGAGCCCCCAGATACGACAGCAGCATCAAAGGAATCTGCCGGTCGAAAAGCCGGGCATCGAAAACGGTGGCCATCGGCAGGTGGTAAATCGCGGTGGCAAAGTAAACCTCGTCTTCTTGTACTCCCGCGAGAGGGAGGAAGGCTATTCCTAAACAAAGAAAAAGGAGAGAAGGAATAGCCGCATACCACTTGATCTGCTTGAAGTTCAATGCTGGCATGGATTGGCCAAGGAGGCGGAACAGGGAAGTCATTCGAGTAGCCGGTGCGCCAAGTTCAGCAGCCGAGGGGAGAAATTACTAGCCAGAAGGTAATCAGTATACATCACCAAAGTGGCTAAACAATCGTTACCGGAGGCGCTTCTTGCACGTCTTTCTGCGGTTGAAGCATAAACGTTTAGGGCTGCAACGTCGATAGACGCAAAATGCGGGCTGGGAAGGCGTCTGGGGTTCTTGATAGGCCCGGCCGCCGGAGGCAGTAAATATTTTGTGCTGGCACTTGAATTGCTGGGCGGATGTGGTATGATTTTGAGAGCTAGACTGCTGAGATCCTCTCGGGCCGATGGGCGCTGCCATCCGGCTGATCATGACTTACAAAGTCCGTTAAGTTTCAGAGTTCACCCTAGTTCAGTAATTTGCTGTAACGGCTTGAACCTTTCGAGAGGCTTCCGCGTCTAAACGTGTTGAAAGTTGAAGTGAAGTAACTAATAAGAAGAAGGAGAGTTAATCCAATGACGAAGACCGAGTTAAACAAGTTCAAAGAAGCCCTGGAGTCCAAACAGGCCGAGCTGGTGCAGGTGTTACGAAATCGTGAAGGCATTGCGATCGAGAAGAGCCCCGACGCCCTCGATGAGGTCCAGAATGCCGCCGAACGCGAGCTGGCAATTCGCAATTTGGACCGCGAATCTAACCTTTTGCGTAATGTTCGCGCCGCGCTGCACCGCATCGATGAAGGCAGCTTCGGCGTGTGCCTGCATTGCGAAGAGGACATTAGTATCAAGCGTTTACACGCAGTGCCTTGGGCTGCTTATTGTATCCAGTGCCAGGAAATCGCCGATCGGAATCAGGAAGAAGGTTCTGATTCTCTCGACGACCTGCTCGTCCACGCTGCTTAAGAACGCCGCTAAGTTGGGGGCGTCACTGCGCCCCCT
>JASHOU010000065.1 GCA_030038475.1 Terriglobales bacterium | reverse complement strand
GATCATGCACGTCGGCGTTGGCCGGCAAGTTCGCCGAAGCGGCGTCGGAGACGGATTCGATTTTTCCGTTGGCGATCACGACGGTTTGATCTTCGCGCGCGGGAGCGCCGGTGCCGTCGATGACGCGCACGTGGGTCAGGGCGACGATGGGCGCATCTACCTTGACGAAGCCGCGCACCAGCGGCGAGAGGGGTGGGGCTGAGGGAGCTTGGGCTGACAGGGCTTGTGCCGCCGGAACTTGGTTAGAGGAACCTTGGCCTGACGAAAGTTTGGCTGATTGAGTTTGCCCCGCGCCCAGCAGCGAGCAGGTAAGCGTCAGGCTGACAACCAGGCAGACAACGAGGATAAGTTTGCGCATGAGTTTCCTCCCCAACCACAGGGCAGGATTCTACCGAAGAAATATCAGTCTGTGCGGAAAGCTTGGTTGAGTCTGGAGTGAATTGGTTTGGGTTTGGGGCTGAAGGGTATGCGTGAGAAGTGGGTCGTCCCTCCGGGACTTCTACGATTCGTGCCATCTTTCCCAGCGCTGAAGCGCTGGGCTAAGTTGGTTCGCCCCGCTGGGGCTAGTTTCGCGGATACTCATTACGCTAGCTTCTGAGAACTGACAACTGAGAACTGAGAACTGAGAACTGGTTTTAGATCTTCTCCGTCTTGCTGTCGTACTTCACCTCGCCGTTTTTATCGTTCTGGCGTGTGACGTCGGCGTTGGTGTAAACGCGACCGGCTTTTCCACTCGGAACCGCTTCAGCGCTCGGCGAAGGTCCAGTGATGAAGATCCAATCAGCGTGTGCGGCTTCGGTCTGCCCTTCGGACGCCTCGCCGCGCTCTTCGCGCCGGCCATCGCGGCGGAACTCACCGGGGCGTTCTTCGTTCGGAGGTTCCAGGCGTGCCCGCTCTTCCCATCCCCGCGCCTCTGGCCCGCGCTCTGGCGGACGGCCAGCAAACATTGGCTCATGAAACATTGGCTCATGAATCGGTGGCTCGTGAATCGCACGCCCGTCGCGGTTGATCTGCTCCGGCTCGAGGTTAATGTCGCGCGTCATGAATGGAGCGTCGCCGCCGCGATCCCACACGGCTACGCTGTAAACCGAACTCGTCGATCCGTTAATTTGCGAAAGCGTGGAGTTGGTCGCGCCTGCAATCAAACCGGTGGTTGCATTGGTCGCTCCCACGGGATTGGGAGAGAATTGCTGAAAGTGCATCTCGGGCGTGGTGAGCCGCGGAACATACGGGCCGCATCCGTAGACGCAAGCGCCGGGAACCGGAAAAGGTGGTTGCCCAAACGCCGCTGCCGCCATCAGAACCAACGCTGCCAGAGCCAAATAGGGTCGCATAGTTCCTCCACAAGGGACACTGCTTTCGAAGAGCGGGTGCAGTTTACGGGCCAGCTAGGCTGGCGCCTGGCGAATCAGAGAATGTCCGAAGATTAGCCGCTGTCTTGGGCTTATTATGCCGGTATCGCCGAAGCGGGCAGCCCTAAATGCCAGCGCATGGTCGCAATCCGATGCGCAAAATCTGAAGCAGGCTGCGCTCCACTACTCGCGCATTGCGGAGGGCGACACGGGTGCGCGACATGCCGCCCGAGTAGCTTGCGCGGTAGACACGAAGGGGCGTAACATCGAGTGTCCGCAGGTCACTCCCGACTGCCATCGGTAGTGAACTAGCGGAATCTTGGCGGTAACTCGTAACGCGTCCACACTAATTCCAAGTCGGAGCGTGCACGAGATGCAAGGTATCGCCGAGAGAAATCCTGCTGCCGTTCCCCCTAAGGTATTAGTGTTTCGTACTCGCATGGGTGTACCGGTCTCAACTCCGCCGGATGGATCAGAAGCGAATCCAACGGGATTCCATGCCCCGACACACGGCAATTGGGCACAATGGGTTTCAGCCGCGATTGCGGGGATTGCGCTGCTCGGTGTTTTTGCCAATGTTGCTCTCACCTTCTACTTCCACTACGCGGCTGGCCAAGCGCAAATCTCCGACGAGCATACGGACAGCCGCATCGATGCGAAGCTGACCCCTGCTGTAAAGGCCATCAATGATGGAGATGGGAGGAGATTCGACGGTGTCGCGGACCAAATTGGCAAACTTAACGACAGAATGGCGCGCGTCGAACAACGGCTCGACGATCTACATGCCGACCTCAAGAAACAATCCCTAGAGCAGGAGCAAGTCCTGCATCGCCTAAATCAGAACGAGGCACTTGCGAGACTACGCGTAGATCCTTCCGATACCCTAGACAAGATAAGAAGGGACCTTCAAGTTGCTGAGGCCAAGAAAGAGGAGATCCCGTACGGAAAGTTAGTGGACTATAAAGCGGCAGTTCACGGCCTTCCACCGTCGGCCGCAGACTACTGGAGAACGGTAGCTGCCATCATCAATTACGAGTCGTTCATCGAACAGACAAGGGGACACGCTCCTAATCCAGCAACAGTCTCTCATCCGTGTCCTATGACCACAGCCTCGCCGAGCTTTACGAACAATTTGATTAGCGGATATGTTTTCATGGGTTGCATCGTGGACTTGGATACGAGTACGACTGCATTCGATGCAGTTACCTTCGTCAATTGCGTCGTTCGTTACCATGGTGGCAAAGTCGCTATCCGGAATGTCCAATTTAAGAACTGCACATTTCAACTAGACATATCCGAGGAAGCCCCGCCGGTAGTCCCAGAACGGGATCGCATTCTGCTCGCCATGCTTGATGCCCCCACTCTTCGCGACGTAACCGTAACGTTAACGCACTAGCAGAGGGCAACAAGACTTCAGCTCCCAACGTATCTTGCGTAAAGGCTGCGAGCAATCGCGCTATCCGTCGTTCCCTTGATGATCGCCCGGCCGTCGGGAAACAGCGTCATCTCGTAAGGGTCGCGCCAGAACTTCAGCACAAACTCGTTGTGGCGCACGCTGCCGAGTGGCTGAAGCCGCGCGCTTAACTCGGCGAAATCCACCGGACGCTCGCGCTCGTGAATCTGCACCGAATTTCGTCCGCAGAGGGTGATGTGAGGACGACGCTCACCGGCCAGATGCACGAAATCTCTTGAGCAGGCGCGGCATCCCGCTCGCGGGCGATCTGCGGCCAACTCCGCGCGTTCGTTTGTCCAGACATCCCAGGAGAGCAACGTCCGGCGCATCTTCGACCGTGCGCCGACGAGAAATTTCAGCGTCTCGGTCGCCGCGATCGATGCCACTAGATTCACCGCAGAGTTCAAAATGCCAGCGGTCTCGCATGTCTCGACCATCCCTCGCGGCGATTCGGGAAAAATGCAGGCCAGGCACGCGGTTTCGCCGGGCAGGATGTTCATGGTCACGGCGTAACTTCCCACCGCCGCGGCGTAAATCCACGCGACGGAGTTTTTCATCGCGTAGTCGTTGATCAGATAGCGGGTTTCAAAATTGTCGGTGCCATCGAGAATCAGGTCGGCGGCGCCGAGCAGGGAATCGACGTTTGCGGGAATCAAATCGGCGACATGCGGCTCGGCAACCACCTGCGAGTTGAAACGCCCGATCTGCCGCGCCGCCGCAATCGCTTTGGGCAAAGATTCGCGCGCATCGTTCTCGTCGAACAAAGTTTGCCGCTGAAGGTTGCTGGGCTCGACATAGTCGCGGTCGATGATGCGCAGCCGTCCCACTCCCGAGCGTGCAAGGAGAGCTGCCAGCGCAGAGCCGGTTGCGCCGCATCCCACAATTACGACGCTTGAATTGGCCAGCTTTTTCTGGCCTTCGATGCCGATCTGCTGGAACAAAACCTGCCGCGAGTATCGGTCGTTTGTTTCAAAGACCGCTTCGGGCGGGTGTTCCTGCGAGATTGCGAGCGGTTTGTTGGCGGCAATTTCCAAAACGTCTCCCTCGCGATTACCCGGTAGCGGTGCAGTTTGAACAAGGAAGCGAGCCAAACGCGCGATTATTGCGTCGCAAAAGACGCGACGCACCGCCCACCCCAGCACGCCAAAGGCGGGCGTGCCGGGGACCCCGGTTCGTGCGGCTCGCCCAGATCCCTCGCGGCGCAAAGAACCGCTTGCTCGGGATGACAAGCAAACTGCACCACTACCGATTACCTTGGGGATTAACGGCAATCGCCTTTCAACCCAGTATTATAGGTGCCAACCGTCAAACTTTATTCTTGCGAGCAACGTGTGCCGCTTTGTGATTCATCGAACCCGGAAGGTTGCATGGCTCGGCGGCAAGAATTTCGGGAGGAACCGTTGCTTCTGCGGAGACGGTCACCCCTGCGATCCTTGCGCAGGAATAGCCGCGCCTGCGGCGAACTCAGCGCAGGCTCTCGGTGGCCGCGCCGCACAAAACTCGGCGGCTTTCGTGATTGCCTTAGCTCCAAACTTGGTCTTCCCTTGACGCTGGCGTTGTTGCTGTTTCTGAAGACAGCTTGGGCCATGGCCCAAACGCCACCTGCGCCGCAACCACCGTCATCGGTCCCGCAATCTGCCGCTCAACCCGCGACCGCCTTCGGAACCATCACGCCCTACCTCGGATTAACCATCGACCAGATCGAATTGCCGGGAGTTTCGCCGGAAGAATCGGCGGCCCTGATCGCGGCCACGCCGCTCAAGATCGGAGAGCCGCTCACCCGCGACAACTTGCACGACGCCATGCAGGCGCTTTACGCCTCGGGCCGCTTCGCCGATATTCAGGCCGAAGCCGATCGCGCAGAAACTGCCGGCGTCAGATTGCGCTTTCTGACGGTCGCCAATTTCTTCGTCGGCATGGTGACGGTGGATGGCATCACAGCAAATCCGTCGCCGAATCAACTGGCGAGCGCGACGCGACTGCAACTCGGCGAACTCTACTCGCAGGAGAAACTCGACCGCGCCCTGGCGGGCATCCAACGAATGCTGGAGGAAAATGGACTCCACCGCTCCAGAGTGACCATGTCTGAGGTGCGCGATGAACCGCAACACCAGGTCAACCTGACCTTCCACATCATCTTAGGGGCGCGCGCCGCGGTTGGCGAAATCACCCTGGAAGGCGATGCCGGCTATTCCGTCGAACAGATCGAGAAGATCGCCAAGCTGCATCCCGGCGATGCGGTAATTTCCAGTCGCATAACGCGCGCTTTGCAACGGATTCGCGCCCGTTATCAGAAGCAGAATCGTCTGCTCGCGCAGGTGGAGCTCTCTTCTCGCGTCTACCACTCCGAGCACAACACCATGGATTATGTCTTTAAGATCGACCGCGGCCCGGTAGTGGAAATTGCCTCCGAGGGTTTCAAACTCCCGCAGCGCGTTCTGCATCGCCTGGTGCCGATCTATGAGGAGGGTGCGGTTGACGACGATCTGCTCAATGAAGGCCGCCGCAACATTCAGAACCAGATGCAGACGCTCGGATATTTCCAGGCCACGGTGAGCGTGAGCCAGCACGGCGCGCAGGATGGCAAGCATGTGCAGGTGGTTTACGACATTAATCCCGGAGATCGCCACAAACTTACTGCCATTCACGTCTCCGGCAACCGATTTTTCTCGGGCGACCAGATTCGCGCCCGGATGCAAGCCCAAAGTGCCGGGCGCCTGTTCAGTCATGGACGCTACAGCGAGTCGTTGCTCGCCGAGGACGTCGAACGCATTCAGACTCTCTATCGCGCCAGCGGTTACCGGCAGGCCGAAGTCACGAGCAAGCTCATCACCAGCTATCACGGCGACCCGTCACAACTTGCCATCGAGATCACGGTCAAGGAGGGCCCGCAGACGCGCGTGTCCTGGGTTCGCATCGATGGTAATTATACGATCCCGCAAGAGCAGTTGCCGGAAATTTCTACGGCCGAAGGGCAAGCCTTTGACGAATCCAGCCTGGCCGATGACCGGGACCGGATCCTCACCCGGTATTTCGATAACGGTTTCCCCAACTGTACTGTCGATGTCGCTTATGTTCCGGCCCCATCAGCCGGGAAGTTTCCGCTTGTCGGCGTGACCTTCACCATCCATGAAGGCGAGCAATTTTTTGTCAATCATGTTTATCTCGACGGCTTGCACCACACCCGCCGGGGAGTCGCGAACCGCGAAATGCGGGTGCAACCGGGCGCGCCGCTCAGCCAGCAGGACATGCTGCAGAGCCAGCGCAAGCTCTATGACCTTGGCCTTTTCAAGCAGGTGAACGCGGCCGTCCAAAATCCGGATGGCACGGAATCGCAAAAAAACGTGCTGGTCACTGTCGCCGAGGCGGATCGCTATACCTTCGATTACGGCGTGGGTTTTGAATTCCAGACGGGACAGCCAGCGTTTGGAACCAACCAACCGCTGGGACAGACCGGCGTAAGTCCCATGGTCTCGCTGGGCGTCAGCCGTATCAACCTCGATGGCCGCCATCAGACCCTCAGCTTCAAGGGCGCACTCGGTCGTCTGCAACAGAAAGCGGTGCTAAGTTACGACATTCCCACGTTCCTGAACCTCGATAATCTTCACTTTACCGCCACGGCACTCTACGATGACACCATCGACGTCTCCACCTTTACGTCCCGGAGGATCGAAGGCAGCATCCAATTCTTACAGGTGTTGTACCGCTTGCAGGACCGGGAGAAGACGACGCTCGCCTACCGCTTCAGCTACCGCCGGGTTGAGGCCAGCGACATTGAGGTCAGCAGTGACCTGATCCCGCTTTTGTCAAAACCAACCCAGGTAGGAACTCCTAACTTTATTTATATTCGCAACCGTCGCGATAACGATCTGGAGAGCACGCGCGGCAGCTTCACCAGCATCGAAGGTGGAGTTTCCTCCAGCTATTTTGGCTCCGAGGCCGACTTCAGCCGGTTTCTGGGCAGGAATTCCACGTATCACACCTTCTTCAGGGATCGCATCACCGGCAAAGGATACGTCTTTGCCCGTTCCACCAGCATCGGCGTGGAAAACCGCTTCGGAAACACGGTTCTGCTCGATCCTGGGCAAACCGCGTCCGGCGACGAGACTCTGATTCCTCTGCCGGAGCGCTTCTACAGCGGCGGCGGCAGCTCGCACCGCGGCTTCGGGCTAAATCAAGCGGGGCCGCGCGACCCTTTTACCGGATTTCCCGTCGGTGGCAGCGCGGTGTTCCTCAATAGCCTGGAAATGCGTTTTCCGAACGCACGCATGCCTTATCTTCACGACCAGATCGGTTTCACTGTTTTCGAAGACATGGGCAACGTTTTCGCGCGTCCGCAGGAAATGTTCCCCAGCCTGGTGCGCTTCCACCAGCCCGACAGGGATCTGTGCCTGAATGAGCAGACCCACCTGCTGTGCAATTACAACTATGCAGCGCACGCGGTTGGCCTGGGAGTGCGCTATCAAACTCCGATAGGACCATTGCGCTTCGATTTCGGATACAATCTAGAACCACCATACTTTCCCAGCTATACCAACATCACGACCAACACCGTGACGGGTCAGGCTGTGGGGCAATTTGGCTATCAACGCGCCGGACACTTCAACTTTTCGTTCAGTGTCGGGCAGTCATTCTGATGAAATTCCGGCCCAGCCAATTCGGAGAGCATTGCGCCATCATCTTGGGATTCGGCTTGGTGCTGTCAATTTCGGCCGCATGCCAAGTCGCCGGTCAGATGCCGGCCGGCCAGGTCGTTGCTGGCCAGATTCCACGTGGTCAGATCGTTGACCGCGTGGTCACCAACGTCAATGGCCATGTCGTCCTGCAGAGCGACTGGGAGCAGGAAGTGGCCTTCGAAGCTCTGGCCAACGGTCGCGATCCTGACTCCTTTACCACCGCCGAGCGCAACGCCGCTCTCGATCACCTTATCGATCAGGAACTGCTACGGGAACAGGTGCGGCCCTCGCAGCCCGCACCCGCCGATCAGGTTTCTGCCCGTGTTACGGAAGTTCGCAAACTTCACCCCGATTGCGCCACTGACCAGAGTTGGCACGCTAAGCTACAACGTTACGGGCTAACGCAGAAGGATCTCGAAAAACATCTCAGCGATCAAATCCAGTTGATGAAGCTGGTGGAAGATCGGCTCAGGCCCTCGATCCAGATTGACCAGCGCGCGGTCGAAAATTACTACCACGATCGGTTGCTGCCGGAGATGAAAAAGGCCGGCGGCGCGGCTGCGCCCTTGACCGAGGTCTTTGGCAAAATCAGAAATTTGCTCGCGGAACAAAAGATGAACGAACTGATCACCGGTTGGCTGGCAAGCCTGCGCTCTGGAAGTCATATCAGTCCTCCCGAATCCAGTTCGGGAGAGCAGAACCGTTGACCGAAGAAGGAAACCAAGACAAAACCGAAGAGTCCTCCGCGAAATTGGTCGAGCCGGCGAGCCAGCCATCCCCTCCCGTGCGCCGTCGCATCCTGTTGAAGCTTTTCCTTTTCTTCTGCGTGTTCAGCCTGGTTGCTCTAGCCGTCCTCGGCTGGTATGTCACCACCGATTCTTTTCAGCAAATGGTGCGCCGCCGCGTGATTGCGTTGGCAGAGAAACTCAGCGGCGGTCGCGTCGAACTCGGAGAATTTCACACCATTCCATTCCGTCTCCGCGTCGATGTTCGCAATGTGACGATTCACGGCAGTGAAGCTTCCGATCAGGCGCCATTTCTTCACGTCGACCGGCTCCAGGCGGAGATGAAGATCATTTCGCTCCTCAGCACCACCGTCGGATTACATTCGCTTCAGCTCGAACACCCCGTCGTTCACGTCATTGTCTATCCCGATGGCAGCACCAATGTCCCCGTTCCGAAGATGAATTCTTTATCCAGTCAGGGGCCAATTGAGCGGCTCATCTCGCTTTCGGTTTCCAAGCTCGAAGTGCAGCACGGTGAAATGCTCTGGCAGGACTACAAAATGCCGCTCGATCTTCAAGCCCGCGATCTGGCGCTCACTTTGAACTACTCCTTGCTGCACTTACATTACGACGCCGATCTGGTTGCGGGCAGCGTCACCACGCGCTTTGAGAACTATCCGCCATTCGTCTGGCGCGCGGATGCGTCGCTGGTTCTGACCCGCGGACACGCCGAGATCGGTAGTTTGAATGTTGTTTCGGGGAAATCTGCGTTGCATTTCACGGGAAGCCTGCACGATTTTCGCGATCCGCAAGTAACGGGCGAATATCGTGGTGTGGCCGATCTCGGCGAACTCGCGGCCCTGATGCGGCAGAATCAGCTCCGCAAAGGTACGGCGCAGATTGACGGTAAAGGCTCATGGAAGCTGCGCGACTTCTCCACGCAGGGAACCGTGCAGGCGAAAGACCTCGAATGGTCGAACGGCAGAGTGCAACTACGAAATGGCCGCTTCGCCGCTGGATTCCAACTGACACCTGACCGTTTCCACCTTTCCTCGATCAAAGCAAACCTCCTCGGTGGCGATCTGGCGGGCGATGCCGACGTGACGAACTGGCAGAATTCGCTCGCGTCCACGCCGGCTCCGGGGCGTCGCAATGCAATGCCGCGAATTCCTCCGGGAAGTCTTGCGCGCGGCCTGGTGCACCTGCAATTGGCGGCCTTTCCGCTCCAGCCGGCTGTCGAGTTGCTAAGTTCGGCAAAACTGCCGCTCGATCAACTGAATCTTTCCGGACGCACCTCCGGCGCTGTCGAGATGCGCTGGGTCGGTTCGATCCGTGACGCGGAGACTCGCCTGAGCCTCGCCATTGCCCCGCCGCTAAATCCTGCCCCGAACGCAATCCCGGTGCGCGGCCAGCTTGATGGCATCTACCGCGGATCGCGCGACGAACTGGAATTGAGCCAGCTTCGCCTGGCTACGCCTGCGTCGGAAATGACCGCCTCCGGCAATCTGACCGAGAACTCAGCCCTGCGATTTTCGTTTACCAGTCATAACCAGAGGGAGTGGAGGCCGCTGCTCGAAGCGGTCTACGAATCCCCGCACCATGTGTCGCGGAATTTGCCCTTCAGCGTTCACGGTTGGGTGAGCCTTAGCGGAAACGCCAGCGGAGAGCTCTCTGCGCTTTCGGTTAGCGGAAATCTCGAAGTCTTCGATTTCGATACCATCTTGCCGGCGAGCCAGCATGTTTCCGCGCGAGCCGTTCACTGGGACGCGCTCTCAACCGCAGTCCAATACTCCAGGAATCACTTCTCGGCGCGCAATGGGTCATTGATTCACGGCCACACCACTGCACATTTCGACGCCAGCGCCGCGCTTGAGGATGGTGAACTTTCGGACAACTCCGCTTTTACTTTTCACCTCGACTTCCGCCATGCCAACCTGGCCGAGATCGCTCCACTCGCCGGGTTCGAACAGCCCATCGCCGGCAATGTGGATCTCTCCGTCACGGCCTCAGGTACGCCTGCCGATCCCCACGGCGATGGCCATATCGAGGTTCGCAACGGGGCCGCCTACGGAGTGACCATCCCTTCGTTGCAGAGCGATTTGCGTCTTTCCGGTGGCGAGATCCAGTTCAATAACCTGACCGCGAGCGCTTATGGCGCCTCACTTTCCGGGAGCGCGGCCGTCGCTACTCCTGGCAGCGATCTCCCGAAAAGTGAGTTTCACCTGAATCTTTCCGGACGCAACCTCGATCTCGCTCGCCTGCCGCGCTTTCAGTCCGGCCGCTTCGCGACGGATGGCATCGGCGATTTCACCGTCCGAGCCAGCGGCACCATCGAGCAGCCTTCGGTCGAAGCGCACCTTCATGTCAAAGACCTGGCGCTCGATAAGGAGCGCGCCGGCGACTTCTACGTCGATGCTGTTACCCACGGGCGCGAACTCGAATTGAAGGCGCACTCGCAGTTCGATAAAGCCGACTTGACCATGAACGGGACCGTCGCTCTGGAACAGGACTTTCCCGCCGATCTGAACCTGGCATTCCATCATTTAGACGCTGACGCGTATCTTCGCCTCTACCTGCCGGGAGAAGTCACGCAACACTCTTCCGTAGATGGGACGCTGCATGTGCGCGGCCCGCTGCGCACTCCACGCGATCTCAAGGCGGAGGCCGAGTTGCAGTCTTTGAGCGCGGAAATCGAGCATGTTCAGGTGCAAAGCGCCGAGCCGATTCGCCTGGAGGTTGCAGACCAAACCCTGCTTGTCGAAAACTTCCACCTCGCCGGCAGCGGAACCGATTTCACCGCCCATGGCCGGGCTCATTTAACCGGCGGGCAGGAAATCGACTTGCGCCTGGACGGTTCGGTCAATATGGCGCTCTTGCAGTCTTTCAATCCCAAAATCTCCGCTCGCGGCACGCTGGGCGTAAACCTCAATGCCAGCGGCACACTCCGGGATCCAGCATTGCAGGGAAGGTTGGACGTCAAGAACACATTCCTCAGTCATAACGATTTTCCCAGCGGTTTAAGCGATTTGAATGGCGTTCTCCAGTTCGATCGCAACCGCATTCAGATTGAGAACCTAAGCGGCTCGACCGGCGGCGGCAGCGTGGCCTTGACCGGTTCGGCGGCCTACCAGGGTGGCGGCGTATTCCTGCTCGATTTCGGAGCAACGGCCCATGGCGTCCGCCTGCGTTATCCGCCGGGAGTCAGTTCAACTGCGAATGCCGATCTGCGCTTGACTGGCACCAGCACAGGCGCTCTGCTGAGCGGAAATGTCGTGGTCACCAAACTGGCGGTGACTCCGGGATTTGACTTCGGCGCCTATATCGAGAAGAGCCGCCAGTCCGTCGTTCTGACCCAGACCAATAGTTTGGAGAACCGGCTCAAACTCGATCTGCACGTTGTGACCACTCCCGAACTCCAGATGCAAACGGCTACCGCCAGACTTTCGGGCGACGCCGATCTCAGAGTGCGCGGTACTGCCGAGCGCCCGGCAATCCTCGGTCGAGTGGAAGTGCTGGAAGGGGAAATTAACTTTAACGGAAACAAGTACAACCTCGAACGCGGAGACGTTACCTTCGCCAATCCGGCTAAGACGGAACCGATCATCGACCTGCAGGCGACGACGCGCGTGCGCGATTACGACATTACCGTGCAATTCCGCGGCGATGCCAGCGTTCCCGGCGGATTAAAGGTCACCTGGCAATCCGAACCTCAGCTTCCCGAAGCCGACGTCATCGCGTTGCTTGCTTTAGGACGCACCCAGGAAGAATCGGCCGCCGCTGCAACGGCCAGCGGAGGCTCCTCGTTTGGATTTGGCGGGGACGCTTCCAACCTGCTGATCAATCAGGCGCTCAATAGCACCGTCAACAGCCGCTTACAGCGATTATTCGGAGCCAGCCACGTCAGAGTCGATCCTCAGGGACTCAACAATGAAACCGCTCTGGTCCGGGGGCCGCAACTCACCTTTGAGCAGCAGGTGGCCAGCAACATCACCCTGACCTACAGCACCAACGTTTCAGTTTCCAACCAGCAGATCATTCAGGTGGAGTACAACATCACTCGCAATCTTTCAATCGTGGCCCTGCGCGATCAGAACGGAGTCGTCAGCTTCGACCTCAAAATCAGGCGCCGGAGGAAGTGACGAGACTGCTGCGGCGGTGTAGTTCACCTTCATCGCGATGAACTGTCGTGCTGAGCAGCGATGCCCGGGACCATCCCACTTCGCGCTCGATTTGACCGGTTCCCATAGATGTCGGATCATAACGTTCATGAAGACCACGCTTGATATTCCCAATACCGTCTATCGTCGCGCCAAATCGGCCGCAGCCTCGCGCGGAATTCCTTTTCGAGCGTTGGTATCGGAGGCGTTGGCGGACAAACTGCGCGCCCAAAACGATAAAGACGCCAAGCCATGGATGAAGACGTTTGGCAAACTCCGTCATCTGCATCGGGAAACCGCGAGAATCAACAGAATTATTGAAGACGAATTCGGCCGGATTGAAACCCTGAAACTTTGAAACCTTGAAACTTTGCCTTTTCATACATCCGCCCTTGACATCTCTCTCCAAACCAGCAACTCTATTTGGTTTTCACCTCAGGGCCGAAAAAACGGTTAAGGAAGGCAATTGCGAGTCCGGGTCTTTTATCACGACAAGTGTTTTGACGGCGCTTCGTCGGCCGCGCTGTTCTCCCGCTTTTACCGGGAGCGAATCCGCAGCGATGTCGACTTCGTCTACTCCGGCCTGCTGCATCGCGCTGGCGCGCTCTTCGATGAGAAGCAGTTCGACGGCGATGAAAATGCCATTGTCGATTTCAAGTACTCCAGTTCCCCCAAAATTACCTGGTGGTTCGATCACCACGAGAGCGCTTTTCTTACTCCCGCCGACGCCGCGCACTTCGAGCAGGAGCAAAGCAACCGCAAGTTCTACGATCCCGCCTTCAAGTCCTGCACCAGTTTCATCGCGATGATCGCCGAAGAGCGTTTCGGCTTCGATCCACATCCCGTGGCGGAGCTGGTCGAATGGACGGATATCGTCGATGGCGCCCTTTACGAAGACGCCAAATCCGCCGTGGAAATGAAGGCTCCCGCGATGAAGCTCACCATGGCCATCGAAGCCTCCACCGACCGCGACTTCGTCAAGACCATGATTCCGCTGCTCGCCTACCAGCCGCTGGCCACGATTCTCGAGGAACCGTTCGTTGCTGCCGTGCTGCCGCCGCTGCTCGAACGCCATCAGCGCTCGGTCGATATTCTGCGCCAGCGCAGCGAAGAAAAAGACGGCACAATTTTTTTTGACATCACCGATCTCGATCTCGAAGGCTACAACAAATTCATTCCCTACTATCTGCATCCCGATTCGATCTATAGTGTCGGCCTGAGCAAGAGTTCGTTTCGCGTGAAGGTTTCCGTTGGCTCGAATCCGTGGTCGAAACGCGAGCCTTCGGTTAACCTTGCCAAAGTCTGCGAGCGCTATGGCGGCGGGGGCCACGCTCGCGTGGGGGCGATCTCATTCGAGGTTACGCAAAGTGACGCCGCGCAGAAAGCTGCGCAGGAGATCGTTGCGGAGTTGCGATCGAGCGTTCGCCGCGAGACTTGATTTGAGTTCGTATCAGGGCGTCGAATGTCGAATGACCGACGCCGTCAGTTTGTTGGATATGCTCCTTCGGGGGTGCTCGAAAAGGAGTCTTTCATCAGTCCGTTCAGCCGCGGAGGCCAGACGTTAGTCACACTTTAGAATAAATCGAGATTAAAGGCCGGATACCACAAATCAAATTTACTCCATGCGTCCCAGAATCCCTCATCCCAAACTCCACGATTCCGCGCACGTCAAAGGTGTGCGTACGGTTGCGCTCGTGGAATTAACCAAGGGAGTCATCGTCATCCTCGCCGGCCTCGGCGTTTTTACCATGCGCCACAAAGATATCTGGGGAATTGCCGAGAGCCTGCTGGAATTTCTTCACGTCAATCCCCATCACCATTTCGTTGGCATCTTCGTCGATCTGGTCTACAAAGTCAGCGATGTTCGCCTGTGGAAGATCGCGGTGATCGCGGCCATCTACTCAATCCTGCGCTTAGTCGAGGCCTACGGATTGTGGTACCTGTTGCCCTGGGCGGAATGGCTGACCATAGCCTCCGGCTCCATGTATATCCCTTTCGAAGTCGCCGACCTGCTGCGCCGCCCGGACTGGTTTCGCGCGCTGGTCATCGTCGTCAACGTAGGCATCGTGCTCTACATGGCAATGGTTCGCCTGGAGGCCGTAAAAAAGCACCACCACGCCGAACAGGTGCACTCGTAGCGTCTGACAACTGACAACTAACAACTGGCAACCGGGAACTGCTCCTACTCGTTCAGGGAGCAGCCGCAATCCGCTGGCGGAACGTGCGCTTTGAGAAAATCGGCCACGCGCTTATAAGCGTCGATTTGATTCTCCACTTTGGCGAAGCCGTGACCCTCGTTCCCATAGACTTTGTATTCGACGACGCCGTTGCGTCTCTTCACCGCATCCACCACCTGCTGCGCCTCTTCCTTCGGGCAACGCGGATCGTTTCCTCCCGCCAGCAGATACAACGGCGCCTTGATCCGATCGACAAAATTAATCGGAGAGCGGTCTTCATACAGCGCTTTGTTCTTTTCCAGATCGCCCATGGTCGCGAGATCCGATTGCTGCAGCACCGGATCTTCGTTCTGAATCTCGGTGAACCAGTTCACAAAGGGCACAATCGGCACGCCCGCCGCCCACACCTCGGGAGCTTTGGTGACTCCCATCATCGTCATGTAACCGCCATAGCTGCCGCCCATGAGAATCAGTTTCTTTGGATCGACGTAGCCGGTTTGCTTGATCCAATCGGCGGCCGCGAGCACATCCTGCAAATCGCCGCCGCCCATATCGAAAAGATTGGCCTGCCGAAATTCCTTTCCGTAGCCGGTCGATCCGCGATAATTCGGCGCAATCACAATGTAGCCCTGGTTCGCCATGTACTGAATAAAGCGATTGAAGGTGTTCATCGTCTGCGCCGTCGGTCCACCGTGTACGTAAACAATGGCCGGGTGCTCGGCCTGACGCGGCAGGTTGTAAGGCATATAGACAAACGCCGAGATCGTCCATTTGCCGTCTTTGCTTGGATAGTGGACGAGATGAGGCTCGACCATATCCTGCGAGCGCACCCCGCCGACGAGCGAATGCGTGAGTTGATGCGATTTGCCATCGGCCACGTTATAAACCCACAAATCTCCTGGAGTCGTCGGTCCCGTGTGGTAACAAAGCAGCCGCGAGCCATCGCGCGTGAAGGGCGAGGCACCGCCCGCACCGTAGTTCACGCCTTTCGGCAACTTCAGCGCGCTCGCTTTGCGCGAGCCAATGTCATAAAGATAAACATCGGTGTTGCCATCGACGTTGGCATCGTAGGTCAAGAATTTTCCGTCGGGAGAAAATCGCCCGCCGGAAATCTCCCACTTGTCCTGCGTGAGCCAGCGAATCTTTTTGCTCGCAATGTCGAGCAAGCCGACGTTGTCGTAGCCGTCGCCGGCATTCGAAGTGATCAGAACGCTCTTGCCGTTGGGCGAAACATCGTTTGCCGAGTACAGACTTTCGCTCTCATGCGGTGTCAGCAGCGTACTTTGCACAGTCTCTACGTCGACCAGAAATATGTTCGAGTCCGTGCCCTTGGCCTGCTCCTGCGTGTAGACGATGAATTTCCCATCCGCCGACCAGATGGGCGCAACGTTCATGCGGTCTTTCGCCGTGCCGGTCGTCAGATGTTTCACGTCGCGCAGAACCGTGTCGTAGACGTCGATCTCAAATACCGAAGACGTCTTTGGCTTGACCATATAGGCTAGGTAACGTCCATCGGGTGACCACGCCGGGCTTTCTTCCGAGATCTCGCGCGTGTTGGTGACGTTCACAACCTGACCGGTTGTTGGCGAAACGAGAAAAATATCCCACTGCTCGTCGCCGTCGTAATCGGACATATATGCGATCCACTTGCCATCCGGCGACCACGCCGGACCGGCCTGCCGTTCGTCGCTCACCGTGAGCTGCATCGGCCATCCGCCATCCGCAGCGACGAGCCACAAATTGTTGCGGCCACTCAGGTTGCTGATAAATGCGACGGTCGAGCCATCCGGCGACCAGGTCGATCCGCCCACCTGGCGTGTCATGTAAAGCTTTTCGATCGTGAGGCTTTTCTCCACGCGAGCGTCGGGTTTGGAGACCATCTGTTTTGGATCGGTGATGGCCTGAGGAACCGGCAGAGTTGAAGTAGAAGTAGAGGTCTCGGATACTGTTAAAATGCTCATCATTACCAACATAGCAAACAAGTTCAGAGTGCGCATGGTCTTCAAATGCCTGGTCCTCGATGTGATTGCCACGCACGGAGAGTTCCGGTTGTCGAGCGAGGAGATTCACACCCAGCCACCAGGATTCAGCGCTACTCCACTGTCACTCGATAATCTTTCCCCTCCCAGCGCCCGGCATTCCTCCAGAAAAATGTGAACACGATTTCTCGGCCTGAGACCAGCCATTCAGTCGGCAGATCGACGTATTGAAGATCGCATCCGCTGTCGAGCGAATCGCTGTCCTGGCTGGTTGTCCAGTTGTCGAAACTCCAGTGCACGATAGCGGAATCCATCATCAGGATCCGCAGCTTCTTCCCCAGCGGCATCGCGCGCGGCTTGTTGTTGAAGCGCCAGTTGAAGTAAGTCGCAGAAACCTTATTGACTAGGTAACGCTCCACGGTCTGAGGAGGCTGATCAAAAATTTTGCCGTCGGCGAGCGAGCGTCGCAGCTTGATATATTCCGAGTGCGCCCACACCAGCGGGCAGGCTGACCCGGAACCTTTTCCCTTAAACAGTCCACGCTCCGGAATGTCCTCTGTATCCCAAACCTGTTCCGGAATCAGGCGGCTCGCTCCGGTGGAATTCTCCATCACGCCTAACAAGGCTTCAGCCGAAGCGACCCGTCCTGCCGCCAGCTCGTAGTGGGCTCGCTCACCGGCCAAAAGCGGCCAGGGGCGGCCAACTCCGGTGCCGTCAAACGGAGATCCATCTTCGTGTTCACCGTAGCCGTCGCCATTGTAGCGATACCACGCCGGGCCTTGTGGAAGTATGACCCGCAATAGCTCGTCGATTACCTTGATCGTGTTGAGAATTCTTGGGTCGTCGGCTGCGCGCAAGCCGAAGCGCACCAGCGCCAGCGCATCCGGGCTGACGATTTCAGCCGCGGCTTCGGTGATGTCCTTGCCACGATTCTTGATAGGAACGAATCCTTGCAGCGGCAAAGAGGAGCCATCGCCGCTAGGCGGCGTAATCCGCACGTAATAGCCTTCCACTCCAACCTGCCGGGCAAGATCCGTGTTGACCGCATAAGTCCGGCGCTCGATATTGAAGTTCCACGTGTCCGCCATGTCCCGGAGAAATTCCGCGGCCCGCGCCTGGCCCAACAAATCCGCTAGATCGGCGGCAATCAACAGCGCGGCAATTTCCGCAGCCATGGTGAACGGCGAATAGCCGCCGTCTTCTTCCCAGCGATCTTGTTGCGTGACGGGACCGTTCGCCGCAATAAATACGGCCGCTTTGCGCACCATCGGCCACCAGCGCTTACAGTCGCCGATCAAGTGCGGCGCTTCGCGGTGCAGCAAGTCGACGAGCAAAACTGGAAATGCCGTCTCGTCCATCTGCGAGCCGCTCCAATAGGGTCGCCCATCCAACCACATGTTCTGCGCCCAGTGTCCTTCGGGTTCCTGGGTAGCCTCGAGATAATGCAGCACGCGCAGCGCGTCTTCGTGCGCGCCTGCGGCCAGCAATCCGCCCGCGCTTTCCACCAGATCACGCGGCCAGATCAGGTGATAACCGCCCAAATCCTCGTCGCCTTTGTTGAAGCCCCACGGAATCGACAGGCTGGCGATAATCCCGCCGAGGAAATCCTTGGATTCGTGGGTGCGCAGAACCGCCGTGCTCGTCCGATACAAGTCTTTCTCGCGCGGCTTGGCATCCAGCTTCTTCAACGTCTTTTGCCAGTTCTGCCAGTGAAAAACGTAATCCTTACGGATCATGTCATAACCCGCGAGCAGCGACGAAAGAGCTTGCTGGCCAGCTTCCGCCCAAATTTGGCCGAAGGCGAGAGCGAGAACGAACTCGCCGTTGCATGCGGCCAGGTCGATTTCGCCCGTGAGCGCGACGTTCCCGTTTTCCGCGCGGTCGTATTCCCACGTCATCTGGAAATTCTGCGATAGGTCTCGCCATCCGTCCGACGTTCCGGCGAATCCGACCGAGCGTTTCAGCCAGGGCGCGGAGCAGGCCAAGGCAAGCGCGCACGAATCACGGTTGGCAAAAAGCATGGGCTTTCCCTTGTAGTCGCCCAACCATCCGGTATTGCCATACCCCATATTCGCCAGATGCGAAGCGAGCAGCGCGTAGAGATGATAGTCGCCGAGTTTCCCTTGCAGCGGCGCAAAGCGAACCTGTTGCAACACCACGTTCCGCCACGGATCGGTCAACACTTCCTTTTCGATTCGATAACGGCCTGACTCGCAGATGTTGGTCAGTTCGTACACCGGGACCCCGGGTTCGATCAAAACATTTTCCGAAGTAGAATGGCGCTTCTCTTCGGAAAAGTACGCGTGGCCGTCGGTAACGATGAGCCCAAAGTCGCGGATGCAAGCCTGATCTACGCGGGGGAAATAAATCTCATTGAGGATGCCGTGACTTAGAGTGAACCAAACCCGGCTATGGAGATTGAGTGCGGTGCCCGCGCCCGTTTTGGCGCTTGAAGTCCACCGCGGTTCGATTCCCGGCCATCCCGGCGCATAACGAATGTCATCGGTCACTGAAGGTCGTCCCCACGTCAAGCAGTTTGCCAGAAGATGCAGATTTGTGCTGGAGGTTTCAGCAAACTGCGAAAACTTCGCTGTTTGGCCGCAAACTGACTCGGCTCGATTATGATGGTGCTCGCTAAGTACTTGGAAAACAATGGGGGTTCATCAGAAATTCACTCCGCTGTAACTTTCCTTTAATACTTCGGCCATACAACAAGAACGCATACGTAAATCAGAAACTGAGGAGGACTCATCGAGTGACACATCGCATCGCGCGGTTGTTGGCCGGTCTGGCATTGGTTCTGCCCGGGTTCGTGCTGCCCGCCTTCGCGCAGACCACGCTGAATGGCGCCGGCGCCACCTTCCCCTATCCCATGTATTCCAAGTGGTTCAGCGAATACAACAAGCTGCATCCCGACGTGCAGATTAACTACCAGTCGATCGGCAGCGGCGGCGGCATCCGCCAGGTTTTGAACGGCACTGTCGATTTTGGTGCCAGCGATGGTCCCATGACCGATGAACAACTGGCGCAATCCAAAGTCAAGATCCTGCACATTCCTACTGTGCTCGGCGCAGTCGTCCCCGCGTACAACGTCCCCGGTATCAGCGGAGAAATCAAGTTCACTCCCGCGGCTTTGGCGGGAATTTTTCTCGGCAAGATTCAGAAATGGAACGACCCCGCCATTACCCAGGCCAATCCCGGCATGAAGTTTCCCGACACATCCATTATCGTGGTTCACCGCTCCGATGGCAGCGGCACCACCTATATCTTCACCGACTATCTCTCGAAGGTCAGCAAGGAATGGGAATCGACGGTGGGCAAGGGCACCTCACCGAAATGGCCCGTAGGTTTGGGCGGCAAAGGCAACGAGGGTGTTGCCGGCCAGATCAGGCAATTGCAGGGCTCGATCGGCTACATCGAATTGATCTATGCCTTGGAGAACAAAATCGACTTCGGATCGGTCCAGAATTCCGCCGGCAACTTCGTGAAAGCCTCGCTCGACGGCGTGACCGAAGCGGCAGCCTCGGTGAAAGACATGCCCGCCGACTTTCGGGTCTCAATTACCGATCCACCCGGCAAAGCGGCATACCCCATTTCCAGCTTCACCTGGCTCCTGATTCCTGAGCAATCGAGCGATCCGAAGAAAGGAAAAATCCTCGCCGATTTCCTCAACTGGATGGTCACCGACGGCCAGAGTATGACCACTCAACTCAGTTACGCCCCGCTTCCCAAAAACGTGGTGGCAAAGGTAAAAGTCGCCATCAAGCAGGTTCACTAGAGGCCGAACACACTTCTGTCCCGCATGACGTGGGGGAAGTGTGCTCTGGCCCGCGCGACGTGGAAGAATGTGTTTAATGTTTCGGCACCAGACCGCAATCTAGAGTTTCAGGCAGTTGAGACCTAAGACCTGAGACCTGGGTTGTAGCGCCACCGGCCCGGAAAAGGAGAGTGAGCCAAAACCGGGCCGGCAGCGTCTCTGAGGGAAAATCTCTCCTCAGAAAGTTTCAGAAATTTGGTCCCGCATCGGTTCGTGACGCGGGACCATCCAGCACGGTTACGGCAAGTAGTAGCGGAATGAGGTAAACACCATTCCGTCCAGACCCTCCGGCGACACCACTCCAGGCGTGCCCGTCGAGTTGGCGCCAGACCAGGTTTGCCGCGTCACGTACGAATACTGCGTACCGAAGCGGAATCTTCCCCTCGGTCCGCTGTAAATGTTGTACCAGAAGCCGAGTGTGCCCTCGATGACCGCCCGGGTGTCTGCGGTGCAGTCCGCAAGCGTGCCCGGCACGGGTCCCGATACCAATCCGCTTGTCCCCGGCACAACCTCGTTGTAGCAGCCGTAATTGTTGAACGTTGGCGCGCCGTAACCTACATTGGCTCCGACGCCCTTGTCCGCCAGCGGATCAAAGTTATAGGTACGCGCGTCATACTCTGCGCCAGCGTAGCCGTAGAGATCGAGTTTCTTGCTGTGGTATTCGAGCGAGGCCAGTCCCTGCAGGTTCTTGATCAGGTGAACCGACCCGTCGGCATTGATGGAAACATCAGCCAGTTGCGCTGCGCCGTAACGGCCGACGCCGCTGCCGCCAAAGCCGTGCAGGCCAAAGACGATGTGTTTGTCGGCAAACGTCCAGCGCGCATTGACGCCAAACCCGCCGCCTTCCTTCGAATAGTTGTATGCCCCAGTCGCCGCAGGTTGGCCCGTGCAAAGGGCCGAACCGGCCGCGAATTCGACGCAAGGAAAGATGCGATCGGTGAAGCGATCGGCCAAGCCGAAGATCTCGTAGTGACCAAAGCCGGGATCGAATGCGATCTTGGCGATGAGATCGGGCGAGGGGTTAAAGCCGTAGGTGGAAAGACTGTTGTAGCTGTTGTTTGCTCCGGGCTGAACCAGCAGGTAATTATTCGCGTTTTCGTGCGTGGAGACCGTAGCTTGCGGGTTTTCGATGGCAAACGCCACCGCGACCTTATCTCCGAATTGCTTGGTTAGGCGAAGCCCATACTGACGCGCGAAGCTGAAACCAACGGTGTACCCCGGGTCGATGGTTCCTGGCCGTGCGTCGTTAGTTTTGCCGATATCGTCGCTGGGGGCGATGGAGGCCTTGTTTTCCGTTACGAGACTCCACATCTGGCCGCCGAGGATGCTCCAGCCGTTGTTAAATTTCGCCTGGCCCCAAACCTGGCGGAGCCGCAACGTATAGCTGTTGGTTTGCGTCGCGGTTGAGGTGACACCGGCAGAGAGAAAGTCGGCTGAGAGGTAGCTGGAGAGTTCCACGTCCCCCAGCTTGCCGGCAACATAGACCGTGGGCCGGGATTGCCGTGCAGAACCAAAGAACTCCGACAACTGACTCTGCGATGCGCCGGGCATGGTCAGGCTGTTGAAGGGAGTGGGGAGATCAGCCCCGAGAGCTCGCGAACGCCGCACGAAGGCCGCTTCGGCGAAACCACCCGGCGTAATGTTGATGCCTCGGAAGTGGATGGTCAACGGACCCTCCATCTCTTTGTTGTAGGTCTGCGGCTGCTCGCCTGCCTGGGCCGGTTCCTGCATCGAAAACACGGCATTTTGCAATCCGGTCGGGTTCGTACCTGAGAAGTTCACCGTTTTCAGACCGGCGAGATCGGTCTTCAATTCACCGACTGTCTCCTGTTCCAGGTTGACCTGGGCTTGGGCTGCGGCGGCTTCGCTTTCGGCGGCGTCTGCCGCGGCCTGCGCCTGTCGCCAATTCAGTTGCGCTGCCTGAAGCTGCTGATTGAGCAGTCGAATCTGCTCTTGCTGCGCGGCCAAAGCGTCTTTCAGCGACTGCACGTCAGCCGCCGTGATCGCCGGCTGTGCCGGCGCCGTGGCTGTCGCGCTACTGTTCGTGGTTGTAGCCGGAGGGGTTGAGGTCTGTGCCCAGGCGCCGGCGGATAGCCCCGCGAGCGCCAGAACCGTTATTAACCGCTGCTTGATTGGTTTCATAAAATACACTGCTCTCCTTTTTTGGTTTTTGTATCAAACTGATTTTTGGGGAAACCGCAACTTGGGTTGTCGGAGGCCGGGTTGACGGCCTCCGGTCGAACATTATTCCATAAAGTCCATTGTATTAATAGACTTTATTACCAATGAACGACGGGAATCCCCTTCCCCCGCTCGTTGTATCGGGTGCTCTTGAAGTTGCAGAATCGTTTGTAGCGGCAAAATGTTAAAAGAATGTTACAAACCGGTGAATTTCTGATGAAGCACATTGATTCTCAAGCACTTAGAAACGTGCTCTCCTCCCCAAAAATCTGCCGGAATCCAAGCCCGATGCGGTATCTACCGCACCGCATCGGCCTGTTTTTTTCGCCCAAACCGCCCTCCGGGCCTCGGGAGTAGAACCACCGGCTGACTCTGCTTCTCCCGCCCCTTGCTATAATGTTCTGCGTAGGGTAAACAGGAACGCGATTCGGGTCCGTGCGGTAAATACTCCCAACACAGGCAAACACAAACGCAGATATGCTTTGTGACGATGCCGTCCTGGCGCCCGGAAACTGTCGGCGGGAAAACCGGGCAGGCTTCCCAGCGCGGGCCGCATTCGCCGGCAGTATCGATTCGGCATAGATTATGTCCCTGCGGTCGCAAATTCGATAAACATGGCTGGACCACCTCCGAGCAGTCGCGCGCCGTTATTCAACCGCGAAGCTTCGTGGCTGAGATTTAATTGGCGTGTGCTCGAAGAGGCGGATGACCTCCGCAACCCGCTGCTCGAACGCGTAAAATTTCTCGCCATCTCCGCCAGTAACCTGGACGAATTTTTCGAGGTTCGGGTCGGCGGACTTCTGCAGCAACTGGAAGACGGTCTCAACTCCACCTTGGCTGACGGCATGACCATGATGGAGGAGCGGGATCTCATCAGGGATATCAGCCACGAATTTGTCGAAGGACAATACGCCTGCTGGAACGAGCGCCTGCTCCCGGAATTGGCGGAGAACGGAATTCGCGTCCTCGGAATTGACCAGCTCGATGAGGAAGCGCGGGCCTTCGCCGACGACTACTGCGCGCGCGAACTCGATCCCCTGCTGACTCCGGTCACCGTCGACCCGGCGCACCCCTTTCCTCGCGTCATCAACAAGGCAACCTGCGTAGCGCTGCTGCTGCGCCGCCGCCGCCGCTCCTCGTTTACCTACACCGGCGTGGTCACCGTTCCACGCGCGCTTCCGCGCCTGGTCCATTTGCCCTCCCAGGGAACCACCGATTTTATTTTTCTCGCCGATCTTGTCGTCCATCACGCCACGCGAATGTATAAGGGCTACGATATCGTTTCTTCGGCCGCCTTCCGCGTCACCCGCAACAGCAACCTCTACCTGCAGGAGGAAGAATCGCGCAATCTATTGGAATCGGTACGTGCCGAATTGCACAACCGCCGCAAAGGAGACGCGGTGCGCATGGAGATCGAATCCAGCGCCGATCCGGAAATCATCGAACGCCTGGGCACGGTCTTCGAGATCGATCCCTGGCAGATTTTCCCCGTCAACGGCCCGGTCAATCTTTCCCGGCTGTTCCAGATCTACGACGCAACCGCGCGGCCGGAGTTGAAATTTCACAGCTTTGTTCCGCGCGAATTGCGCCTGACCGCCAAATCCCACGATCTGTTCGAAGAACTGCGGCGTCACGACATTCTCCTGCATCATCCCTACGATTCTTACGACGCCGTTTTGTCCTTCATCCAATCCGCCGCCGAAGATGAACGCGTGCTCTCCATCAAGCAGACTCTGTACCGCACCAGCGAGCACACTCTGATTGTTCCCGCGTTAATGACCGCCGCTGCGCACAAGGAAGTCACTGCCGTCGTGGAATTGAAAGCCCGCTTCGACGAAGCCTCCAACATCCGCTGGGCGCGCGATCTGGAAGACGCCGGCGTGCAGGTCTTCCACGGGCTGGTCGGTTTGAAAACGCACTGCAAGCTCTCGCTGCTGGTGCGGCGCGATCCCGATGGCGTTACTCGCCAATACGCGCACCTGGGCACGGGAAATTACAACGACATCACCGCCCGCATCTATACCGATCTCAGTCTGCTCACATCCGACCCGGAAATCACCAGCGCCGTACACGATGTTTTCAGCTTCCTCACCGCCTATGCAGAAAATCCCGGCTACGGGCCGCTGCTGGTGGCGCCGCTCGATCTGGCGGAGAAATGCATCGGCATGATTGAGCGTGAAGCCGAGCACGCCCGCCAGGGTCGCCCCGCGCGCATCATCGCCAAGATGAATGCGCTTCTCGAAGAGAATGTTATCCAGGCTTTGTATCGTGCTTCACAGGCGGGTGTTGAGATTGAACTTCTGGTGCGCGGCATGTGCGCCCTGCGCCCCGGAATTCGTGGCATCAGCGACCGCATTCGCGTGCGCAGCATTGTCGGCCGCTTCCTCGAGCACAGCCGCATTTACTATTTCGAAAACGGCGGCGAATCGGAAATCTACGTGGGCAGCGCCGACTGGATGAATCGCAATCTGCACGAGCGCGTGGAAGTGCTGTTTCCCGTGAAAAGTCCTTTATTGCGCGACCGCATTACCCACGAGATTCTCGCCGCCTATCTCGCCGACAACGTGAAATCGAGGTTTCTGCAAAAGGATGGCCGCTACCTGCGCTCCTGGCAATCGCCCCGCGGTCGCAGCCGCAAGCCTCCTCGCGGCGACGCTGCCTTCAGCGCTCAGGATTTTCTGATTGGCGTAGCCGAAGGCGCCAAGACTCCGGAAGATATTCCGGTTGTTGCGCTTCGCCGCGTCGCTCGAGTTTCCAACTATCGCACTTCGCTCAGCCGATCTTGACCGGAAGGGAATAAACACTCGAAATGTTTGTCTATTTTTTACGACACGCCAGCGCCGGGCAAACCTTAACCAGCGCCAAAAAAGACGAAAAGCGCGGCCTCGATAAAGACGGCATCGAGCAATGCGGATACATCGGCCGCGCCCTGTCCGCCCTTGGTGTGCAGGTGGAAACCATCCTCTCCAGCCCGCTAAAACGATCCACGCAGACTGCGGCTCTGGTGGGCAATGAGATGGGTCACGAAGGCAAACTCCTCACCGAAAGCGCGCTGCGCCCGCAAGCCGGCTTCGCCGAATTTCAAAAGATGCTGGAAAAATACGCGCGCCAGGACGCGATTCTATTGGTGGGGCATAATCCCAACCTGAGCGAATTTCTCGGCCGGGTCATCAGCGGCAACGGCAGCGAAGCCGTCATTGAGCTGAAAAAAGGCGCCGTGGCCAAAGTTGAGATGCGGCGCAGCGCCGGTTCGCTCAGCTGGTGCATCACGCCCCGCATCCTGCGCACGCTTTACGCCGCCGCCACCGAAAGTTCGCGCCCGAAGACTTCGCGGAAGTAGTCGCGGATATTCTCAATCGACCACACTTCCAGGTCTACGCTGGCTTTTCCCCGCGGAATGAGTATCATCGCGACTTTTCCACTGCGCGCCGAAACCGTAACTTTGCCCACCGACTGGCTGCGGCCCATATTCAAAGCGCGCGCAATGCGCAGCAGCATCGACGCTTTCGTTACATTCTCTTGCTCCTCCGGGCTCAATGAATTCATCGGACCGTCTCCCGGCGCCGGCCGTGACTTGCCCAGATAACGCGCAATCGATCCGATGATCCGCCGCTGCTGCGTCGTGTAGCCCAGAATCTCCGAGTTCGCGATGATGTAGTACGAGTGACGATGATGTCCGTTGCGGTTCACGTAGTCGCCCACTTCAAACAGCATGGCCGCTGCCGAAAGCCACTCCCGGTACTCCACCGGCAACTGGTGCACCGATTTCAGCGAAGAAAACAGAAACAACGCCGAGTCCCGCACATGCAAAGCGTGACTCAAATCGACGTGGTAATGATCGACCGCGCGTTTAATCGATTCCCACCGTTCCGATTCAATCGCCCGTCCCGATCGCGTGCTGCGATCGTAGTCGGCGGCCATCTGCGCCAGAATGCCGTCGCGCAGGCCAAGCGGCGAGTAGCGAAAGCCGGGCAAATGGCATCGCTCCAGCAATTCCGCGTAAGCTACCGCGCCGGCGCAGATAATCTCCGCTCGCCGCGGCCCGATTCCCGGAACCTTTTGCCGCTGCTCCAGAGTCAGCCGTGCGATCTGTTTGGCAATTCGCCGCACCATCGCGCGAGTTGCGTAGTTGGCCGGCCGCTTCTTCGGACCCGCCAGGTGCTCGGCAATGCCCGCCAGCGCTGCTGCCGTACCTGAGGTCGCAATCACCGCGCCCACGCGCGCCAGCTTCACCCGATTCTGAATGCGCAAAATCTCCCGCGTTACAAACTCGCGCAGACGCTTCAGTTCGCTCTTGCGCGGCGGATCGTGTTTCAGGAATTCACCGGTCAGACGCACGGCTCCGAGCGGCAGGCTCACCGAATCGCGCAACTGGCCATCGCGCGAAAGCGTGAGCTCGCAACTGCCGCCGCCCAAGTCCACCAGCAGAATGCTGCGCTCCCTCAGTCGGCTCGCGGAGACAATGCCCAAATGAATGAGACGCGCTTCTTCCAGTCCGGAGACAATTTCAATCGTCCAGCCCGTCGTCGACCGTACCCACTCCAGAAATATGCGTGAATTGCGGGCATCGCGCAGCGCCGAAGTTGCCACCACCCTCACCGATTCTGCGCCACATTCCTGAATCGCGCGATTGAACCGCCGCAGCACCTGCACCGTGTGTGTCATCGCCTCCGGAGAAAGCAGACCATTGTTGAAAACGCCCTCGCCTAATCGCGTGACCTCCCGATCTTCGCGTATTTCTTTCAGCCTCCCCGCTTGCAGGCGCGCAATCTTCAGCCGAACCGAATTCGATCCGATGTCGATGGCGGCAAACATGGGCATAGTGGCGATGAGTTCGATGGATTCGACCGACCACTAATTTAAACGATTCAGCCTCAAACTTCGTTAAATAGATAAAAGGTTTCTCCGTTGACTCCGTGGTGAAAAAACAAAAAACAGGACACACTTCTGTGGCAACCCGTTTCGCAAACTGCTAACCTGATTTCGCGAGGCCCCGTCGTTCAACGGATAGGACTTCAGTTTCCTAAACTGACTATGCAGGTTCGATTCCTGCCGGGGCTACCAGGTACCCTCCGCTCGCGCGCCGCAGTACGCAAACCCTTTCATCTTGACAGGCGGTTGCAACAGGAGCAAACTCCCGCTAATTTCCGACTGCCGTACACGCCATCCTAACCGGCAGCCAAGCCTAATCTGTTTTCCTCAAAAGAAAGCCCTAAGGAGGCTTGTGAACCACGTAACGCGATATCGGTCTTCGACTCCTGAAACAATGATGTTTGCCGCTCTCACGCTGGTGGCGCTTTCAGCGCTGCTGATGGCCGCTCGTCCGGCGCACGCTCAAACCGAAATCGTGCTCTACAACTTCTGTTCTCAGCCGAACTGTGTCGACGGTGAGGGTCCGGCGTCCAGCCTCGTGCCCGACGGTGCAGGCAGCTTCTACGGGACCACCCAACTGGGCGGCGCTAATGCGTATGGTACTGTCTTTGAGCTTTCTCCAAACGGGGGCGGTGGCTACAACGAAACTGTCTTGTACAGCTTTTGTTCCCTGCTGAACTGCACAGATGGTAATGAGCCAACTTCCAACCTGATTTTCGATGGCGTCGGAAATCTCTACGGGACAGCCTGCTCCGGCGGCGCTAACGGACTAGGCGTCCCCTCAGCATGCGGCGATGGTTTTAACGGATATGGCCTCGTGTTTAAGCTGAGTCCCGAGCCGGGCGGTGGTTGTCCAGGCGGCAGCAACAGCGGTAATGGCTGGTGCGAAACCGTCCTCTACAGTTTCATGTCGACACCCGACGGTGCTTCCCCGTTCTCTGGGCTCACCTGGGACTCGTCCGGCAACCTCTATGGCACAACTTATGGCGGAGGCAGCGGAATGGGAACGGTTTACGAGTTGTCCCCGAACGGCAGTGGCGGCTGGAGTGAGTCTGTGCTCTACAGCTTTTGTGCTCAGTCTGGCTGCGCTGACGGCGCCCAACCCGACGGGCAGGTACAAGCCTCGAACGGAAACCTCTACGCGATGACCGAAAATGGCGGCGCTTATGCGGCCGGTACTGTGGTCGGACTAAGCCCCCAGCCCCTCGGCGGGTGTCCAAATGGCAGCTATACCGGTAACGGTTGGTGCGAGGCTATCCTTCACACCTTCGCAGGCCACCCCACGGACGGCAACTACCCTTCTGGCACTCCGATGCTCGATAGCGCCGGAAATCTCTATGGCACGACTGTTTATGGCGGGAATGGGTATTGCAACAATCACCTGGGGTGCGGCACAGTTTGGAAGCTGACTCCTTCAGCCGGGGAGTACACGGAGGAGGTTCTTCGTTCCTTCCATGCCGGACCTCAGCTCGTCGGATGCTGCTTCTCGATTCGACTTCCCAACCATCCCTGGGCCGGGGTTGTGCTCGATTCCTCTGGAGACATCTACGGCACGACAGCTTACGGAGGCAGTTCCTCCTACTGCACAGAAAAGGGGAAGAGCGGCAATCAACAAGGCTGCGGCTCGATCTTCGAACTCACAAAGCGCCCCAAAAGCTATCAAAATGACATTCTTTGGATTTTCACTTTGGCGGATGGTGCTCATCCCATGACCAGCCTGATTCTGGACGGCGGCAATTTCTACGGAACGACCTACAACGGCGGGCTTGGCGGTTTTTGCCCGAATCCGGACGGTTGCGGGATCGCGTTCGAGTTCACTCCATAGGTACGCAAGATTCAGTTGCGCAAGATTACTGAAAAAGCCACCACGTTTTCTAACTGGTGGCCGAAAAATCGCGCGGAAACCCAAGCATCTCAAATCAGATGTGAGGAGAAGAGATGAGGTGACGGATATGCGAGGCGTTCTGACGTTAGCTCTACTTTCCACGCTGCTGCTCGTTGCTCTTCCACCTGCGCACGCTCAACCCGAAGTCGTGCTCTACAACTTCTGTTCTCAGCCGAACTGTGTAGACGGTGAGAACCCGGTGTCTAGCCTCATGCCCGACGGCGCAGGGAACTTCTACGGGACTACCCAACTGGGTGGCGCGAATATGGATGGAACTGTCTATGAACTTTCGCCAAACGGCGTCGGCGGTTACAACGAGAGCGTCTTGTACAGCTTTTGTTCCCTGCTGTACTGCACCGATGGGTCGTATCCCGATTCCTATGTCACCTTCGACGGCCACGGGAATCTCTACGGCACAACTTACTACGGAGGGCTTTTCGCATCTGGCCCTTATTCTGGATACGGCCTCGTGTTCGAGCTGAGCCCCGAGCCGGGTGGCGGTTGCCCAGGCGGCAGCAACAGCGGTAATGGCTGGTGCGAAACCGTCCTCTACAGTTTCATGTCAACCCCCGACGGTGCCTTCCCGTTCTCCGGGCTCACCTGGGACACATCGGGCAACCTCTATGGCACAACTTATGGCGGAGGCAGCGGAACGGGAACGGTTTACGAGTTGTCCCCGAACGGCGATGACGGCTGGAATGAGCAGGTTATCTACGATCGGGGCGGCTATGCCGGTTTAACTATAGACGGATCCGGCAACTTCTACGGCGCCGATCTCGTGGGATTTGGCCATGTTTTTGAGCTGTCACCCAACGGAAACGGGTCTTGGAATGCAACCATCCTTCACACCTTCAAAGGCAACCCGAAGGACGGAGCGGGTCCGGAAGGGACTCCTCTCCTCGACAGCGCCGGAAATGTCTATGGCACGACGTTTAGTGGCATAAAAGGCCTGGGAACGGTTTGGAAGCTGACTCCTAGTCCATCCGGAGAGTATACGGAGCAAATTCTTTCTTCCTTCGTTTGGAATTCTGGCTCCAATCCTAAGGCGGGGGTCGTGCTCGACTCATCCGGGAACATTTACAGCACGACAGGATTTGGTGTTATCAAATCTCCGTGTTACGACGGATGTGGCATTGTCTTCGAACTGGCGGTCAGCGGTTCCGGGTACGAATTCACGCCTCTCTGGTATTTCGATGGTACGGACGGTGGTAACCCGATTGACACCTTGATTCTGGACGGCGGCAATCTTTACGGAACCACGTACGGTGGTGGAACATCCAGCTACTGTCCTGGCACCGGTGGTTGCGGCGTTGCGATCGAAGTTAATCCATTGGCTCGGCAAACAGTGACCGTACTCACGTCTTCGCCGAATCCATCCACTTATGGAGAAGCAGTGACCTTTACGGCAGTGGTCACTCCTGCGCCACCGGATGGAGAAACGGTGACTTTTAAGAGATTCTCGACGGTACTGGGAACGGGATCATTGAATGGCGGTGTGGCGACGTTCACAACCTCGACGTTGCCCGTGGGCACACCACATATCAAGGCGGTGTACGGCGGTGACCAAATCTTCGGAAGTAGCAAGTCGAATGGAGTGAAGCAGGTGGTGGAGCAATGAACAGCTAAGACTTTCTACGAATTGGGGCCACGTCCGGATACCGTCCGCAAACCGTTTCATCTTGACCGCTGTCCTGAATAGGAGGACAATCCCTCCATTCTCGATTGCCGCGAAATGCCTCCCCTGACCGGCATCCAGATTGGGCCCCGTTCTGCCTTTGAGCCATGTTCGACGGAGGACTCCATGAAGCGCGCCAGCTTCTTCTGCCTGTTTGCTTATTTGATCGCAACACTTTTGATCGCAACACCCCTGTGGTCGCAATCCAATCTTGTTTCTGCGATCCATAACGCAGTGCCCGCTCCGCAGCGTGCGGCATCTCCGGTTGCTGCGCCCAAAGCCGACCCGAAAGGTCAGGCGAAAACTCTTGAGCGGTACGGCAAATTGCTATTGAGCTTCGAGGCGAATCAGGGGCAATCAGATTCGCGAGTGAAGTTCCTTTCGCGTACCGGCGGCTACACGCTGTTTCTCACTGGAGATGAGGCGGTGCTCGCGTTGAATGGAAGCCGAGCAGATACAAACAAAACAAAGGTCGCGAGCGCAGACCGTGCGTTGCCGTCAAATCTTGCTGTCCCCAAAGCCGGTGGCGTCTTGCGCATGAAGCTACGCGATGCCAACCCTGCAGTCAAGGTCGCGGGCGTGGATGAATTGCCTGGTAAGAACAACTTCTTCATCGGTAACGACCCCGCGAAGTGGCGCACGGGTGTTCCGACCTACGCCAAGGTGAAGTATGAGGGAATTTATTCTGGCATCGATTTGGTTTACTACGGCAACCAGCGCCAATTGGAGTATGACTTCAACGTTGCTCCCGGTGCGGACCCGCGTAGGATCGAGTTCAACGTTAGCGGAGCGAAACGGATTCGTAAGGATGCTCGTGGCGAGTTAGTGTTCAAGGTCGGCCAGGACGAAGTTCGTTGGCACAAACCCGTCGCCTATCAGGAAAAAAACGGAGCGCGGCAGTTGGTCGCGGCGGATTACACCATCACAGATACGAATCGCGTGGGATTCGAGCTTGCCAAATACGACGCAAGCCGGCCGCTGTACATCGATCCGTTGATTTATTCGACATACCTGGGCAGTGACGTGAATGAGTGCGTTTGCAATGCCTCTGGGAATCCAGTCGGTATCGCCGTGGATAGCGCGGGCAATGCCTATGTTACCGGCCAAACGCTCGCCGCGGATTTCCCGGTTACTCCCGGCGCCTTCCAGACGACCGGCACTGTCTTCGTGACCAAGATGAATCCCACGGGAACCGCGTTGGTCTACTCCACCCGCCTGGGCGGAAGCGGCTTCGATGCAGGCTACGCCATCGCCGTAGACAGCTCGGGCGACGCCTACGTCACCGGCAGAACGAGCTCCACTAATTTTCCAGTTACTCCCGGCGCTTTCCAGACGGCCTGCGGCAACTCCGAATATTGTTGGAATGCCTTTGTAACCGAGATCAACCCCTCAGGCTCGGCCTTGGTGTACTCTACCTTTCTCGGTGGCTCGGGTTCGCCCATTAACTATGTTGGCGATCAAGGCCTCGCCATCGCGGTGGATAGCTCTGGTAGCGCTTATGTTACCGGCAACACCTCATCAAGCAACTTTCCGGTCACCCCCGGAGCGTTCCAGACTGTCGGCACCACGCAGGACTCCTTCGTGACCAAATTCAACCCCGCAGGGTCGGCCCTGGTTTACTCGACCTACCTGGGCGGCACCGATCCCGGTGCTGAAGGCGAAAGCATTGCGGTGAACAGCACAGGCAACGCTTACGTTGTGGGCAGCACCTACTCAATCGATTTTCCGACCACGCCTGGCGCCTTCCAGACCGGATGCGTCCTCGAGGCCGAAAACAATTGTTTCTGGAACGCCTTCGTGACCGAGCTTAACGACTCAGGTTCGGCGTTGGTTTACTCCACTTATCTAGGTGACGTCAGTTTTGATTGCCTGGGCCAAGGCCTGGCCTTGGACAGCGCTGGTAACGCTTACGTCACGGGTCTTGCGGCTGGCGCTGGTTTCCCCGTCACGCCCGGCGCGTTCCAGACGACATACAGCGGCGACGGCAGTGCGTTCGTAACCGAACTGAACGCCACGGGATCGGGCTTGGTTTATTCCACTTATTTGGGCGGTGACGGGGGCTCCAGCGGCGCCAGCATCGCCGTGGATAACGCAGGTAATGCTTACGTCACCGGCAGCGCCGGAGAACACTTCCCGACGGAAAATCCCGTACAGAAAAAATACGGCGGCGGTAAATACACTGGCGATGCCTTCGTAGCGAAGCTCAACCCCGCGGGAACGGCGTTGGTTTATTCGACTTACCTCGGTGGCAAGGAGTACGACTATGGCGATGGCATCGCCCTCGACAGCGCGGGCAACGCATACGTCATCGGATGGACCGACTCCACCAATTTTCCCGTCACGCCCGGTGCATTCCAGACAACATATGTCGGCAGCGGCGGTAAGGGCAACCCCTTGGGCGACGCCTTCGTGGCAAAGCTGAACATTGCTGCGACAACGGCGACGGCGCTGTCGTCTTCACCCAATCCCTCCACCTATGGAGAGGCAGTGACCTTCACCGCGACGGTTACTTCCAACGATGGCCCGCCGCCGGATGGAGAGACCGTCTCGTTTGTAAAAGGCGTAAAAGTATTGGGAACGGGAGCGTTGAGTGGCGGTTCGGCGAGCTTTACGATTTCGACGCTGAAAGTGGGTACGTACTCGATCACGGCGAAGTATGGCGGTGATCCGAACTTTGCCGCGAGCAAGTCAGAGGTTCTGAAGCAGGTGGTAGAGGAAGCAGCGAAGTAGACCGTGGCTGGTCCCTTGTTGGGGGTCAGGTCAGCGCGCGGGCCCAATCTAGCTCTTCTCTTCCTCGATCAGCTTGCGGAGAGCTTCGTTGATCCGCGTCTGGTAGCCGCGGCCATCTTCCTTGAACCAGGCGAGGACGTCGGCGTCGAGACGTAGCGTGACCGGCAGCTTGCGAGGCTTGTAATATTTCAGCCACGATTCCGTCATTTCCTGCGGCAGTTTTTTCCCGTAAGAGGAAGCATGCAGCCGGCCAATCTTGCCGGCAACCTTTCGCTGCTTAACCCGCTTCTGTCGAACCTGCTTACGTTTCTTCATGATGTACTTATACATCCATACATACGGCTGCGCCACTACAAATTGTTTCACGTGAAACAATTTGTACATATATTCATCGTAAATGGCGAGAAATGGAGCATTTGCCCTTCGCCGTTTTGCCGGCAAAAACGTTTCACGACGAGACGAGGCCCACTCCGCCTGCCCGTCGCTCCTATGACAGTCGCCCCATGCCAGTCACTACAAACATCGTGCCGCTGACGTATAATAAATAAATTGTGCTCAAGTACTCCATCGTAGTCCCGCTCCATAACGAGCAGGAGAACGTCACCGACCTCTACGCGCGCCTCAAGTCGGTGATGGAGGCGAGCGGCGAGAGCTTCGAGATGGTGCTGGTCGATGACGGCTCGGTCGATGGCACATTCGGGCTGCTCCGCGAGATTGCCGCCGTCGACAGCCGCGTGACCGTCGTCAAGCTGCGCCGCAACTTCGGCCAAACCGCCGGCCTCGCTGCAGGATTCGACCATGCCCGCGGCGAATACATCATCGCCATGGATGGCGATCTGCAACACGATCCAGCCGACATCCCTCTGTTTCTGGAAAAAATTGCCGAGGGTTATGACATCGTCAGCGGCTGGCGCAGGAATCGCGTCGATAATTTCTGGTTGCGCCGCATCCCGTCGCGTTGCGCCAACTGGCTGATGGCCAAGCTGAGCGGCGTCGATATTCACGACTTCGGCACGACCTTCAAGGCCTACCGCCGCGAAATTCTCGGCCAGGTTCCGCTGTACGGCGAGTTGCACCGCTTCATCCCGGCGCTGGCCTCATGGCACGGCGCGTCGATCATTGAAGTGCCCATCAAGAACGTGAACCGCGAGCGCGGCGCTTCGCATTACGGAATCTCGCGCACCTTCCGCGTCTTCTTCGATCTCATCACCATCCGTTTCCTGCTGAAATATCTTTCGCGCCCACTGCACTTTTTCGGTACCTTGGGAATGTTCAGCATTCTCGGCGGCTGCGGAATCTCCAGCTGGCTGATTTTCGACAAATTCATGTACGGCACCGACGTCATGAAACAGCACGGTCCGCTGATGATCTTCTCCGCGGTATTGTTGCTCGCGGGCTTGAATATGCTTGCGGTCGGATTGCTCGGAGAGATGCAGGTGCGCCATTACCACGAGCCAGCGCAGCGGGCTCCCTATTCCGTTGATCGCGTGGTGCGCGCGCAGAGCGAAGAAAGCACGATTTCAGAGTAGTTCCTCTTCACACGACTAAGCTGTTCCTGGTCGCTCAGCTGTTCATCACCGCCCGTATCACCTCCGGTACGACTTCGCGAATAACTACGGGAACCACCAGGTAAGCCACGTACGCTCCGAAGGCCAGGAAGGGAGCGGCAATCGCGGCCATCAGAACGTGGCGGCAGGATATCGAGTTCATGAACACACCTCCATCTGCTTAAACTCTACGCACGTTCGGACCGAATAGTTCCCCAGGCCATGCTCGTACCGGCCACGCCTGTTAAAGCGTTATAATCTTATCCGCCGCTATGCCAGCCATAACCCAATTCGAATTGCGCCTTGCCAGCCGGATGTCGCGGCTTGGCACTGAAACTGCTTTTGAAGTTTTGAACCGGGCCCGAGCGCTCGAAAAACAGGGCAGGGAAATCGTTCATCTCGAAATTGGCGAACCCGATTTCGACACGCCCTCGAACGTCATCGAAGCCGCAGTCGACGCGCTGCATAAAGGATGGACGCACTACGGCCCTGCGGCCGGCCTGCCTGAGCTGCGGCAAACCATCGCCGATTACGTGAGCCGCACGCGCAGCGTTCCGGTTTCAAGCGACGAGGTCGTGGTCGTCCCCGGTGGCAAGCCAATTATTTTCTTTACCATCCTCGCGCTGGTTGATGAGGGAGATGAGGTCATCTACCCCAACCCCGGTTTCCCGATTTACGAGTCGATGGTCAACTACGTCGGCGGGCGCGCGATTCCGATCCCGCTGCGCGAAGAGCGCGATTTTTCCGTCGATACCAAAGAACTGGCGTCGCTGATCACCGACCGCACCAGGCTGATTATTCTCAACTCGCCGCACAACCCGACCGGAGGCATGCTTACCCGGAAAGATATCTTCGAGATCGCCGAGGCGATCGGCGATCGCAACATCATGGTTCTTTCTGACGAGATCTACAGTCGGTTGGTCTTTGAGGGCGAAGATTTCTCCATCATGAGCGTGCCCGGATTCAAGGAGCGGACCATTCTGCTCGACGGGTTCTCGAAAACCTACGCGATGACGGGATGGCGCATGGGCTACGGCGTCATGCGTCCTGATCTCGCCGTGCAGGTTGCGCGCCTCGCGACCAACTCGACCTCCTGCACGGCGAGCTTCACGCAGGTTGCGGGAATTGAAGCGCTGCGCGGCGATCAGTCGTCGGTCGATACAATGAACGCCGAGTTCCGGCATCGGCGCGACGTCTTCGTTGCCGGATTGAATAAGATTAGAGGTTTTTCCTGCCGCCTGCCGAAAGGCGCGTTCTACACGTTTCCCAACATTACCGGCACCGGATGGCCGTCGAAGAAGCTGGCCGACGCGCTGCTCGAACAATCCGGAGTCGCGTGCCTCTCGGGCACGGCGTTCGGCGAGTATGGAGAAGGTTATCTCCGCTTCAGCGTCGCCAACTCACTGGAGAACCTGAATAAGGCGCTCGCCAAAATTGACCGCTGGACGCGAGAGAATCTGTAGGGCCGGGAGTGTTGCCGACGATGCGACACCCGCTACCGGATCTCGGCGAATGGCCCGTTCTCGAATGGGAGCAATGGAAAGATACCGCTGAAACTCTGCACCTGTACGCGCAGATTGTCGGCAAGACCCGCCTCGCTCTCACGCCCATTCAAAACCACTGGTGGAATGTTCCGCTCTACCTGACGGCGCGAGGGCTTTCGACATCCGTTATGCCGGTTGGCAAGGGGCAGTGGTTGGATATTGAATTCGACTTCCTGTCGCATGAACTCGCGTTTCGTAAAAGTGATGGAGGAACTCGCGCGTTCAAGCTTCGACCGATGACGGTAGCCGATTTCTATACCGAGTTTTTTCGAACGCTGGCTGCGCTTGGGGTAGAGGTTGAGATTGATCCAGCGCCCGCGGAAGTGGCGAACCCGGTTCGCTTCGATCAGGATAGGATTCATGCATCGTACGACAAAAATGCGGTCACGCGTTTCTGGCGGGTGTTGATCATTGCCGACACTCTATTCAAAAGATTCTCGACCAACTTCTACGGCAAGATCAGTCCGGTACATTTTTTCTGGGGATCGTTCGATCTGGCGGTGACGCGCTTCAATGGAAAGAAAGCGCCGCCTCGTCCCGGCGCCGATTCGATTCAGGCGGAAGCTTATTCGCACGAGGTCATAAGCGCCGGTTTCTGGCCCGGCAATGGCGGCTACGGTCGCGCCGCTTTCTATGCCTATGCAGCGCCCACTCCGGATGGGCTCAACCAGACGGTGCTGCAGGGAAGCGGTGCATTCAACCAACAGCTGGGGGAGTTCCTGCTTGATTATGCAGAGGCGCGCGCGGCCGCAGATCCGGTTCGAACGGTGCTCGGTTTTCTCGAGGAGACATACTCGGCCGCCGCAGATTCGGCCAAGTGGGATCGAACGAACCTTGACCGCAACGATCGCATTGCGCGCGAAGCGCTTGGTGAGAGTTCATAAGGCTCACATCGGCATCCCGAATCTACTTCTTCACCACCACGCCAATCCCTAGCTCGCGCAATTGACTCTCCGCCACCGGGGTCGGAGCTTCCATCATCAGATCTTTGGCGGCGGCGGTTTTGGGGAAGGGAATGACCTCGCGCAGGCTATCGGCTCCGGCGAGAATCATTACGATGCGGTCGAGTCCGAGCGCAATGCCGCCGTGCGGCGGCGTGCCGTATTCGAGCGCTTCCAGGAAAAAGCCGAATCGGTTGCGCGCTTCTTCTTCGGTCATGCCGAGAGCGTGAAAAATTTTGCTTTGAATATCCTGGCGGTGAATACGAATCGATCCCGATCCCAGCTCGGTTCCGTTGAGCACGACGTCGTAGGCGCGAGCGCGCACCATGGCGGGATCGGTTTCGAGTTTGTCCATATCTTCTTCATGCGGAGAAGTGAAGGGATGGTGCGCCGCCATCCAGCGTTTTTCGCCTTCGTCGTATTCGAACATCGGGAAGTTCGTCACCCACAAAAAACGAAAATCGCCTTTCTGAAAAAGTTTGTGACGGTCGGAATATTTCTGCGCCAACGCTACGCGCAGCAATCCGGCTGACGCGTAGATTGCCATCTCCGCAGGAGTGACTTTGCGCTTGCTGGCGGGATGCGCTTCGGCAGCCGCGCCCGATTGCGAGCCGACCACGAGCACGACCAAGTCGTCCGCGGCAGCGCCGGCCTTGGCGCGAACCTTGGTCGCGGCTTCGGGATGCTTCGTCTCGATTCGCTTGAAATCTTCGAAGACGCGCGCTCCGCCTTTGGAGACAAACAACGGCTTGATATTGTCGCGCTCTTTGCGCGACAACTCACCAACATTCGGAATACGAATCGCGATTATCGGCAGGTCTTTATTTATGGCAAACGTCTGAAGCTCGTCCGGTGCGAAACAATCGGCCACGTCGGTGAACGCGGGCAGGCGCAGGTCAGGCTTATCGATGCCGTACTGGCGGATGGCATCGTCGAAATCCATGCGCGGGAAGGGCGTTTTGATCTCATAGCCCGCGGCTTTGAAAGCCGCAGTCAAAAAGCTTTCGACCGTTTCCCAGACGCGCTCGGGTTGCGGGTAAGACATTTCCAAATCGATCTGGGTGAACTCGGGCTGGCGGTCGGCGCGCAGATCTTCGTCGCGGAAGCAGCGCACGATCTGAAAATATTTGTCGAAGCCGGAGATCATCAAGATCTGCTTGAACAGTTGCGGCGATTGCGGCAGCGCGTAGAACGTTCCCGGCTGCACGCGGCTCGGAACGAGATAATCGCGCGCGCCTTCGGGGGTGGAGCGGGTCATGAATGGCGTTTCGATCTCGAAAAAGCCCTGCGAGGCGAGATTGTCGCGAATAGCGAGTGCGACTTTGTGGCGCAGTTCGATGTTGAACTGCATGGCATCGCGGCGCAGATCGATGTAACGATATTTCAGGCGCATCTCTTCGTTGGCGAGCACCGTGTCGGAGGGCAGAAACGGAAGCGATTTCGAGACGTTGAGGATGCGCAGTTCTTCGGCGACCAGCTCGACTTCGCCGGTGGGAATGTTGGGATTGATGGTGTCGGGGTCGCGGCGTTTAACCGAGCCGATGGCCGCGATCACAAACTCGTTGCGCAAGGCTTCAGCTTTTTCGTGCACGGCGGCGTTCAGTTCGTGGTTGAAGACGACCTGCGTGACACCGGTGCGGTCGCGCAGATCGACGAAGATGATCTGGCCGAGATCGCGGCGGCGGTTGACCCATCCCATGAGCACTACTTTTTTGCCCGCGTCGGAGGGCCGCAGCGCGCCGCACATATGAGTTCGTCGTAATTCGCCTAGAAAATCGAGCACGTTTTCGCCTTGTGGTACTGAGGTAGAAGTTAATATCGCCGAATTCGGTGTGTCGACAGTGATCTGAAATCCGGCGTTAGGATGACGCGTTGATTCTAAGAAGCTTGATTTTAAGAAGCCTGCTTCTAAGAAGGATTGATTATAAATGGAGTCGGCTAAGAGCACTTTCTCGGCGGGAGTGTTGAACGCATCGACGCTCTATAAAAACTCCCAGAATTCTGATCAATCCAGCAGACAAAAGCCTGAACCACGGAGAATACAGAGGCTAGGGAGGAATGCCGATATTTGATCAAATTTTTCTTAAAGGGAATGTTGCAACTATCCAAAGAAACAATAGCAGCGCAATGATTTGCACAGACGGTTCAATAACTTTCACGTTGACAACGGCCCTCATTCTCAACTAGTTTGTCTTGTCCGCATGTCTCTGCGCGGGCGTCCCCCACATCATCCCAAAAGGACCTCTGGCCATGCTGCAGAAGCGCTCGTCTGTTTTGTTGATCGTACTTGCTCTCATCGCGATATCGGCATTGCCCGCAAGCGCACACCAGTTGAAAAGCGCCTCGGCCACGGCGAACTGTCAGGGCTACACGCTCACCGCGACTGCGGTTGGGCTCGGCATCGGCAAGACCTACACGATTGACTACACGTTCACCATCAGTTGCAGCGGAAGCCAGCCGGTGAACGTGCCGGGGAGCATCACTTTTACTGCGACGGCAAGAACCATGACGGTCACGACTTCGGGAAAATTGCCGGGGCTGATCGGCAGTTGCGTGATCACAGGCACGGCATATTTAGACGCGGATAAAGATAAGGTACGAGTCATTACCATCAACGGCGTTAAAGCTGCGCCGCTCACTTGCAGTCCGGTTAGCGCAAACTGCGCGATGATTGTCGCCGAACAAGGCGTACCCATAACGCCGGTGACCCTGACTGCAAGCGGCGGCGCAGGCCCTCCCTATACTTTCACCGCGACCGGATTGCCGGCTGGCCTGTCGATTTCGCAGAGCGGCACCATCTCCGGCACTCCAACCGTGAGTGGAACATTCAATTACACGGTCACGGTGACGGATTCGGCTGGCAATACTGGAACGACCAACTGTTCGGTTAACGTCACTCCGCCGGTGGCGTTGAGCTGTTCCGGCACCAGCGTGGGCGACGTGGGAGTGCCGTTTAACAGTCCTCCGCCAACGGTTACGGGCGGCGTTGCGCCGTACACGTTCTCGATTGGCAGCGGTGCGCTGCCGCCGGGGCTGACGCTGAATACTTCGACCGGCGCGGTGACCGGAACGGCGACAGCTCCCGGCAGCTTCACCATTAAAGTCACGGACTCGCTCGGCGCGACGGCCACGGGCTGCATGATCACCATCAATCCGGCGGTGCAACTAACGTGCTCGGGCACGAGCGTGGGTGATGTGGGAGTGCCCTTCAATAGCGGACCGCAGACCGTGACAGGTGGAACTCCGCCTTATACGTTCTCGATTGCGAGCGGCACGTTGCCGGCAGGACTGAACCTGAACACTTCGACCGGCGCGGTGAGTGGAACGGCGACAGCAGCGGGCAGCTTTACGCTCAAGGTGACAGATTCGCTTGGATCGGCGGCAACGGGCTGCACGATCACCATTAATCCGCCTGTGCAACTGACCTGCACGGGAACGACCTCCGGCACGGTGGGAGTGCCGTTTAACAGCGGGGCGCCGACGGTTAGCGGCGGCACGCCTCCATACACATTTGCGATCGTGGGCACGATTGCGCCTGGGCTGACGCTGAACACTTCGACCGGCGCAGTCACGGGCACGCCGACGGCGACGGGTTCGTTCAGTATCCAGGTGACAGATTCGCTCGGCGCAGTTGGCACGCCAACCTGCCCGATCACGATCGATGCGTCTCCTTGCCTGACTTCGCAGCTTGGTCCGGCAGCCGGATTCTCTGTGCTCGGCTTGCAGGGTGCGAACGTTCAGCTGAGCGGTCAACTGCAGATCGCCGGAAACGTGGGCATCGGCGCCAACGGACAGCTCAGCGTGTCGAAAGGCGATAGCTTCCCCGGCACCCTATATGCGGATCCGACGGCCAACCTTCAGATCCCCAATGGCGCGTTTGCGGGTGGCGTGGTCACGCAGTCGATGGCTGCCATTCAGAGCGCGGCGCTGGCCGAGGCTTCTGCGGTTGGGTCGCTCTCGCCAACGCAAACTTTCAGCCAGATTCAAAGTGCAACCACCATCACTGGAGATGGCGGGCAGAACGTCATCCAGGTGAACGGTTCGGTGAATCTGAATAACGCGAATCTGACCCTCTCCGGAGGAGCGAACGACACCTTCATCTTCAACATCGTTGGCGGTTTCAATCTGAACAATGCCAACATCGTGTTGAATGGAGTAGCGGCGAATCAGGTTCTGTTCTACTTCCCGGGATCGGGCAACCAGATTCAGACAAACGCCTCCAACACGGCGGGAGTTTTCCTCGCACCCAACCGGAATATCTCGGTCATGGGCGGAACGCACACGACCGAGTTCATCTCGGGCGGATCGATCGACCTCTCTTCGTGCGGCGGCAACACCGTGATCAAGTCGATCCCGGCATGCAGCGGAGAGCAGGTCACGCTGGCTTGTCCGGCGAACTCGGGGGTGGTGGGAACAGCCTATAGCTCGGCGCTGGTCGCAACCGGCGGCGTCGAGCCATATACGTTCTCGATCACCAGCGGCAGCCTGCCGGCAGGTCTCGCGCTGAACAGCAGCAACGGCGATATCGCCGGAACGCCGACCGAAGCAAACCCCTACAGCTTTACTGCGCAGGTGGTCGATTCGTCAGGATCGCCTTCGGGCACGGCGTCGGCCAGTTGCACAATCACGATCACGTCTTCGGGCTACGTTTGCACGATCGGACCCTCGGGCACGCAAGTCTCGATGCAGTGGAGCAGGTTCAGGACCCAGGGCTCTGGCAACGTGGTCTGGGTGAACGCTCACATCGGAACGCCGCAGGGTATTCCGACCAACCAGGTGACGACGATCCAGTTCACCAGTGTCAGTCTGGTGCTCAACGGGCAAACTTACGCGCTGCCGGATGGCTTCCTGGTCTTCAATCCGTCCGCACCGCAAATTCCCACAACGTCGTTCAACTCCTCGTATGGATCGAATGGAGCCTGGACGACGACGCTCAACCCGAACTATCTGAGTAATCAGATTTTCTTCGACGGCGCGGCGCTGCCGGTGGATGGCAACCTGCAAAGCGGCGGCAACGCGACGCTCAGCTTCACCACCGAGTCGACGGACAACGACCTGGCGTTCGATTGGCAGTGGGGCGCGGCGGCGTACAGCTATTGGCCGGGCGACAATCAGGCCAATATTTTGCCGTATCAAACAAACCTGAACGCCGGCACGCCGCAAAACAGCCAGGTGCAGCAGTCGCTGATCCAGTATGGTCCAGACCAGGGCGGAGGATGCAATGGCTATACGGGATCGTTCAGCAGCACCGGGTATGGTTCATGCCCGGGAGCACAATAAATCGTAAGTTAAGGATAAAAAACCCCGCCCAGGCTAACCTGGGCGGGGTTCTTTTTGCAGCATCCGGCTACCGCGATGGCGAGCGCCGCGCGGCCGCTGACATACTAGCTTCCAAGTCCGTCACAAGTGACGGTTGCCGCAGGCGCGCCAATCGGGATGGCTTGGATCGAGGTTACCGCCCAATCCTCCCCGGTGTAGGCGCCTTGCGCTGCATCAAACAGGAAATCCATATAGTTGATGTCGCTGAAATCGGCTCCGGGCGTGCCGGTTCCAGGGCTGAAATCGGCGAACGGAAAGTCGACGCTGAAAGCAGTATTCAGGCCCGGATCCGATAGCCAGCAACCGGTCTGGCTATAGAGCGCTCCGTTATTCGACCACACGACGATATTGAAGTTAACGCCCTGATCGGCGCTATCGAAGGTGACGCGCAAGCGGTCATAGCTGGCCGAGAGGTCGAGCGTCATCGGGGCGGAAAAACCGTACAACACTCCGAGGTAGGCATCCGACTTATAGGCGCCGTTGAAGACCAGCGCGTTGGGACTGGTCTTCGTTTTTTGCTGAACATCAAACGAACTGGCCTGATTGAAGGGGTTGATGGTAGCGCAATCGGCTTTCGTGGCACAGGCGACAAAATACGTCTCGCGGCTGCCGCCGGCCATGCTGCCCGATTGGAGGTTAGTATCGGTGCCCGACTTCAGCGATTTCGAATACGGTCCGGTGGAAAAGTCATCGATGGTCAACTGCGAGAATGCCAATTGCGAAACTGCGACTACAGCTACCGCCACTAAGAACATCTTCACGAGCATATTTTTGCCGGTCGTTTTCATAGGGAATCTCCTTGTTAGTCTGCAATAAATTTTTTTGGAAGAATGTTGCGGAAACCAAAAGTCGCCGAATCCCGCGTTCGTCCTCATACAGGAATGCGGGAACCGCGGGCCAAAAGGGTCATGGAACAGAGAAAAATTTGGGAAGATGTCGCGAAGTCGGTTTAACTAGGCGTATATGAACGGCCGCTCCTCGATGCTTCGCCAGAAGTACCAGAGGATGATTACGCTCGCGACCGCCGCGTAGGCGCACCACAGCGAGGTAAATGCGTATCGCCTGACCACCATGACAATCAGAAGAATCACCAGATTGGCCGCGCCGAAGATGATCATCATCTTGTTCTCCGAGAAAAACAGCGAGCCGCAAGTTGCAATCACGTAGAGAACCGCAACCGTCAGATTGTTCGTCGCTTGATTGATGTAAACGATACTGTTTCCTCGTACGTACACCTCGGTAGGGAAAGCCGTGAGCGCCCACAAGATGTAGAGTGCAGTGCCTCCGCCGAGAACGAGGAACGGCATCATGCGCCTGCGCCTCCTGGCGGTGCGCTCAAACAGAAACACGCTGAGCGGCAGCAAAAATGGCAACAGACCCTGCGCATAGAGCATGAACGCCGCTCCCATATCGTGCGTCACCGCAGGCGACATGATCCCATCCAGGCCGAGCCAGACGAACCCCTCGATGAACTGATGAATGGCAAAGAGCACGGGCAGCGACGCGAAAAGCAGTTCGCGCCGGTGTTTCACCTTCGTCAAGGTGACGACGCCAACCGCGCCCAGAACTCCGCTGCCCACAAAGTTCGCCGTCGCTGAGAAGCACATGGATTATTTTCTCCGTTGGGAGGATTACATTACATGGATCGGCGCAGAAGGCAAAGTGTTTTTTGGTTGGCGTGGAAGGACAGAAATAGATTCGGGCTCCGCAAACACACCAAACGTGGTGTCGGCGAACTGTTCCAACAAGGCAGGTCAAACGGGCGCAGATGCCCGAATCTACCTTCCCGCTTCGAACCGGTACCCAATTCCGCGCAGGGTCTTCAAATAGCGGGGATGGCGCGGGTCGCGTTCGATCTTCTCGCGCAGACGGCGCACGAACACATCGATCGAGCGCGGAGTCACAAACGATCCTTCTTTCCACACGGCGTCGAGTAACTGATCGCGAGTAAAAACACGCCCGCGATGGCGCGCGAGGTACTCGAGCAGGCGAAACTCGCGCACCGTAGTCGGCACCGCTTTGCCGCCGACGCGCACGGTCATGGAAGCGATGTCGATTTCCAGGTCGCCCAGTTCGATCGTCTCGTGCATGGGCGTTTCCGGCAACACGCGGAGCACGTTGCGGATGCGCGCAATCAGCTCGCGCGGGCTGAAGGGCTTGGTGATGTATCCGTCGCCGCCCACGTCGAAGGCTTGCAGGCGGTCGGGTTCCTGCGTTTTGGCGGAAAGAAAAATGACCGGCGTCTTGGAAAGTTGTTCGTGCTGCCGGATCTGGCGGCAGAGATCGAAGCCGCTGATTCCAGGCAACATGATATCGAGAAGAAACAGAGCAGGCTGCCGTCGCGCGGCCGTAGGAACCACGGGCGCGCCCGAATAAAATGTGGAGACGTCATAGCCTGCGGTGCGCAGATTGTGTTCGATCAGGTGAGAAACATCCGGATCGTCTTCGACAACGTAGATCAGATCGGAATAATGCGATTTGTCTGCCGACTCGAAAGATTCCATGAGGGACGGGCAGCCTCGTGCGCTTTCAAAAAGCGTCGCTGAAAGAGATTTTTGACTGGGACACTCGCAACAAACACTAGAGACAATGTGTTTCAGGAGTGTTGCGGATGTGTTAAAGGAGGGTTAATTCCTGGACGCTATTTCGCCTGTTGAGCAACAGTGGTGTTCGGTTGCACCGTGTCAGGCAGCGCCTGCAACTCGTGCTGAATCCATTGCAAGTTCTTGCCCTCTGCGAAGGCCGCACTGAACTCTTGCATGTTTTTATAGAGTTCTACCGTAGAGCCGGCGGGAACGGCTGCGCGCAGCTTTTCCTGGGCGGTTTTTGGGGTGACGGAATCGAACAATTCATCGTCCAGGCGAAATTTCTTCGCTTGAATTTTAGGCAGCCAATCGAGCGGCTCCAGCACCGCGGCTTTTTTCAGGAAGTCCGGCTTTACATAGTCAGGACGCTCGTTCTCGGGCACGAAACGCGAGGTTGCCAGCCAGGTCGGCCAGTCTCCCCATGGATCGAGGGCTTCCAGCACCTTGATGCGGGGATCGACGGCCGAAGTGAGGATGGCGATGCTGGCTCCCGATCCTTGGGTGAACATGCCCACACGATTCATGTCGAGATCGCCGCGCGAGTCAAGATAATTGAGCACCATCTGCACGTCATGCGCCGATTTTGCCAGCGACTCCTGTAATTCGCTCAAGAACCATTCCTTCATCGGACGGTCATGATAGCGATGTCCGGTGAGGGCGGAAACGAAGCCGACCGCGGCAACGCCATTCTTCGTGACCAGATCTTCGTAGGCATCACGGCGAAAGATATCGGTGTCGGTGGGATAGCCGTAAAGATAGAGGATGACCGGAGGTTTTTTTGCGCCCTTTGGCCGCATAACATAAAGGTCGAGCGGATCTCCCCAGCGCCACTGCACCTGCAAGAGTTCGACTGTGTAGGTGGACTTATCGTCGACGAAAGCGCGAAGCGGATGAACTGCCACCAGATGGCTGCTGGTCAATGCGGGCGAGGTCCAGTCCTCCTGCACGTCGCGAAAACGAGTGTCGGCAGGATTAGCGATGGGCGGCGATGCGTGCTCTAGCTGCGCGGCGCCGGTTTGGGCAGCGAGCAGCAGGATGATCGAGATGGAAATGCCGAGCGCAAGCCGGCGCAGAAATCCGAAGGATAGAACTTTGAGCATCGTAACTTTCTCACATCTGGAATATGGGGTCGGCGGCGTAAACGGGGACCTGCGACCTCCAGTTAAAGAATATCCTGTGAACATTAATATTGTGTGACATCGCTCAAGGGGCATTGGGGCTCAAGGATCGCGGCCGGATCGTCGGTGAATCCGGCGCAGGAACAAAGGGCGGACCGAGAATTGGCCCGCCCTCTTTAATTTGTTCAAACGTTCGGTGAAAAACAACATCGTCCAGTTTAGGGTCTAACCTGTAGACCCTGAACACCCTGCACCTGCTGTGTGGCTTTCGAGGTTGACGAGAGCACGGTGCCGCCGACATCGCCGCCCGCTTCGTCGGTTCCACTGTTCACAGGAGCTGCACCGATTAGATTGCCAGCTCCGTCATATTGCTGGTAGTGCGAGTCGACCAACGTCAGGCCCGGATCGCTGACTCCGCCCGCAGTCGTCTTCGCGAAGGGAACGAAGTCGGGAACGGAACTGACGACGAACTCCTGCGCGATTTTGGCCAGGTTTTTGGCGGCGGTCAGGGGAGTGCCGTTGGCCACCAGGTTGAGAACCGCCCACAGCGGATAGGTGCCGTTGCGGAGGTTCGGGAACGAGAGTCCACCCGCCCAAATATCGTTCTCCGGGCAGGGAAATGCATTGCTGCACGAGGCGGGCAGGTCGGCGGCGCCGGGCAAGGTGCCGGCCGGAGCGGTTGGATTCGCGGCGTTGGGCGGTTGTCCGGGATCGTAACCGGAACCGGTTGAGGCCTGCGGCCCGTAGCTGGCAAAGATCGGATCCACGCCGTTCACCGTGATGTAGCCATAGTTAGCGCTATTCGCGATCGTGCTGACGTTTCCATAGCTGAAGGTGGCGTAGCCGATGCCGTCAATACCGCCGAATTTCGATCCGGAGTTCTGTACGGACTTCACCTCTTCACTGGCGCCAATGGCGCGATAGCGCGCGCCCAGGCCGTTGCTGCTGTTGCAGGTTCCCGGTTGTCCCGCCAACGGATTATTGGTGCCCACATTGGCTTCCTGGCTGGGACCGAGGACAGCGCCCCCACCCGTCCCTGTGTAGACCGTTGGACGCCGGAACGCGGAGTTTTCCCCTAGCTGCGCGACTCCGGCGATCGGTTCCTGCTGGAACACGTTGATTCCCGCCGGGGCCAGCCCGAATGCATCGGCGTCGCAGTTGGTCCCGGAGAACACCTGCGCCAATTGCGTGGGACTAGCATTGGTCAACTGACCCAGTTCGCCGTTGCTGCGCTCAAATATGAAGATGAGAGGCGAGGCGCCCAGATTCACCACGGTATAGGCAGGAATCTTTGTGCCGCTGATGGGGTCCGTACCCTTGATGTTGAAGGAGAGAACGTTGGCCTGCCCGGTGCTGCCGGGGTAGCCACTCTTGATCGGACTTCCCACATAGGCGCTTGCAGCGCTGCCGGAGGCCGGACAAACCCCAGCGGCCCAGTTGGAGTTGTAACCGAGGCCGTCAAGGCCGTCGCTGGCGGCGCCGCCGTAGGAACCCGCGCCCAGTTGAGAGTTGGCGCGGCAGACAACGAACTGCGCGTCTTCGGGACGCAGCACCGAGGCTGCTACCGTGACCGATGTTCCGGTGGTAAATATCGATTGGACGCCAGACGGCAAGGCCGTGTCCGAAGAGCCATCCCCCCACAGCGCGGGGGAGATTTGATTGGCGCCGTTACCCGACAGATTCGCCAGGGTGGCGTTGACGCTGCACTGCGGTTGCGCAAAGTAGCAGCGTTCACCGACCACTGAGTCGACTTTGGTAAACGACCAGACTTTTGTGGCGGTGGAGTTCCACACAATCCAGATCGTGCCTGGATCGACGTTCACCGGTGAAACGCGAGAATCGGTGAGGTTGATGACGTTGGAAGCGCTGGTCCAGTGTCCACCACCGGAACCGGCTTCCTTATAAGCAGCCAGCGCTAGTGACTGCCAAACCGTCGAGGCTCCTGCAATAGTTACTTCAATCGTGGTTGCTTGGGCCGCGGGCCCGAGAGCGACGAGCGCGGTCAGCAGCAGCGCCACTATAAAGATCGATTGGATGCGCGACATTTAAGTTATTCCTTTCCAGGTTTTCCATCGGAAGTCTCGCGTGCCAGCCGAACCGGCGGCGCGAGCGGAGAGCGAACCTCCGCAGCATAAGAAAGATACGGCTAATATGTCAAGTAAATAGATAGAGATAATTATTAATTTGAGTGCAACTTATTTGCATATAGCGGCAAGGCCATGTCCATAACGCCATATCCGAATATTGATAATAACGATCTATGTACTAGTAATTGAAGACAATGTTGGACAGAGTTGTGGAAATGGTCCGTAGCGGAAGGGTGCAGCACAACAACAAGGGCGGACCGAGAATTGGCCCGCCCTCTTTAATTTGTTCAAACGTTCGGTGAAAAACAACATCGTCCAGTTTAGGGTCTAACCTGTAGACCCTGAACACCCTGAACCTGCTGTGTGACTTTTGAGGTTGACGAGAGCACGGTGCCGCCGACATCGCCGCCCGCTTCGCTGGTTCCACTGTTCACAGGAGCGGCGCCGATCAGGTTGCCGGCTCCGTCGTATTGCTGGTAGTGCGAATCCACCAGAAGCAGACCGGGATCGCTGACTCCGCCCGCAGTCGTTTTCGCGAAGGGAACGAAGTCGGGAACGGAACTGACGACGAACTCCTGCGCGATTTTGGCCAGGTTTTTGGCGGCAGTCAGCGGAGTTCCATTGCTCACCAGGTTGAGAACCGCCCACAGCGGGTAAGTGCCGTTGCGGAGATTCGGGAACGAGAGCCCACCCGCCCAGATGTCGCTTTCCGGGCAAGGGAACGCATTGCTGCACGAGGCGGGCAGGTCGGCGGCGCCAGGAATGGTGCCGGCGGGAGCGGTTGGATTCGCGGCGTTCGGTGGCTGTCCGGGATCGTAACCGGAACCGGTTGAGGCCTGCGGTCCGTAGCTGGCAAACAACGGGTCCACCCCGTTTACCGTGATGTAACCGTAGCTGGCGTTGTTGGCGATCGTGCTGACGTTTCCATAGCTGAAGACGGCATAACCGATGCCGTCAATACCGCCGAATTTAGAGCCCGAGTTCAGCACCGCTTTTACTTCTTCGCTGGCGCCGATGGCGCGATAGCGCGCGCCCAGGCCGTTGCTGCTGTTGCAGGTTCCCGGCTGGCCCGCCAGCGGATTATTGCTGCCCACATTGGCTTCCAGGCTCGGGCCCAAAACCGCGCCCCCACCCGTGCCTGTGTAGACCGTAGCACGGCGGAACACGGTGCCTTCCGCAAGCACCGAGGTCCCGGCGATCGGCTCATTCTGGAACAGGTTGATGCCCGCCGGTGACAACCCGAATGCGTCGGCGTCGCAGTTGGCGCCAGAGAACGCCTGTGCCAATTGCGCCGGAGTGGCATTGGCCAGTTGAGCGAGCTGGCCGTTGCTGCGCTCAAATATGAATGTGAGAGGCGATGCTCCCAGGTTCACCACGGTATACGCCGGAATGCTGGTACCGCTGATGGGGTCCGTACCCTTGATGTTGAAGGAGAGAACGTTGGCCTGCCCGGTGCTGCCCGGGTAGCCACTCTTGATGGGAGTTCCCTCGTAATCGGGTGTGGGGCTGCCAAAGGACGGACAGACGCCAGCGGCCCAGTTTGCGTTGTATCCAAGACCGTCAAGCCCGTCGCTGGCCGCGCCACCGTAGGAGCCCGCGCCCAGTTGAGAGTTGGCGCGGCAGATCGCGAAAGCTGCGTCTTCGGGACGCAATAGAGACGCTGCCACCGTGACCGATGTTCCCGAGGTAAATATCGATTGGACGCCGGACGGCAAGGCTGTGTCCGAAGAGCCATCTCCCCACAGCGCGGGGGAGATTTGATTGGCGCCGTTACCCGAGAGATTTGCCAGGGTGCCGTTGACGCTGCACTGCGGCTGAGCAAAGTAGCAGCGTTCGCCGACCACCGAGTCGACCTTGGTATAGGACCACACTTTTGTGGCACCGGAATTCCACACGATCCAGATCGTGCCTGGATCGACGTTGACCGGCGTGACGCGAGAATCGGTGAGGTTGATCACGTTGGAAGCGCTGGTCCAGTGTCCACCACCAGAGCCCGCTTCCTTGTAAGCGGCCAGCGCCAGCGACTGCCACACCGACGAGGATCCCGCAATGGTTACTTCAATCGTGGTTGCTTGGGCCGCGGGCCCGAGAGCGACGAGCGCGGTCAGTAGCAGCGCCACTATAAAGATCGATTGGATGCGCGACATTTAAGTTATTCCTTTCCAGGTTTTCCATCGGAAGTCCCGCGCAACCCGGAGCGGCGGCGCGAGCGAGAGCGAACGTTCGCAGCATGAAGGAGCCGCCGTTCGGAGTCAAGTTAATATCTAGTTAATTTATAGAGATACTTATAATGTGCAAAATCCGCTTGCAATGCCCCGCAAGGCAAAGCTAAATAACCTACTATATACAATTTATAAGCATCTCTATTTATCTAATAGCAATACGGGAGAACGCAGGACGGAATTTCGGAGAATCGCAGGACTGTAGGTTCTAAACGGCTTTACTATTTTGTCTGGAGGGAACCAATTCAACGATTGCGGCAGCGGTCGATGCGGTCAGGCGGATTGCCGGAGTGGGGTCGAGTTTCATGCCCGGCGGAGACGTGGACAATAAGAAGGGCGGACCGAAACGGCCCGCCCTGTTGGCTGAAGACGCCGGCTGAAGACGCCGGCTGAGGAACGCCGGCTGAGAAACAAATCAG
>JASHOU010000064.1 GCA_030038475.1 Terriglobales bacterium | reverse complement strand
AGAATGGAGCCGACGAGCGGACTTGAACCGCTGACCTGCCGATTACGAATCGGCTGCTCTACCAACTGAGCTACGTCGGCCTGTGATCTGCTTTGTTAGTTTATCAAATCGCCCGGCGGCTTCTGCCGCACTACTGGATAATGGCAAGACTTGACCGACTTACTCGTGACACTCCTCGCAGTAGGAATGCCATCCACGCTATCCTTGCTCCGATTCCCGCCATGGAACCGGCAGTCGCGGCGCAACCGCGTAGTAAAGTTGCACTACGACGATGAATGCAATACTCCAATGCGCGCTGACGACACACAGCAACGCCCCGAACGCATACAGCGCCTGCGCAATCACGATGCGGCGGCAGACGGCCGCCGGCACTTCGGGCCCAATGTCATCCTTCACCAGTTGCGCGCGCGTGGCATAGCCCCAGCTGGCGTAGAGCGCGAAGCCGAGACCGAGAATATTCAACCAATAAACAATCAAAGCGATTCGATAGCTCGTGAACGAAGCCAGCAACGCCGTGGAAAAGGGCGTGATCGTGACAAAAAACAGAAACCCAACATGAATCCACGAAAGGTTCCGATTCGAGCGCTCAAGATGATTGAGCTGCGTTTGCTGGCCGACCCAGAAAATTCCCAGCGTCGTGAAGCTCATCATGTACATGACCAGTCGCGGCGAAAGCGCAGTCAGAGCCTGCCACAGGTCGCGTTCGTTATGCACGGCTTCCATCGCGGGCACGCGCAGGTCGAGCACGAGCAACGTCATGCGAATGCGAAGATGCCATCGCTGAGCGCCGCAAGCCGCTCGACGCTTTGTCCTGCGATGCGGTTGTAGGCCGTGGTCATCGCAAAGCAAGGTTTCAACGTTTCAGGGTTGCAAGGGAAAGGGCATGTTTCCTGGTGGGTAACTTCGAAACCTTGAAACTCTGAAAACCTGTCTTTTCCTACATGATTTCGCTGCGTTTCCGCAGAAACGCTGGAATGTCGAGATCTTCAGCCGGATAGCTGGGAGCCGCCCGCATCGCATCGAGCGAAATTACCTCGCTCGCGTGCGATGCCGCGAACGCCGCCGGCTCCTGAAAAGCTACCGGCGCGGGATCGGTCTCACCAGCTCGCTCCGGCTCGAATACCGGCTCTGGCTCCGCGATAGGCTCGGGATCGTCGAAATCGTCCCGCGCCGTCCTCGATACCTCCCGCGAGATTATGACCGGATCGAAATTGTCATAATGCCGCGAACGCCGCATTCCTGATTCTCTGAATCCTGTCGCAATCACCGTGATCTTTACCGACTCTTTCATCTTTTCATCCAGAACTGCGCCAAAAATAATATTGGCATCTTCGTGAGCCGCTCCCTGAATGATGATGCAAGCCTGCTGCACCTCGGCCAGCTTCAGCGAATTCGATCCGGTGATGTTGATCAGAATGCCGCGCGCGCCGTCGATCGCGCCCGCTTCGAGCAGCGGCGAGGCAATCGCGCGTTGCGCCGCTTCCACTGTGCGATGCTCACCCGAAGCAGTAGCCGTCCCCATCACCGCGTAGCCCATTCCCGCCATGATCGCTCTTACGTCGGCAAAATCGCGATTGATGATGCCCGGAATGGTGATGATGTCGGAAATGCCCTGCACTCCCTGGCGAAGAATATCGTCGGCAATGCGGAAAGACTCGAAAAATCCCGCATTCTCCGCGACGGCCAGCAGTTTTTCGTTGGGGATCACGATCGTGGTATCGACTGACTCCATCAGTTCGGCTATGCCGCGCTCGGCCTGCTGCATGCGGCGTTTGCCTTCAAAAGCGAACGGTTTGGTAACCACCGCGACGGTGAGCGCTCCCATCTCACTGGCCAGCGAAGCGATGATCGGCGCGGCGCCCGTCCCAGTGCCGCCGCCGAGCCCGGCGGTGACAAAGACCATGTCCGCACCTTCGAGCGCTTCAATGATCTTGTCCGAATCCTCGAGCGCGGCTTTGCGTCCGATCTCAGGATTCGCGCCAGCGCCAAGTCCATTCGTCAGCTTCACTCCCAATTGAATTTTCGTGCCCGCGCGAGACATGCGCAGAGCCTGCAAGTCGGTGTTGGCCACAATGAATTCGATATGTTCCATCCCCGAGTCAATCATGCGATTGACCGCGTTGTTGCCGCCGCCGCCCACGCCGATGACCTTGATGCGAGCGTCGTTGCGCGCTTCTTCATGGAACGAAATGCGGAGTCCCTTATCGTCAGTCATAATTCACCTCACAAACCAGTTCTCAGTTCTCAGCCCTCAGCAAAAACCAAACCACAAAATTCACCTGAGCGAAGCGAAGGAGCTGCTCTTCCAGAAAGCTGCACATGCTCAATCCTCGCTCGTTCTTCTCTTACGCGCCTTTCCGCGCAAACAAAGCTTTCATGCGCGAACCAAGCCCCGGCTCCTGCAACCCGCGTGCTAGGCGGGAACGGTGACCGTAATACGCCATGCCCAGCACCGTCGCAAATTCCGGCTCGGCAAGAAATGATGGCATCTTTGCCATCGGCGCCGGCCACGCCAAACGCGCCGCTTTGCGCAGCACTGATTCCGCCACGTCGAGAATTCCTGGAAGCCGCGAAGCTCCGCCGCTCAGCACGAATCCGGCAATGCAGTGCTCGAGAACGCCCGCGTGACGCAGGTTTTCCCGCAGCAACTCAAAAAGCTCGTAAGCGCGCGGCCCCAAAATCTCGCCCGCCAAACGCTGCGGCATCATGCGCGACGGACGGTCTCCCACCGACGGTACCTCAACTTCGTTGCCCTGCGGAATCAGCGTCGGAACCGCGTTGCCGAAATTTTTCTTCAGCGTTTCCGCGTCCGCCAGGCCAGTGCACATTCCAACCGAAAGATCGCTCGTAAAGTGGTCGCCGCCGATCGGAATCACCGCCGTATGCGCCACCGCGCCCTGCTGAAAAACGATCAGATCGCACGACCCGGCTCCGAGATCGATGAGGCAAACGCCCAGTTCGCGTTCGTCCGAACGCAACACCGAATCCGCCGCGCCCAGCGGCTCAAAAATCGTATCGTCCACGTGCACTCCGGCTTTGTTCACCGCCGTAATCAGATTCTGCGTGGCGCTCGATGAAGCCGTCACAATATGTACCCGCACTTCAAATCGCGTGGCCATCATGCCGGTCGGATCCTGCACTCCCGGCTGATCGTCGAGAATGAACTCCTGCGGCAGCAGATGAAGAATTTCGCGGTCGGCGGGCAACGGCACGGTGCGCGCCTTATCCACCGCCTGGCGGATTTCTTCCCGTCCGATCTCGCGCGATCGCGAGCCAAAAGTAATTCCGCCGTGGCTGTTCATCCCTCGGATGTGCGCCCCGGCAATCCCCACCAGCGCATGCTCGATCGGAATCCCCGCCACGTCCTCCGCGTGTTCCACGGCTTTCTGTATGCTGCCGACCGCCTTGTCGAGTTCGGTGATCACGCCCTTGCGCAGGCCGCGCGATTCGCCGATGCCGTGGCCGCGATAGCGCAATCCGTTCTCGCTCAACTCGGCCACTAGCACGGCAGTCTTGGCGCTGCCTACGTCGATCGTGGTGATGAAACTGGGTATGTGAGCCGGCATAAATTAACAGAGTAAATATGATCGTGCGTTCTTATAATCGTTCGTTCTTCTGAAACTGAACCCTTAGTGCGGCGGCGTCTCCTTTGGAATTCCAGCGGTCGGTTTCTTCTGCCCCACGCCAACCGCGGCGGGTGCGGGCGTAACTGGCTGCGCCGGCGGAGTATTCTTCGGCGCGTTCGCGGATTTCGTCGTCGCCGCGCTATCGTTTTCTTTCAGCGCCGCCTGCTTAACCGTCGCTGCAGGAGTTGAATTTGGTTTTGCTAAGTTTGGTTGCGCTGGATTTTGTTTCGCCGAATTTTGTTGAATTGGAGCGGGCCTAACTGGAATCGCCTTAGCCGCAGCCGGTTTCGCCGCACTCGATTTAGTTGAACTACGGCGCGCTGCGGACCTCGTCGCAGATTTCGTCTTCAGCTTCGCATCCTTCTTGGCCGGCTTAGCCGAAACCGCCGCAGGATGGATAGCATATTTTTCGTAATTCACGATCGCCGCGGTTTTCACTCCCGCCGCCATCGCCGCCTTGGCCGCAGCTGGAGTCAGCGCCGGCTGCCGCGTCATGCCCGCAAGATCGGGATTCACAATAATCTGCCCGTCATAGCGCAGGTCCACCGAATCCAGCTTCTCGAACTGTTGCCGCCATTGCTGCGCATGGGTCACGAACGTCTTGTATCGCTGCAAGTAATTTTCCGAACCCAAATGCACCAGCACTTCGCCATTCGCATCGGAGGAAAGCACTTTCACATCTTCGGGATCGCTCAGATCCACTTCGCTCAATTCCTGCGAATAGTGCGCGCCTCCCGAATCGAGTTCACGAACCAGCTCGTTGTAGTTTTTCATCCGCGCCGCGCGCGTGGAGAGCGGCTCGCCCGCGTTCATCCCCGCAATTACGGGAAACGAATACTTTTGCTTGCCTCCCGGCGCAAGCTCCATCAGCGTTCCACCGGCGTCGATCAGCGAAATATGCGAGCCGATTCGGACGAATGCCACCGGAGTGCGTTCCTGAATCACAATGCGCAGCCGGTTTGGCACAAAGCGCATCACGCTGGCCGATTCCACCCACGGAATTTGCTCCAGCTGCAGCTGGCGTTGCGCGAGCGGAACGAAGAAAATGTTGCGGCCAATATCCCCTCCCATCACTTCCATGATTTGCGGATGGGTGACGTGCTCCGAGCCGCTCACTTCTATCTGGTCGCTCGAATCGATGCGAAAACGCCAGCAGCGCTCGCCGTAGCGATAGAGACCCATCCCGGCAGCTCCGAGAATCGCCAGCGCGACCAGGGCCGCAACCACCGACAGCAACCGCGTAGCCGTCTTTTTGGGAAGGGAACCGCGCCGGACGGAAACTCGCTTTTGTCCGCGCAGAAATGGAGATTCCTGCTCCATTTCCAGATCGACAAGACGCGCGTCGTCGAACAGTTCGCGCGTGGCAGCCTGGCTTTCCCGAGCCTGATGCTCGGAAATATCGCTGCCATGCGGATACAATTCTTCCTGCACCGCGCTGGTACTCGACTTCCGCGCCAATGGTTCGAGTCAGTTGTCGACAGAAAACCGCAGAGCACAAATACTATAACCGCTTTTCGCCAACGGAAACAGTGTCAATTAGGTTCGCACTGATCTAAATGTCGGATGTTCGACTAAGAATCTTCAGCCTGTCACTTCGGTTTCCTCGCCTCGAGCAATTCCAGAATCATCCCACCCAGCTGCGAAACATTCCCCGCTCCGAGCGTCAGCACCATATCGCCAGGCCGCGCCAGCGCTGTAACCGAAGCCACGGCATTGGCAAATGACGGAGCATACCGCACGCTCACGTTCCCCGCTTCGGCGATACGCTTGACCAGCGCTTCGGCCGTGATCCCCTGGATCGGCTTCTCGCTCGCCGGATAAATGTCGATCAGGCCAAGCGTGTCGGCGTCGCCGAAGGCAGTCGCGAACTCATCCATCAAATCGCGGGTGCGCGTAAACCGATGCGGCTGGAAAATCACATGCACCCGCCCAAATCCGCACTGTCGCGCCGCAGCCAGAGTGGCCCGTATCTCCGTCGGATGATGCCCGTAGTCGTCGATCACGCTCACGCCCGCGGCCGAGCCCTTAAGCTGAAAGCGGCGATCCACGCCGCGAAAACCAGCCAGCGCGGAACGAATCTGCTCGGGGGGAATATCGAGCGCGGTGCCGACCGCAATCGCCGCCGTCGCATTCAGCACGTTGTGTGCGCCCGGCACGTGCAGCGTGAACTCGCCCAGAGCTTTTTCTTTGAAACTGACCTGAAACCGAACCAGCGGACTATGCTCTCCGCCCGCTAAACCCGACCCGCCAGACGGCGATGCAACCTGCGACACCGACGCCCTGCGAACCAGAAAATCCGACCCTTGGCTGGTTCCATAGGTGGTCACGCGTCGATGCACTCTCGGCAACAACCGCCGCAGCGACTCCTCGTCATTGCATCCAACCACCACGCCGTAAAACGGCACGCGCTCCATGAATTCCAGAAACGTCCGCCGAACGTCGCGCATATCGCGATAACAATCCATGTGCTCGCGATCGATATTCGTCACCACCGATAAAATCGGCGAAAGCTTCAAAAACGACCGGTCGCTTTCATCTGCTTCGGCCACCAGGTATTGCGATTTGCCCAGGCGCGCGTTCGATCCCATCGCATCCACGCGCCCTCCAACCACCACCGTCGGATCGAGGCCCCCCGCAGCCAGCACCGCCGCAACCATCGAAGTTGTGGTCGTCTTCCCATGCATCCCCGCAATCGCAATTCCGTACTTCAGCCGCATCAGTTCAGCCAGCATTTCGGCCCGCTGAATCACCGGCACATGCAGTCGTCGTGCCTCCACCACTTCAGGATTGTCAACAGGGACCGCCGAACTGGTGACGATCACCTCCGCGCCGGCGATGTTCGTCGCCGCATGTCCTTCGAAAACCTTCACGCCCAGGGCGGCCAGCCGCTGCGTAACCGCCGAACTCTTCAGATCGGAGCCGGAGATTTGGTAGCCAAGGTTGAGCAGCACTTCGGCAATGCCGCTCATGCCGATGCCGCCGATGCCCACAAAATGTATGCGCTGAATCTTGGCAAACATGAGAACTGATGATAGACGATCTCACCGCCGAGACGCAGAGAGCGCCGAGGAAACCTTAAGCTGGTCTTCTGAAATTTCCTGGCGCGGTCAGCGATCTCCGGCGTTCACGATCTCATTCGGGATTGGCTAGATTTCTCACCATCTCCGCAATCTCCTCTACCGCCTTCGGATGCGCCAGCGACTTTGCCGCCGCCGCCATCGTCCGCAGCCGCGCCGCATCGCCAATCAGGGCCGCAATTGTATCCACCAGATACGCCGCTTCCAGATTGTTTTCCTCCACCACCACCGCGGCCCCGGCTCGTTCGAGCGCCCGCGCATTCACGTTCTGGTGATCGTCGGCCGCAGCCGGAAACGGCACAAAAATCGCCGGCTTGCCCGCCGCCGCAATCTCAGCTACTGTGCTTGCACCCGAGCGGCAGACGAGCAGATCCGCACGCGCAAACATCGCCGGCATGTCGTCGATGAACTTGTGCACTTCGCTCGAAATCCCCGACTGCCGGTAAGCAGCCAGCACGTGGTCATAGTCGCGCTGGCCCGTCTGATGGATGATATGGAGTCCAGGAACCCTGGTGCGCAATCCTGGCAGTGATTCCAAAATTGCCCGATTGATGGCGTGCGCACCCTGACTGCCTCCAAAAACGAGCACCGTAGGCGCACCGCTAGCCGAAAAGTCTCCTGTTGGAATGGAAAAAAATGCCGCCCGCACCGGAACCCCCGTCACTTTGCAGTTGGGAAAATAACGGCAAGTTTCTTCAAAATGCACCGCCGCCGCCGAAACCCAGCGAGCGATCATGCGATTGGCAAATCCCGGCACCACGTTCGGTTCAAACGCTAGCGTCGGAAGACGTCGCCGAATCGCCGCCACCATCGCCGGCCCAGAGGCGTAACCACCGACTCCGATCACCACTTCAGGATCGAATTCGGAAAGCATCCGCGAAGAAGCCGCAATCGCGCGCGGCAAATCCAACATTGTCTTCGCGCGAGTCATCAGGCTGACATTTTTCAGCGCGCCCACCTGAATCAACTCCAGAGCAAACCCCGCCTGCGGCACCAGCCGCGTCTCAATGCCGCGCGCCGTCCCGATGAATAGAATCTCCGCGTCAAATTGCTTCTTGAGTTGCTGAGCGATGGCCAGTGCCGGAATAACGTGCCCGCCCGTTCCGCCGCCCGCAATGATGATGCGCATGAAGTTCTTTGCGCCTTTTATGGGTGGGTGGAAAACCGAACTGTAGATTGAGTGGGATTGAGATTGAATCCTTCAGGCCGGTTGGCGGGGCGCATGATCTGGAATGATGGTTGTGCTTCGGGGGTACCCCCCCCCTCCCCCCCCTTTTTGTTCAAAATATTCATTTTAAATGACTTAATTTCAAAGTATTGATTCTAAAGTAGTTATGCAAAAACTGTCGACAGATTTATCTTTAGAATCAACGATTTACGTGCCAGCACTTCGGCAAAATATAGATTCCAAATGACTTATTAAAAAGAGCCTCAATAACATTGAAAACAAAGCGGCCATTTCTACAGCGATATCCCGATTTGAATCTTGCTGAGTGCGCCGTACGCCATTTAGTCAAGGAGTTATGGTGAGAAAAGGAGATATCGGTAAAGCTGCTCCATTGTCATGATGAACTTAATCTCTATTATAGACCTTAGTGTCAATTGAGATTTCCAGTTCCGGGTTCAAACTGGCGCTGGATGCGGCTTTTGGACATTGCCGCGCTCGTCCGGCACGCTCGCTGGATTATTCGGTTAATGATTCGGCTTCGGGACCGGGCGGTGACAGGGGTCCGCACTCTTCAGGCATGCGTCGGAATCTCTGCGGCCAGCTCGCGCAGTGATTTTTCATACGGGGCACGTGCGATGCCGCGCTCAGTGATGATGGCGGCTACGTATTTTGCGGGCGTTACATCGAACGCGGGGTTCTCGATTTCGACACCGTCGGGCGTCATTTGCTTGCCGGCAATGTGCGTGACTTCTTTCTTGTTGCGCTGCTCGATGGGAATCTTGCTACCGTCGGGGCATTCGAGATCGACCGTCGAAATCGGCGCAGCCACATAGAACGGAATGCCGTGCTCCCGGGCGAGCACAGCCACGGTGTAAGTGCCGATTTTATTGGCTACGTCTCCGTTGGCGGCGATGCGGTCGGCGCCAACCACGATGGCTCCGATTCTGCCTTGCTGCATCATGACTCCAGCCATGTTGTCGGAGACGACGGTCGTCGGGATGCCGTCTTTCGTCAGCTCCCACGCCGTCAGCCGCGAGCCTTGCAGAAACGGACGCGTCTCGTCGGCATAAACATGAATTTTCTTTCCCTGCTCGACCGCCGCGCGAATCACGCCGAGCGCAGTGCCATAACCTGCGGTCGCGAGCGCGCCCGCGTTGCAGTGCGTGAGCACGCCTCCGCTCGCCGGCATCAGGGTTGCGCCGTGCCGCCCCATCGCTTGATTCGCCGCGATGTCTTCGGCATGCATGCGCTGCGCTTCTTCAATCAGCGCCTGCTGGATCTGCGTCACGGGACGGCTGCGCACCGATTCAAATTTCTCCTTCATGCGGCGGATCGCCCAGAACAGATTGACCGCAGTCGGCCGCGTCCGGCGGATGGTTTCGCAAATCTGATCGAACTCTTTTTTGAAATCGGCGGCATTTCGCGCCTGCGAATTCTTCGCGCCGAGCGCAATGCCCATCGCCGCCGCCACGCCAATCGCTGGCGCTCCGCGCACAACCATGTTGCGAATCGCATCCGCGACATGCTCATGCGTGGCGCAAGTTACGTAAATTTCTTCTGTAGGCAGCTTCGTCTGATCAATGAAGACGACGCCGGATTCGGTCCATTCTAAAGTTTGAATCATGAGTTAGTCGTTAGTCGTTAGTTTTGGTCGCTAGTCGTTCGCTGTTAGGGACAGCCGCCAAATGCTTTCTCCGTACATCGTTCGCCGTGAAAATCGAAATAAATCTCGCCGGCGACGCAGCTTTCTCCACATTCGGACGCCCGCGCGCCTCCTGACGCTCCACCAGGCACAACGCGCCGATCACCTCAAAACCAAATTCGCGCGCCGCTTCAATCGCCTGCACCGTCGACGATCCCGTGGTGCAGACGTCATCCACAATCACCACCCGCGCGCCCTTTTCGCGGAAGCCTTCAATGCGCTGTCCCGTGCCGTGCTGCTTTTCCGCCTTGCGCACAAGAAACCCGTGCAGCGTTCCGCTGGTCACAGCCACCGCGACAACAATGGGGTCGGCGCCCATCGTCATTCCGCCGATAGCCTCAGCGTCCCATCCCTGCTCGCGAACGGCGTCGAGAAAGACTTGACCTGTCAACTGCGCTCCACGGGCGTCGAGCGTAGTGGTGCGACAGTCGATGTAATAGTCGCTGGTCCCGCCCGATGATAACTGAAACTCGCCCAGGCGAAACGATTGGTGCGCCAGCATCTCCAACAGTTCTTGTCGCGCAGTAGACATGAAAGATCAGGTATCAGGTGTCAGGTCTTAGGTCTCACATATTAGATGTTAGGTCTTAGGACAACTCCGACTAAGTCTCCGATTCGCTCCGTGAACCGCGTGTACCCTGTGGTTTCCGCCTTTCTGCGCCCAATGCGAATTCGGAAGCCGCCGGTAAGCCACAACTCGGTTGACACTAAGAACTAAGACCTAACACATGAGACCTGCCTTTTTCACTGATTCAGTTTGTTCAGATGCCGGAATCCATCCGTTGCCGCGAACATAGCCACAGAAATCGTCCCGTTATAGGCCATGTGAACCACCACGCTGGCAGCCACCGAATTTGTCTTCGCTCGCACCATGGTCAAGACCACGCCGACCAGAAAAATCACCAGCACCGGTCCCCAGGAGAACATCAGCTGCGCGCCATGCAGCACCGCGAAGCCGGACGCGGTTAGCAAAATGGCTACTGGCACGCCGATGCTCCGCGCCAGCACGGGATAGAGAAAGCCGCGAAAAAAAAGCTCTTCCATCAGCGGCGCGAGCGTAATGCTCAGGAGACTTAGCGCCCACGCTTCGGCCGAAGTTTGAAAAAAGGCGTCGACCGGCAACTGCCGCGGAATCGGCAACAGATGCGCCAGGCCTTGCAGCCCCACCGCCAGCACAAAGCCCGCCAACACGTAGGCCAAAAGATTCGCGGGCCAGTTCCAGTGAATGGCGCGCCAAAAATCGGGACGCCGCCGCTCGCGCGTCACCAGAACATACATATACGCCAGAATCAGTAGGTACGCGACCGATTGTCCGGCAACGATCACCAACGGCATGCGCGCGATATCGCCTAACCCACTCTTGGGAAACAACCAGAAGTGCGCCGCGAATAATACAGCAAACACGCCGACGAAAAGCGCGACCAGAGCCAGTATCGTGAGCCGAACGATGTCCCAGCCATTCCACACCGGATCTGGAACCGCGGCGGAAATCATCGCAGCTGGAATACGCTCAGCCGAACCTATTTCCCACGGCTGGCCGACTTCGGCGCGCGGCGTCGTATCCATACCCGGCGGCAGCGCCGTGCGATTCTCGGTCGTAGCGTTGAGCGTATCCCCGGGCGTATTGTCAGGCGTCTCCTCGGGCAGATCTTTGGGCAGTGAGTTCACGCCGATTCTCCGGCGCCATCCGGTGTCAGCGCGCTTTTTACTAAGCCATCTTTTTCCGTTCCATTTTTCTCCGACTTATCCCTCAATGCGTCGCTCTTCGCCAGTTCATTTTTCGCCGTCCCATTTTTCTCGTGTCCGTTCTTTGCGCCATTCCTGCGCGAGCCATTCTTCTCCGAGCCATTCTTGTCTGAACCATTCTTTTCCGAGCTATGGAAATAGGCGCTCAGCGCCTGGCCTGTATATGACTTTTTCACGCGCGCAACTTGCTCGGGCGTGCCTTGCGCAACAATCCGTCCGCCTTCTTCTCCGCCTTCGGGGCCAAGATCCAGAATCCAATCCGCGTTCCGAATCACATCCAGATTGTGCTCAATAATAATGACCGTGTTTCCGAGATCGGTGAGCCGATGCAGCACGTCGAGCAGCTTGCGGACGTCGTCGAAGTGCAAACCCGTCGTCGGCTCATCCAGCAAATACAACGTCTTTCCCGTTTGCCGTTTGCCCAGTTCGCGCGCCAGCTTGATTCGCTGCGCCTCTCCGCCCGAAAGCGTCACCGCAGATTGCCCCTGATGAATGTATCCCAGGCCAACATCGACCAGCGTTTGCAGCTTCTGCTTAACCTGCGGAATGTTCTCCAAGATCTTCAGCGCGTCTGCCACTGGCATCTCCAGCAGGTCGGCAATCGAATAGCCGTTGTAACAAACGGTGAGCGTTTCCTGGTTATACCTGCGTCCGCCGCAGACTTCGCACTGCACATAGACGTCGGGCAGAAAATTCATTTCGATCCGCCGCTGCCCCTCGCCCTGGCAAGCCTCACACCGTCCACCGGGGACGTTGAACGAGAAGCGTCCGGGCTTGTATCCGCGCTCGCGCGATTCCGGCAGCATCGCGTACAAATCGCGAATCGCCGCAAAAATTCCCGTGTACGTCGCCGGATTCGAGCGCGGTGTGCGCCCAATCGGTGACTGGTCGATGCGAATCACTTTGTCGATCAGCTCCGCGCCGCTGATGGCTTTGTGCGCACCCGGTTCTTCGCGCGAACGATACAGCTGCCGCGCCAGCGCTCGATACAAAATGTCATTCACCAAAGTCGATTTGCCGGAACCGGAAACGCCTGTGACCACGGTCATCACGCCGAGCGGAAACACGATATCGAGATTCTTCAGGTTATTCTCACGCGCGCCCAAAACCGCGATGGCTTTTCCATTCGGGCTTCGCCGCTGATCGAGCATCGCGATCCTCTGCCGTCCGGAAATATACGCTCCAGTCAGCGAGCCCGCAGCCGCCATGATCTCCGTCGGCGTTCCACTCGCAACCAGCGCTCCGCCATGACGGCCGGCGCCGGGACCAAGATCGATCACATAATCGGCGCGGCGGATGGTTTCTTCGTCGTGCTCCACTACCAGCACCGTATTGCCCAGATCGCGCAGATTTTCGAGCGCAGCCAGCAAACGCCCGTTGTCGCGGTGATGCAGACCAATCGAAGGTTCATCGAGAACGTAAAGCACGCCGCGCAGCTTCGATCCGATCTGCGTGGCCAGACGAATGCGCTGGCCCTCCCCGCCTGAAAGTGTCGCCGCCGATCGCCCCAGCGACAGATAGCCCAATCCAACGTTGTGCAAAAATTCGAGCCGTTCGGCGATCTCGTGGGCAATCCGACCCGCTATTGTCAGTTCTCTGCCCGTCAGTTTGATTGCGCGCGCGGCATCGAGCGCACGCGCAATCGGAAGATCGGTGAAATCCGCAATCGACATCCCGTTCATTTTCACCGCCAGGCTTTCCGGACGCAAACGTTTGCCGTGGCATACTGGACATTCCGTCGCCGACATGAAATCGAGCAGATATTCGCGATAGGTATCGGAGGTCGACGCTTCAAGATTCTGCTTGAGATGCCCAAGAATTCCCAGAAACCCTGTCTTTCCCGCTCGCTGGCCTCCGCGCTCCGGCTCGCCATAGAGCAGCAGGTTCTGAATCTTGTCGGGAAATTTCTCGAACGGTGCCGTCAAATCGAGGCCATATGCCTGCGCGACCAACTGCAAACCACGGATCAGATTCTGCGAACCCGATCCCGGGCCTAATCCGCCATCGAGCAGCGGCTTTGACCAGTCGACGATCACCTTCGCCGGATCCAAATCATATCGGCTCCCCAATCCGTGACATTCGGGGCACGCTCCATACGCGCTATTAAACGAGAATGAGCGTGGCTCCAGTTGCGGAACGCTGATGCCGCAATCGGGACACGCCAGCCGCGACGAATAAAGCGTCTCGTCGCCGTTGACGACCGCTACCAGAACCAGCCCGCCGCCGAGCTTCATCGCCAGCCCAACCGAAAGTTCGAGGCGATGTTCGATGCCGGGTTTCACCAGCAATCGATCCACGACTACTTCAATGGTGTGATTCTTGCGCTTGTCGAGCGCCAGATCATCCTCAAGATTTACTAGCTCGTCATCCACGCGCGCGCGGGAGAAACCGTGCTGCACCAGCTTCTCCATCTCTTTTTTGAATTCGCCCTTGCGCCCGCGCACGATGGGCGCCATAATCATCACCCGGTCATCGGGTGTAAGCGCCATAACTCGCTGCACAATCTGCTCGGCCGTCTGCCGCGTAATTGGCTTGCCGCAATTTGGGCAATGCGGCACACCAATCGAAGAGTAAAGCAGCCGCAAATAATCGTAGATTTCTGTGATCGTGCCGACCGTCGATCGCGGGCTGCGGCTGGTGGTTTTCTGCTCGATCGAAATCGAAGGGCTCAGTCCATCGATCGCATCCACGTCAGGCCGTTCCATCTGGTCGAGAAACTGCCGCGCGTAGGCGGAAAGCGTCTCCACGTAGCGCCGCTGGCCCTCGGCATAAATCGTATCGAAGGCGAGCGAGGATTTCCCCGAGCCGCTCAGACCCGTAATGACCGTCAAAGTGTTGCGAGGAATCTCGACGTCAATATTCTTCAGATTGTGCTGGCGCGCGCCGCGCACCGAAATCGTGGTGATGGCCATTTACCGCAATCTAAACTGGACTTCCGTAACGTGGACGGGTCCTAAGAAATGTTGGAGAGTGGAAAAACGCAGTCCGATCTCTGTATCTTAGTTGCTAACAGCAACAGCGGTCAAATGCGGATACAGTAAATTGTTTGCAGGCGTGCGCATCACAGGCCGCCGCGAGCAAGGGCCAGGAGTAAATTGAACGAACTTTTTGTGAGTTTCTTGATCGGCAGTACTGCAATCTTAAGTGTAATTCTTGGCATTTTCGGCGCATATTGTGCCGTTGGCGCCGTTCTGGCGGTAGTCAATCCCTCTAGGCCAGCCAAACCCCTCAAGGCACTCGTTGCGCGTCAAGGCGCAGCCAGCGGCGACTAAACGCTCGCGACCTCAACTTATGTAACTTAGTCTCTTTTGCCCAGACGGTAGGTCAGCTACTGCTGCGGCGGCGGCTGGTTGGGATTGATGGGTTGAGCAGCTCCGGGTTGTTGCGCCCGCTGCAACATCTGCATAATCTGCTCCGGAGTCTTCGGACCCGCATTCGGTTGATTCTGATCTGAGGATTGATCGCTGTTGGGATTGTTGATCTGCGGTTGCGTCGGCTGACCCGGTTGCGCCTGCGCTGAATCGTCGGAATCGTCCGAGCTATCGTCGTCGTCGTCCTTATCGTCATTACTGGCGTTGTTGTTGGCGTTCGGCGGCTGTGCGTTAGCCTGCTGTGCCCCTGGGGAGCGTGGCGGGAAAGCATGCAATCTCTCGGGCGGCCTGAAGCCGTTGCGAAATGGGCTCGGCGGCTCCGGTGTCGTCTCGTATTGGGCGGCAACGACCGGCGGGGCGGGCTGAGGCTCGCCCGAAGTTGCCGGCTTCACCATCAGAATCAAGCTCGCAACCGCTTTCGGATCCGAATTGGATCCCACCATCACATAATTGAACGAGGAACCATTCAGGAGTCGCGCCAGAACATCCCTGGGCTCGCCCGGCCCTAGACTGACCACCACCCGTTCATTGGCGCCCGATCCCGGAGGAATGTCAATCGTGGCTCCGGTCAGCTTGCGAACATCGCCCAAAATTTCACTCAGCGTTGAGTTCTGCGCCGCAATGCTCAGTAACCCGCCTTGATAGCTCACCTGCGCTGGCACCGCCGGAAGCTGGTCCATTGGCAACTGGCTCAGCGGTCCACTTGGCAGCGGGGGAAGGGCCAGCGGCTTCAGCGTTGTTTTATGGGATTTATGATGCGCATGTGAAGTCGGAGCTGGAGCGGCAGGCGGAGCAGGTGTGTCGGCAGCCTGGGCGACCAGCGCCAGAGCTGTCAGCCAAAGCCCCAAAATAATCCACCCGCGTGTGCCCGGCATCGAATACTCCGTTTCTGCAGGCAGGCCGACTAAATTGCGCCGCAGACTGATTTTACCACCCCTGGGTAGAACGCCGGAGGGCCTTATTCTTGCATGATGATTACAAAGGTCTCTTGCCTTCGCCGGCATTAGAACAATATCACCCACGCTCTGCTCCGAGAGCGCGTAAAATGCCAGCGGAGGCTTTGGCTTTGGCTTCAGCTTCAAAATCGAGGGCTCTAAATTCCCTGTCTTGGCAAATATGGCGATCCCGCGCATGGTTGTGCTTGCTGCTGCTGGCAGCATCCTCTCACGCGCAGACCTGCCAGAGCGCGCCCGATATGGATGCCTCAACCCGCGCCGCGCTCGAATCCACCGCCAAGCGATACTTTGACATGGCCGCCCGTGGCGATACCGCCAGCCTCAAGCAGAATTCCATTGCCAGCGTCGCCGCCAGCTTCGCCGGCATCGAAGCTGCGGTCAAGGATAACCAGTCTGCCTTCGCCGGCGGGCAAGCCACCGGTCGCCCGCCATTCCTGCTTGATGCCAATAGCTCCGCACCGCTCCCGCGTGCCGAATTTCTCTGCGGAGTCTTCGGCGCCTCCGGCCAGACCAAAGATAGCGCTGTCTTTGTGCTGAACAATCTTCCCCCAGGCAAGTACGGCGTGGCCATCCTCGACGCCGACAACGGCAAGACTGACATCACTCTGACTCTCGTCCTGCAGCAGGTAGGCGCCGATTGGAAGCTAGCGGGCTTTTACGCAAAAAATATGAACGCCGCCGGACACAAGGCCGCCTGGTTCATCGATCACGCCCAGACTTTTAAATCGAAATCGCAGATTCACAACGCCTGGCTCTATTACCGTGAGGCCATTGCGCTCTCCGCTCCTGTCGACTTCATGAGCACACTCGCTACCGACAAACTCTACGAAGAATCCCAGGCTGCTCAACCCTCCGACATGCCCGCCGACGGAAAAACCGTCGACTTATCCGCTGGCGGCAAAACCTACCATCTCACCGCTATTTTCCCTCTGGTCGTCAGCGACGATCTTGATGTGGTCATAAGGTACGAAGCTGCCGACGTCTCTGACACCGGGCGCGCGTTTCAGGAAAATACGGCTGTTATCAAAACCCTCGTCGCCAAATACCCGGAGCTCCGCGACGCCTTCGCTGGCGTCGTTGCCCGCGCCACCGAACCCTCCGGCCGCGACTACGGTACCCTCCTCGCCATAAAGGAAATCAAGTAGCCCCAGCCAGCTTGCCCGCGGCGCCCCCCACCCAACTTCCATCGAAGGCTAGTACCTCCGTAATTTGAGGGCAGGTTACTCCATCGCTAGAGTGGGAAGCATGCGGATTCCTATTGCTTTGCGCGGCCTCGGCGAGATCTCTTACGCCCGCATGTTTCGACGGACGATGACTTCGGGTGTATTTCCGAACATATATTCCCTATATCGGAAGATAATTCCAAACTTGTTTCTGGGACTCGCGCTGGGTATACCGCTCACCCTCAGCCCGACGAGCGCACTGGCACAGACTTCGTCTTCGGCCTCGATCCCCGAGACTAATCCCGATCGCCTTCCCCTTACCACGCGGTCGCCGGAAGCCGCCCAGCTCTTCGAGCAGGGATTGCGCTTTCGATACGACTATCACATTGAGCAGGCTCTCGCGAAATGGCGCGAGGCCGCAATCAAGGACCCCAATTTCGCCCAAGCCTGGGCTTACATCGTCCGCATCGGACTTGATCCCGGGGAAATCAAGCAAGCAACGGAGAAGGCGCAGCTTGCGGCAAAAGCAAAGGGCGTTACGCCTGGAGAGAAGCTTCTCGTCAAGTGGATGATCTCTACGAACCAAGGGCATTTTTTGCCTGCCATCGCCGCCATGAACGATCTCTTAGCGGCCTATCCGCGCGACGCCCAACTCCACTACGAGGCTGGGCTTTGGCTGCAATCTCAGGGCGATTATGAAGGAGCTGTGAAGCTCACCAGGCGCGCGCTCGAGATTGACCCCAATTTCTCTGGCGCTTTGAATACTCTGGGCTATGACCTCGCTTTGTTGCATGACTACGATCAGGCGATCTTTTATTTGAGGCGCTACGTCGAAGCGGAACCCGACGATCCCAACCCCCATGACTCCCTGGCCGAAATTCTGCAGCAGGCCGGCCGCCTGCAGGAGTCGCTCGCCGAGTACCATGAAGCGCTGAAGCTCGATCCCAGTTTTTTCACCTCGCAGCTCGGTCTCGGCAACGATTATGCCTTGCTCGGCGACGAAGACCGTGCCCGCCAGGAATATGCCTTGGCGCTTCCCATGGCGCTCACACCCCAGGACAAACTCAACTGTCAGATTCAATCCGCAATAACCTACGCCCGCGAAGGGAATTTGAAGCAAGCCCGGACCGAACTGGCGGAAGTGTTGGCGCAAGCAAACAAGTTGCAGCTGAGCGCTTATCGCGGTTCCATCCATCAGTATCTGGCGCTGCTGGCAGAATCTCCCGCCGCCGCCTTTCAACATCTGGATGAAGCGGAAGCGGTCCTGCAGAAGCCCGGCCATGTCTCGGGAGCGGTCCGCAACGCGCTGCTGGCGCGCACCCTGTGCATGAAAGCCCGTTTGGCGGTGGAAGACGGAAAACTTGAAATTGCCCGGGCCGCCGTTCTGCGCTTGCAGAAAATGGTTCAGGCCAGCCGCAGTAATGCGGTCGAACGCGCCTACCACGGCGCCAATGGCGCTCTGCTGGCTGCCGAGTCGAAACCCGGCCCGGCCATCGAAGAACTGCGCGAGGATCCCGTCGATCCCTTTGCCTTGGCGAAACTCGCCAAATTGCAGGCCGAAACCGGCAATCCTCAGGATGCGGTCGTCACCAGAGCGCTCCTGCAAGCCGATTATGCCACCGCTCTCGACGACTGGCTCGTCGTCCGCGAGTTTAGACCGAGTTCCGATCGAGTTCCGACAGTGAGCTCTGACAATAGGTCCAAGCAATGAGGTTTCAGACGATCACGCGACTCAACCACCATGCCCACCGGATGCTGACCAACGCAGCCCTAGCGTTCGCTTGTATTTTCATCTGCGCCCCGGTCGCGGCCGCGCGCGATGTTGCCCTTGTTACGAGCAAACAAAATCCCGTCCAGGTAATGAGAGCCGTCGACCTGGAAAAAATGATCAAGACCGCCCGCAAGCAGCCCGGTCATGATGACTTGACGCTGATCGTCACCAACCCATCATCGCCGGAGATGCGCATTGTTGCTGAGAAGCTTTTGTCCGTCACGGCCGACGAGTTCAGAAAATTGATCGACGCAGCCAACAAGACCAAGCCGACTTTCCTGGTGGTTTCGAACGATGACGAAGTGCTGAAGGCGCTGCAATCCAATCCCTCCGCCATCGGACTGGTGAACGTTTACTCCATCAACAGCAACGTCGAGGTCTTGAAGATCGACGGCAAACTTCCCCTTGAACCCGGCTACCTTCTTCACAGCCAGTAGCTTGGCAAACCCTCACCGCCGATTAACGCCCGCATTTGCCTTCCGCCATCCCTGAGGACTACTATTTTTCTGGGCCACTTCACCGCAAGCCAAAAAGACCGCTCTGAGATTTCGTCCCAAGGAGGAAACATGGGCATCGCACCGTCTCCGATTCAGATTGATTCCAATGCCAACGAATTCATCTCCAAGCCGCGCAAAATGTTGATCGACGGCAAATGGGTGAATTCCGTGTCCGGCAAAACCTTCCCCACTTACAACCCCGCCACCGGAGAAGTTCTCGCGCAAATCGCCGAAGGCGATAAAGCCGATATCGACCTCGCCGTCAAAGCCGCGCGCCGCGCCTTCGATAGCGGTCCATGGCCGCGCATGACCGCCTCCGAACGCGGCAAATTGATTTGGAAACTCGCCGACCTGCTCGAACGCAACGTCGAAGAATTCGCGACTTTAGAAACATTGGATAACGGCAAGCCGCTCACCATCGCTCGCGCCGCCGATGTCCCGCTCGCCGTCGAAATGTTCCGCTACATGGCGGGATGGGCGACCAAACTCGAAGGCACCACCATTCCGCTCTCCGTCCACTACACGCCCGGCGCCAACTATCACGCCTACACCCTCCGCGAGCCAGTTGGTGTCGTCGGCCAGATCATCCCGTGGAATTTCCCGCTGCTCATGGCCGCCTGGAAGCTCGCGCCCGCGCTCGCCTGCGGATGCACAGTCGTTCTCAAGCCCGCCGAGCAAACCCCGCTTACCGCGCTGCGTTTGGGCGAACTCATTCAGGAAGCCGGTTTCCCCGATGGCGTCGTCAACATCGTCCCCGGCTATGGCGAAACTGCCGGCGCGGCTCTCGCCGCCCACGATCAGGTCGATAAAATCGCCTTCACCGGATCGACCGAAGTCGGCAAGCTCATCGTCCACGCCGCCACCGGGAATCTGAAAAAGGTTTCTCTCGAACTCGGCGGCAAATCGCCCAACGTCGTCTTCAAGGATGCCGATCTCGACACCGCCATCGCCGAATCCGCGAGCGCCATCTTCTTCAATCACGGACAATGTTGCTGCGCCGGTTCGCGTCTCTTCGTCGAGCGTTCCATCTTCGATCGCGTGGTCGAAGGCGTTGCGGCGAGCGCCAAGAAAATCCGCGTCGGACCGGGCCTCGAACCCAATACTTCCATGGGTCCGCTCGTCAGCGAAGAGCAGTTGCGGCGCGTCTGCGGCTATCTCGAAAGCGGCTTCTCCGAAGGCGCGAAAGCCGTCGCCGGCGGAAAGAAAATCGGCGACAAGGGATATTTCGTCGAGCCCACCGTCCTGGTCAACACCAAAGACAACATGAAAGTCGTGCAGGAGGAGATTTTCGGCCCCGTCGTTGCCGCCATCCCCTTCGACAATCCCGAGGAGCTCGCGCCCCGCGCCAACGACAGCGTCTACGGTCTGGCCGCCGGCGTCTGGACCAAGGACATTTCCAAGGCGCATCGCATGGCCGCCATTCTGCGCGCTGGCACAGTGTGGATCAACTGCTACAACATCTTCGACGCCGCGCTGCCGTTTGGCGGCTACAAACAATCGGGCTGGGGCCGCGAAATGGGCAAAGACGTCCTGAGCCTCTACACGCAGACAAAAGCCGTCTGCGCGAGAATTTAAGCGGGCATAAACACGCCGCGCAGTTGGCGGGGAAGTATTGCCGGAAAATGGAGCGGCGGGCGTCTTCGCCCGCCGCTTTTCTTGCACCCACTCGTAAATCCTTCTACTGCAGCTTCGCGTATTCCGCTTTCGCCTCATGCAGAAACGGCACATCGGGATCCGCATCTTTCCAATCCGCAAGAAAATTCTGATACGCAATGCGAGCCTTGGGCAGATCGCCTTCTTTCTGAAACACGCGTCCCAACTCCAGTTGCGCGAACGCGAACACCAGATCGGGACCGTAGTACGATCCCATGTTCAAGACTTTTTCCAGATCCTGCTGCGCATCGGCATAGCGCCGAGCCTCTTCGTAGGCAAGCGCGCGGGCGTAGAAAACGCCCTGGTCGGCGCGAGCATATACCGCCGCGGCGTTCAATAAATCAATCGCCTTGCTCGAATCTGCCTTGGCCGAATTGGCCGGTCGCAGCGCCGCGATGGCGCGAATCTCAGGAACCGTCACGTTGATCGCAATCGTATCGTTCGGATGCTCGCGCTCGATTTGGCTGGCCAGAGCCAGAGCCTTCTCATCCTCGCGCTGGATGGCAAAGGTCGTCGCCGCGGTTTCCTGCACCTGCAGAGTTTGCGAGAGATGCAATGCATCATTGGCATCACTGTCGGCTTCCGCTCGCTCGCCCACCACCGCCTCGTTCATGGAAACGTACGCCTCGATATTGGCTCGGCCCTTCAAGTGAAGACGATCGGTCTCGTCTCCGAACTGCTGTGCGAAATCCCGCGCTTGTCGCATTTGTCCCCGAGCGGCAGCCATGGCTATGCGAAATTGCAGCGCCTGCAAGAGGCCATCGGTCTCTTCGGAGCCGGTTTCCAGTTCTTTTTCGATTTCGCCCTGCTTGCCCGTGTTCCAATCCAACGACGCCAGCCAAACATGGTAGGCCTTGGTGGAACCCTTGCGCTGAAACACGCTGTTGATCGTGGCGCGCGCCTCGTCCAGCCGGTTCAACCCCGCGTAAGATTTGGCTACCTGCCCGTATGCGTTCAGCATGTCGGGATCGTTTTCCATGGCGCGCTTGGCGTTCTGCAGGCCGTTGTCGAACTGCCCCAACTGGTTATAAATGATGGCTAGATTGTTGAACGGAGTCGCATCCCGCGGGTAAGTTTGGCAATACAGTTCGTAGGCGGTGATGCCTTTGTCGAGTTGCCCGCTGTCGGTGTAATAATGCGCCGTAATGTAGAGCTTCTCGCGCTCGCTTGCCCGGTCGCGAAGCTCGAAGGCCTTCTGCCGGTTCTGCTCTGACAACTCGGTTTGCCCCAGGTTGCTGTAAACCGTGCCGAGCCGCGCATAGGCCATCGCGAAATTAGGATCGATTTCAATGGCGCGCTGATAGTCAGGCAGAGCCCCGAATTCGTCGCCCATGCTGTGCTTGGCATCGCCAAGGCTCAGCGCCTTGAGGGCATCGAGCGACGAAGTCGTCGCCTGCGAGAGCGGTATATCGTATTTCTGCACCATCGCCAGCGATTCGCCCATCTGCCTCCGCAATTTGGTTGCGGCGCTGTGCAGAGCGTTCAGCACATCTTCTTTCCGGTCCGCCTCTGCCTGCTCGCGCCCCAGCGAATCGCCAGTGGAAGCGTTGGTCGCTTCGAGCGTGATCACATATTGTCCGCCGACGCTGTCGATGCTGCCATTCAGCATCGCTTTGATACCATCGCGCTGGCAGATCTCGCGGCCCACATCGGTGGTGATGCGGTCGCCGGGACTCCGCCCCATGAACTGCAGCGTCTGCCGAATCTTCTGGTCGGGGAAGACGTTCAAGTAGGGAGATTGCTCCAGATCGACCGCCAGCGCTTTCTTCAGCGTGCCGTCGAACACCGGATCAGCCGTCGTGTTCACGAAATCCGTGACCAGAATCGAATCTTTTTCCGTGAGCGCGTGGCCACGCTTGAGAAATACGAAGCCAATGCCCGCCGCAACGATGGCAACGATTACCGCGGGAATAACCCACACCGGCAGCCTGCGCGATGTTGCCGCCTTATGCGCCGCATCGCTGCGCACAGTAGAGCTCCGAATCGTCGAACTGGAGCCCGAAGCCGCGGCCATCATCGTCCCCGATTCCGAATCGCGTTTCATGCGCTTCAAGTCAGAGCGCACATCAGCCGCGCTCTGGTAGCGCAAGTCCCGGTCTTTTTCCAGCAGCTTATTCAGCAGGTCCTCAAAATGCGGCGGCAAGTCCGGATTCAGGCGCAGCGGCGCCGTTGGAGGACGATTCAGAATCGCATCGAAGATCACCGCCGAAGTATCTCCATGAAATGGCGTCGTACCGGTTGCCATCTCATAAAGAACCGCGCCGAACGAAAACAGGTCGGTGCGAGTGTCAAGGTCCTTGCCCCGCGCCTGCTCCGGAGACATATACGCCACCGTCCCCACCGTCGATCCCGGACTGGTCAGGAATGGGTCGTCGACCGTCGCCGCCGAATCGAGCGTGGCCTGGGAATGAAGGGAAGACTTCGCCGTGCGCTTGGCCAATCCGAAATCGAGAATCTTCGCCTGGCCGCGGCTGGTCACGAAAATATTGGCAGGCTTAATGTCGCGATGGATGATTCCCTTGGCATGGGCCGCGTCGAGCGCATCCGCAATCTGAATGCCTAGATTTAGCAACGGCTCCAGTTCCATTGGCTGGCCATGAATCCTGCTCTTCAGCGTTTCGCCCTCCAGCAGTTCCATGGCGATGAAGTGGCGTCCGTCATCTTCGCCGATCTCGTAGATAGTGCAGATATTCGGATGATTCAGCGCCGAAGCGGCTCGCGCCTCGCGCTGAAAGCGGTCGAGCGCGAGCGGATCTTTTTCCGTCTCCAGCGGCAAAAACTTGAGCGCGACATGACGTCCCAGGTTGACGTCCTCGGCTTCGTAGACGACGCCCATGCCTCCTCCGCCCAATTGCGCGAGGACGCGGTAGTGCGAAACGCTCTGCCCGATCATTCGGGGGACACTCCTGTGGGCGAATCCCGATCTGCGAAATCCGATGACCGAAATTCGACGGGCGAGATTCGATGTTAGGCCGGAGCATTCCGGCAAGTCAACCGCCGGAACTCGAGACCATTCGTCGATATCGAAGCCCGCGCTCCCTCTTAAGCTTATACGACCCCCTTGAACAACAAGTTCGCGAATCTATGAGACTGTCGGCGATGCACTGAGGCTTCTGGAATCTCTTTATATAACAAAATTTTCGCTTGCCATTCACACTCGGCCTCACACGCACACCCCCTTGCGGAAGCCAGCAAGCGTGCGTCACCCAAGTCACTTGCCTAAGCCGCAGCCGTTGGAGTAATCTTTGCACGGTTCCAATTCCGTTACGATTACGGTTCACCATAATTGATTACGGCGGCCCATAGTTAAGGGCAGGGCTTTTTCAGTCCGGCATCGCCGCTAAAGTATCTGGCTGGGTTTGCCGATGCTTCAAACAGCGGTGCTGAAGCGATCTGCCAGCCAATTGCGAGCCCTCCTTAAATCGCCTTATAGGCTAAGTAAATCTAAGTCTGGACATAATTTCATGAATTAGTGGCCGTCATTAACCGATCTGGCGAGGTATACGTGAGCGGCGATTCGCAATGTGGCGCTTCCGCAGTCGGAGGCACAAAACCCATGCAGGCTCTGGTGGTCGACGATTCCGCTGTCTACCGCAAGCTGGTCGGCGATCACCTGCGCAGCTGGGGTTTTGGCGTCACCCTTGCGGTGAGCGGCTCGGACGCCTGGCAAATCCTGCAGCAACCGGATTCACCCAAGCTCGTTCTGCTCGATTGGGTGCTGCCCGATCTCGATGGCATCGAGCTTTGCGGGCGTATTCGCCAAGCGGGTGCCTCCGCGCCTTACGTCTATGTCATTCTGCTCACCAGCAATGAAGGCCGCCAGAACATGCTCAATGCCATGCAAGCCGGCGCCGACGACTACCTCGCCAAGCCCTTCGATGAGCACGAACTCAAAGCGCGCCTCTTGGTCGGTAAGCGCATCCTCGATCTGCAGGACGAACTGGTCTCCGCCCGTGAATCGATGCGTCACGCGGCCACTCACGACAGCCTCACCGGACTGCTGAATCGGGGTGAGATTCTCAATATGCTGGAACGTGAATTGGAACGCGGCCGGCGCGAGCACAAGCCGCTGGGAGTGATTCTTGCCGATATTGACCACTTTAAGCGCGTCAACGACACCCTCGGCCATCTCTTTGGCGACGAGGCGCTACGCGAAATTGGCCGCCGGCTGCGCGCGCAACTCCGCCCCTACGACGGCGTGGGGCGCTATGGCGGAGAAGAATTTCTTCTGGTTCTGCCCAATTGCGATCTGCCCGGTGCTTTGCTGCGCGCCAATGATCTGCGTGGACTTGTTGCCAGCACGCCCATCTCGTTTTCCGGCGACGAGCTGCTTATCACCATGAGCATGGGAGTCACAGTCTCTGCCTGCGAGGGAAAAAACGAAATCGAAGGCTTGTTGGCGCAGGCCGACGCCGGCCTTTACGCAGCCAAGGAAAAAGGCCGCAACCGGATCGAGCACCTGCTTCCAGTTTCCAAAAAGGTCCATCGCGCGCGCAAGAGCTAACCCAGCACGACGGACACTCCCACGCCAACATTCTTCAGCCAGACTAAACCCGCTTGCTCGGCAACACTCGAAACTGCCGTTTCCCTTCGATTCGATAGGTGGTGAAGTCCGCTTGGTCGACGGTAAGAACCACGGAGAGCGATTCACGCTTCGCAAGGTACACCAGAGTAGCGTCCGCAAAGTTCATCGGACGATCCCAATAGCGCGCCATCAATCCATGCACCGGGGCCAACTCTTCCTGTTCGATTGTGCCCAGAATGAGCGCCCCCGAACGCACGAATTTCCAGGCCGATTCCATCTCGGCGCGCGAGTCGCCCACCAGATGAAACAACTCCGTGAGCACCGCCTCAGAGGTCAACAACGGCAGCCGCAACTCTCGAAATGCGCTTACGCAAGCGTCGTGCCAGCGATCAGTGCGGTCGAGCAGGGCCAGAATCGCGCCCGTGTCGATGAGCGCATTAGCAACCATGACGCCGTCTCAAGCGCTGGCGCATCGCGTCACGCGCAGTCTCAGCCCGTCGACGATTGCCGCTCGCCAGCACTCCAAAGCACTCGGATGCCATTTTGTGAAGCCTGCGCTGGCCTTCGTCTTCCGATCCGTCCACGCCGCTTCTCTTCAGCCAATCGCGCACCGCAGTCTCCAGGACCGATGAAACCGGCAGCTTGCGCAGGCGTGCCTGCCGTTCCAGGTCTGACTTAAGTTCGCCCGACAAACGCCAGCTATACACCTCTGTCTTCATGCACTACAGTGTAATACATAGTTTGGCTCTCTCGGCAATCCTTGCCGAATCGTCTCCGCAAAAGTGATAGCCTCATTCAAGGAAATGGATCCGGGAAGCTGATTCGACCTTGTCCCTTGACCTGACAACCCGTATCAAGCGATGCGCGCGCGACGCCGGCTTCGATCTCTGCGGCATTGCGCCCGTCTGCGAGTTCGCCGAGCTACGCGCCTTTCCCGCCTGGATCGCCGAAGACAAGCACGGTGAAATGCAGTACATGGCAGCGCGCGACAATGCTGGAGAACTCAAGCGCTCGTCCCTCGCCCGCGTCGCTCCTTGGGCGCGCAGCGTAATCGTTTGCGCCATCAACTACAACACCGCGCATCCTTATTCGACGCAATTCCCAAACAACAGCCGAGGTTGGATTTCACGCTACGCCTGGTCCCGCGAGGATTACCACGACGCAGTTCTGCGCCGCCTGCAGAGACTAGAAGATGAGTTGCGCAAGTTACTCAACTCCGCTGGCAATCGGCCGCTGGCGACCTGCGATCTGCATCTTCGCTCTTACGTCGACACTGGCCCGCTCATCGAGCGCATCTACGCGAAATATGCAGGCATCGGATGGATCGGGAAAAATACCTGCATCATTAACCAGAAACTTGGGTCGTGGTTGTTTCTCGGAGTGATCCTCACCTCGATCGATCTTGCGGAAAATCGGCTTTCAGCCGACCTCCCCGCTCCCGATCGTTGCGGCACTTGCACCCGCTGCATCACCGCCTGCCCTACGCAAGCAATCACTGCGCCCGGCCAGCTCGATTCGCGGCTCTGTATTGCTTATCTCACCATTGAGAAACGCGGCCAGATTCCCGAAGAACTGCGCGCCGGTATCGGACGCCACGTTTTCGGCTGCGACATTTGTCAGGATGTCTGCCCGTGGAATCGCAAAGCGCCGGCGACTCTCGCGCCCGAGTTCGAAGCCCGCGAAGGGCTGGTGAATCCAGCGCTGGACTGGTTGGCTGAAATGCAGCAGGAAGAATTTGGTTCAGCGTTTCGCGGATCGCCCGTGCGCCGCGCCAAGCTCTCGGGCCTGCGCCGCAACGCAGTGATCGCCATGGGCAACAGCGGCGACAGGAAATTCGTCCCGACGCTGAGAAAGCTCAGCGACGATTCCGACCCGGTAGTCGCGGAAGGCGCGCGTTGGGCGCTGGCAGCTCTGGAGGAAAGCCCAGAGTACTCGTAGAGACACCGGCATGCAGCGTCTCTTTCAAGGCCCACGTAAAAACTACCCTGCTAACCGGTCCGTTACAATCGGCGATTGTCTCCATGGGAGGACCAATGTTCCGCAATGATCTGCTCCACAACAAACGCATCCTCATCACGGGAGGTGGCACCGGACTGGGCAAGGCATCAGCTCAGCGCTTTCTCGAACTCGGCGCCGAAGTTTACATCTGCGGACGCCGGCAGGAAGTGCTGACAGCAACCGTGCAGGAGTTGAGCCAGCGCGTTGCGAGCAGCGGCGAAACAAAAAAGATCCACTCCCACGCCTGCGACGTGCGCGACGCCGCGGCGGTTGAAGCCATGATCGCAAGTATCTGGGCCGACGGTCCGCTCGATGTACTCATGAACAACGCCGCAGGAAATTTTCTGGCGCGCACCGAAGAGCTTTCGCTGGGCGCGTTTCAATCGGTCATTGGAATCGTCCTGATGGGAACGCTGCACACCACGTTGGCGTGCGGACGGCGCTGGCTCGCCGCCAACCATGCAGCCGTGGTGCTGAACATCACGACCACCTACACGACGACGGGTTCCGCTTATGTTGTACCCTCGGCCGTGGCCAAAGCCGGCGTGCAGGCGCTTACGCGGAGCCTGGCCGTCGAATGGGGCGACCGCGGCATTCGCATGAACGCCATCGCACCCGGGCCGATTCCGACTGAGGGCGCGTTCTCCCGTCTGCTGCCGCGCGCAGAGTTCGAACATGCGGCCCAAAAACGAATTCCTCTGGGACGCTTCGGCACACCCGAAGAATTCGCCAATCTGGCCGCATTTCTGATCAGCGATGGTTCAGGATATGTAAACGGGGATGTCGTAACCATGGATGGTGGCGAATGGCTGCAGGGCGCGGGCGAATTCACCGCGCTGGGACGAGAGTTGACGGAAAAGGAGTGGCAGATGATGAAACCGAAGAAAAAACCGCCAGAGACTAAGACCGACCTCAAGGCTAAAGATTCCGCTCGCGGTTAATCTCACCACAAAACGAAAGCGCCCGGACTCTGGTTAGAGTCAGCGGACGCTCGTCGAACAGCCCTCCCCCGAAGTCTGCTCACCACCAATCTACTTCCTGGCCGCCAGCCGGGGAATGGCACGAACGTAGGATCCATATAGGACGTTCTGGTAGGGGAAGGCAGAAATCGAGCTTGAACCCGTCGAAGTGCAGCCCGGCCTGTAACCTCCACTACCCGAAGCGAGAGCGGTAAACATGGTACAGACTGCCGTTGCGGGCGGGCTGTACGTCACGATTGATTTTCCGTTATTCGCAGCTCGTGAACTTGAACGAGATTACGTGCGACTGCCAGTTGAAGCCGCCGTCGCTGTACTCTTGCTTGTACCAGAAGGTGCAATCGCCCTCTGCCGCGAGTCGGCGGTCAAGCGCCATTATTGCTGAGTGGCATCTTAATTTGACTCTTTTCCCTACAGAGCAACAGAGTAGAGAAGACCTTAACTCCTCACACACCCAGAAATGGAAGATGCAGCCAAGGAGTTGGGTTCTCCGTGACTCCGTGGTGAAAGACTAGAACTTCGAACACCCGATCCGCGTATACACTTCTACTGGTCTGCATTTCCGGAGGGAAACCGCAATGATGACCTCACGAGCATTTTGGGCGATAGTCTCTAACTCGATTTTTTTCTGCGCAATTCTTTGTGCGACTTTCTCCGCTGCGTTTTCCGCCACTGCGGCGTTCGCACAGCCACCAGGACCGAACGAGATGCCGTCGGTGATCCAGGTTCCTCCTGAAGCGCAGCCGTCGGAGCATTTCGACGCGGTTGCTGCGACAAATGCTTATCTGGCGCAGATTCCAGCCGACAAAATGGCGCGTTCCGACGCTTATTTTGAAGGCGGGTACTGGATGATTCTCTGGGACTTTCTTTACGGCGTCGTGGTTTGCCTGCTGTTGCTGAATTTACGCTGGTCGGCGCGTATGAGAGATCTGGCGGAGCGCGTGACCCGTTTTAAGCCGGTTCACACGTTCGTGTACTGGTTGCAATACCTGATTCTGACTACCATCATGGTTTTTCCGCTGACGGTTTACGAAGATTATTTCCGCGAGCACAAGTACGGGCTGGCTACGCAAACCTTCGGGCCGTGGATGGTGGATCAATTGAAAGGCCTTGGAGTGGCGCTGGTGCTGGGAGGCATCCTGGCGGTGGTTCTCTTCGGTATTGTTCGCCGGCTCTCGCGCACCTGGTGGATTTGGGGCGCGGTGGTGACGATTCTGTTTGGGATCTTCACGGCGCTGATCGCGCCGGTCTACATCGTTCCGATTTTCAATAAGGTCACTCGGCTCAACGATCCGAAGATTGTCGACCCCATTCTGAGCATGGCGCGGGCCAACGGAATCCCAGCTAAAGACGTGTACGAGATCGACGCTTCGCGGCAAACGACGCGGATGAGCGCCAACGTGAGTGGGTTCGCCAATACGATGCGCATTACGCTCAACGACAATCTTTTGCGCCGTGGCTCACCGGAGGAAATTCAAGCGGTCATGGGACACGAGATGGGCCACTACGTAATGAACCACATCTACAAGGGCATCACGTTCATCTCGATCGTGATTGTGGTGGCTTTCGCCTACTTGTACTGGGGGCTGGGATGGGCGCTCCAGCGATGGGGCGAGAAATTGCAGATTCGCGGCGTCGGCGACACGGCAGTTTTGCCGCTGGTGGTGCTGCTCGTTTCTATTTTTGGTTTCTTCTATACGCCCATCAACAACACTACGACGCGGACGCAGGAGTACGAAGCCGACATGTTCGGGCTGAACACGGCGCGGCAGCCGGACGGGTTTGCACAGGCGGCGATTCATCTTGGCGAATACCGCAAGATGAACCCGGGTCCGATCGAGGAATGGATCTTTTTCGATCACCCCAGCGGACGAAATCGCATCTACGCCTCCATGCGCTGGAAGGCGGAGAACCTGAAACTATTCATGCCGCCTTGTCAGCAGGCCAATCTGTATTCGGGTTTAGAGAGATCGCCGACTTCTGAGGTTGCCGTCAAGAAATAAGCCGGCTCGATAGTACAAACCAGATGGTGCGAATCTCGTAGTAGGCTGAGAATGGATGGCTCACCGCTTTCTGCTCTACTACATCACCGACCGAAGCCAATTTCCCGGCGGCGAAAACGCGCGCCGTCGGGCGCTGCTCGCGAAAGTCGCTGAAGCTGCGGGTGCCGGCGTCGATTACATCCAGCTTCGCGAAAGGGATCTGAGCGCGAGAGATCTGGAAACGCTGGCCAAAGATGCGCTGGCGGCTGTGCGCAACGGCGCTTCACTGAGAACTGAGAACCGAGAACCGAGAACTTTTCTTCTTATCAACTCCCGCACCGACGTGGCGCTGGCTGCGGGAGCCGACGGCGTTCATCTGCGCTCGGACGATGTTGCGGCAGAGGATGTGCGGCGAGTGCTCAAGCTTTCTTCCGATCACGGTAAGGCTCGCCAGTTTCTGATCGCTGCCTCATGCCACACTACAGCCGACGTCTTGCGCGCCGAGTCCGAGCGAGCTGACTTCGTCGTCTTCGCTCCGGTATTCGGAAAAACCGGCGCTGGCGGCGCGCAGCCTGCCGGATTGGCCGCGTTGCGCGAAGCTTGCACCAGCGCGAAAATCCCAGTGCTCGCACTGGGAGGAGTCACGATGGAGAACGCCGCATCGTGCCTGGAAGCGGGAGCGGCGGGAGTGGCCGGCATTCGCCTGTTCCAGGAGAATAAAATTGAGGACGTGGTTCGTGCGCTGCGGGCACTCTGACAATATGGAGCCAATAGCCTCAACCCAAATGCTCTCCTTCCTGCGAGTCGAAGAACTTCCCAAACTCGTCCACATTCCCGCGGGATGGTTCTTGATGGGCTGCGATACCGGCCGAGACAACGAAAGGCCTGCGCATCGTGTCTGGACTGACGAATTCCTTTTAGCCGCCTACCAGGTGACGAACGCCGACTACGGACGCTTCCTGCGGGGCACCGCATCGCTTCCACCGCCGTTTTGGGATGACCCCGCGTTCAACCATCCAGAGCAGCCTGTGGTGGGAGTATCGTGGTATGAAGCGGCTGCCTACTGCGAATGGCTCACCGCAGCCAGCGGTAGACCTTTTCGCTTACCCATGGAGGCGGAATGGGAACGCGCGGCGCGCGGAGGCCGCGAGGGCGCGCTGTTTCCCTGGGGCGATGAGCCTCCGCAAGCGCTGGCGAATTACGCCGATCGTTGCGCGGGAGACTGGAAAACTGGCCCCGAACCTGTGGGCCGCGGGGAAAGCAATGCATACGGTCTCTACAACATGTGTGACAACGTGCACGAGTGGTGCAGCGACTGGTATGCGGCCAATTATTATGCGGTGTCGCCGGAGCGCAACCCGCGAGGACCGGAAAGCGGCTCGCGGCGGGCTTCGCGCGGAGGATCGTGGCGGCACCACATTAAAATCTCGCGCTGCGCGGCCCGGTCAAGCATTCCTCCGGAGTTCAAGTACGCAGACTACGGCTTCAGAGTGGCGTGCAACTTAGAATAGCGGCCCGATTTTAGAGGTCAGATTGTAGAGGTGAGAGCCTCGAGTTTTCGGGCATTTCTGCTGCATCGCGCCTTGACCTCTGCAATCTAACCACCAGACTCTGCAATTGGGATTCGCATGACCGACCTTGCTACTCACTACCTGGAAGAAATGAAGCGCCAATTCCGCGGCCATAAGCGCATGGGCGAAGCGGCGATGGCTCAACTCGAAGATAAGGACTTTTTTGTCGTGCTTGATGCGGAATCGAATTCTGTGGCAACGCTGGTGAAGCACATTTCTGGCAACGCGCGCTCACGCTTCGCCGACTTTCTCACCAGCGACGGCGAGAAGCCGGACCGTTTTCGCGATCGGGAATTTGAGGTCTCGGAGAAAACCACGCGCGAAGAGGTAATGCGCTGGTGGGAGCAGGCGTGGACCCAAGTCTTTTCCACGCTGGACGGACTCCGGCCTGACGATGTCCAGCGCATAGTAACGATTCGCGGCGAGCCTCACACCGTCATGCAGGCGCTCAACCGCTCGCTCGCGCACTACGCGCAGCACATCGGCCAGATCGTGTTCCTTGCCAAACATTTGCGATCCTCACAATGGCAGACGTTGAGCATTCCGCGGGGGAAGTCGGAGGAATACAAAACGGCAAGCCCGAAGACGCACTCCCGCGGGACGTACAAAGCATCGGCGTGCACTCCAAATAGGCGCGTGCTTTAAAATGAGCGCCCGCAGTTGGGGCCAACGGAGTGACTTTGACTGCATCGGCGCTGCTTGCAGGTTGCATGGGTCCTTCGCTGCGCTCAGGATGACACTACACGTCTACGAACGTCCCGCCGGTGGTGCTAAGATAAAGCGTTTGCTCTTTCGAATCGGAACTCATAAGGGGGCTTGATGCCCGGCGCTTCAAACACCATGCTTGCAGTCGTTAAGCCGGAAGCCGCGCCCGGCGCGGAAATCCGCGAGGTCAAGATTCCCGCTTTTGGCCGCACCGACGTTCTGGTCAAAGTCAAAGCCGCTTCCATCTGTGGTACCGACCTGCACATCTACGAATGGGACCGCTGGGCGCAGGGGCGCATTCATCCGCCGTTGATTCCCGGCCACGAATTTTGCGGCGAAGTGGCTGCCTTCGGCGACGAAGTCACCAGCGTGAAGGAAGGCGATTTCGTATCAGCGGAAATGCACGTAGCCTGCGGCAAGTGCCTGCAATGCCGCACCGGCGACGCTCACATCTGCCAGAACGTGAAGATCATCGGCGTCGACACCAACGGTGCTTTCGCCGAGTACGTTGTCATTCCCGAGTCGAATATCTGGAAACTCGATCCCGCCATTCCGCAGGAATACGCGTCGATCCTCGATCCGCTGGGCAATGCGGTGCACACTGTATTGGCGGGAGAAATTGCGGCGAAAACCGTAGCCATCACGGGCTGCGGCCCGATTGGATTATTCTCCATCGCGGTGGCGCGAGCCGTGGGCGCAACCACGATCTTCGCCATCGAAGTTAATGAACACCGCCGCAAGATCGCCACCGACATGCACGCCGACTACGCCCTCGATCCTTCGAAGGAAGACGTGCGAGCAATCGTCGCCGAAAAAACCGAGGGACGCGGCGTCGATGTGGTGCTCGAAATGGCGGGACATCCCGACGCGATTCGAATCGCCTTCGACATTGTGCGGCGCGGCGGACGCATGTCGCTGCTCGGCCTCACCTCCAAACCCATCCCCGTCAACTTCTCCGAAGACATTATCTTTAAAGGGATCACGATTCAGGGTATCAACGGACGGCGCATGTATCAGACCTGGTACCAGATGACCGCGCTGCTCAAGGCGGGCAAACTCGATCTGCATC
>JASHOU010000063.1 GCA_030038475.1 Terriglobales bacterium | reverse complement strand
CAGGACAAACGGCGAGGGACAAAGGCGATTGTGATTCTGCGAGTCCGGAGAAGCGTCTCAGATACAATGCTTCGACACGGAGCGAGCATGAGCAAGTCATCGAGGAACGAATTGGCGTCCGATAACGACAAAGATTGGAACGCGATTGCCAACAGCAAAGCGTTCAAGGATCTGATCGCGATCAAGAAGGCCTTCATCGTACCGGCGTTCGTTATCTTCCTCCTAAATTATCTGGGTCTCGCTGTTCTCGTAGGGTACGCACCCAAACTTGCATCGACCCGGGTGATTGGAACGGTGACCATTGCCTATCTGTTCGCACTCTTTCAGTTCGCCGTGGGATGGCTGATCGCCGCGCTCTACCTGTTTGTTGCGGCCAGGTTCGACGCTTTGACCGTCGACATTCTCGCCGACACTATCGCCCAATCCGGCGAGCGGCACGGGGGCGAGTGAGTGTCTATTTCTCTGGACGTGTTCCTGGTGTTCGTCGCCGCCACGATGGGAATTACCTACTGGGCAGCGAGGCGATCGAGCGGAGCGAGCGCATATTTTGCCGCCGGCCGAAAAATTTCCGCCTGGCAGAACGGTTTTGCTGTCGCCGGCGATTTTATGAGCGCTGCTTCCTTCCTCGGCTTAATCGGCCTGATCGCACTGCAAGGCTTCGATGGAATGCTCTATTCGGTTGGAGGGTTTGTCGCTTTCGTCACCATTCTCTTGCTGATGGCCGAGCCTCTGCGCAACCTTGGCAAATACACTATTGGAGACGTTTTGGCATACCGGCTCAGTCCACGGCTGGTGCGTGCGCTCGCCGCGTTGAGTACGCTGACCATCGCCACCTTTTACATGATCGCGCAGATGGTCGGCGCCGGAGCGCTGGTGAATCTGCTGCTCGCCGACTCCGGCATTACCTACAACATGGCGGTGGTCGGAGTCGGCGCGCTGATGATGATCTACGTAGTTTTTGGCGGCATGCTGGCGACGACCTGGGTGCAAATCATCAAGGCCATGCTGCTCTCAGCCTGCGGCGGGGTGCTTACCGTGCTCGTGCTTGGACGTTTTCATTTTCATCTGATCGACTTCTTCGCCGCCGCCAGCCAGATCGCGTATCACCAGAAAGAACAGTTGGTGGTGCGTGATTTTCTTCAGCCCGGCCTGCACTATCATCCACCGCACGGGCCGATCGACCTGCTTTCGCTCTGCTTGATGTTCGCGCTTGGAACCGCCGGGCTGCCGCACGTGCTGGTCAAGTTCTACACCGTTCCCGACGCGAAAACCGCCCGCCAGAGCGTGGTATGGGCCATGTTAATCATTGGCAGCTTTTGCGTCCTCACGACTGTCCTTGGACTCGCGGCGGCCATCATGATCGGTCCCGACTCGATTCTTGCGCGCGGAGGAACGAACATGGCCGCGCCTCGGCTGGCGCAGGCGCTGGGTGGCGATCTCCTGCTGGCATTCGTATCGGCGGTCGCGTTTGCGACAATTCTGGCCGTTGTAGCCGGTTTGATGATCAGCGCGTCAACCTCGTTTGCTCATGATTTCTGGACCAACGCCATTCACCATGGCAAGGAGCGCACGGCGGACGAGACTGTGCTGGTCGCACGCATTGCGGCGCTCGCGATCGGAGCCGTGTCCATGCTGATCGCAACCCGGCTGGGACCCGCTTCGAACGTCATTATTCTGGCAACGTTTGGGATGGTTGTAGCTGCCTCGGCGAATTTTCCCGTGCTGGCGCTTTCGATCTATTGGCGGCGCTTCAACACCGCGGGAGCGGTCGCGGGTCTGACGGTTGGCTTGTTAGCCAGCCTCGGTCTGATTTTGGCAAGCCCAAACTTTATGGGTATCGATGCGGCGAGCGCAACCGGCGGACGCCACTTGATACAAGCCCAGCCGTGGTTCCCCTATGAGAATGTCGGGATCGTCAGCGTGCCGCTGGGATTTCTGGCGGCCGTGGTTGGCACGTTGCTCAGCAAAGAACCTGCCGCCGAAGCCAAGTTCGATGCATTAATAGTGCGGGCGAATACAGGATTCGGAGCCGAACGTCCGTCCGCGGATTAACAGCTTCGATTAAACGTGCTCGATCAAATCTGGTTCGATCAAACCTCGCTCATTAAACCTGGCCTGCTTTCATCTGTTCGGCAATGTACTCTGCCTGGCGAAGCGCCAGAGCAACAATCGTCAATGTAGGATTGGCCGAGCCGGGCGTGGTTAACACGCTGCCGTCGGAGATAAACAAGTTGGCGATGTCGTGCGTCTGACCCCAGCCGTTCGTGACCCCGTCACGCGGGTCGGCGCTCATGCGGGCAGTGCAAGTATTGTGGGTCGCGGGTGGAGTAGGGCCGACTACGACGCGCTTCGCTCCAATCGCTTCGTACATGCGTGACATTTGGCCCTGCGCGTGTTTCCGCAGCGCCTGGTCGTTCGGATGCTCATCGACGTGGATATGGGCGACGGGCAAGCCGTAAGCATCTTTTATATTTGCATCGAGCGTGATGCGATTATCGGCGCACGGCAAATCTTCGCCATTGATGAACATGCCGGCAAGATTGCGGTAATTGTCGATGATGGATGCGAAATCGCGGCCCCAGCCGTAGCGCAAACCGACCAGCGGCAGCGTAGGCAGGTCGAGCGCGACTAACTCGATCCGGTATCCGCCGACAAAGCCGCGGCGAGGATCATTGATCGCCTCATCTTCGATCACGCCGGCGATCGTCGCGCCGCGCCAGAAATAAATGGGCTTGTCGAAAATTCCCCAGACGAATCCTGTGATCTGGTGACAGTAATTCCTTCCCACTTGTCCGGAGGAGTTGGCGAGTCCGTGCGGGAACTTTGACGACTCGGAAAGCAGCAGCAGGCGGGTGGTTTCAATCGCGTTGCCGGCGACGCAAACGGCGCGCGCCGCCTGGCGCTGCTCGTGTCCCTGAGCATCGCGGTAAATCACCGCGTTGACGCGGCCGTTCACTTCATGTTCAACACGCGTGGCCGTAGATTCGATCCGCAGATCGAGATTGCCGGTCTCTTCGGCATCTGGAATCTCGGTGTAAAGCGTGCTCCACTTCGCTCCCATCTTGCAGCCTTGCACGCAGAAACCCTGCTGGATGCAGAATCCCCTTCCATCGAAGGTGCGTGAGTTGATGGCCAGGTGGCCGGTGTGAACCTGTTTGTAGCCGAGCTTCCTGGCGGCGGCATACATCACTTTAAAGTTGTTCGAGGCGGGCAGCCCCGGTATGTCGTTGCGCCGCGTAACACCCATGCGGCGCTCGGCCAGTGCGTAATACTTTTCCAATTCTTCTGGCGTGATCGGCCAGTCGATCAATGATGCTCTGGCGATCTCGCCGTAGGTTGTGCGGGCGCGCAATTCCCAGGGCTGAAGCCGCGGACAAGATGCCGTCCAGTGAACGGTTGTGCCGCCAACCGTCTTGCAGTGCCACACCGGCAAGGTTGGAAAATCGCGGGCAACGCCCCAATTGCCGCTCTGGGTGCGGGTATCGAGCCAGGTCAGCTGATTGAACGCTTCTCCCGGAACCTGCGAGAAGCTGTCGAGCGATTGTCGGCTGCCTGCTTCGAGCAGTACGACTTTGATGCCCCGTCGAGTCAATTCGTGGGCGAGCGTGCCACCGCCGGCGCCAGACCCGATGATGACCACCACGCTGTCGTCCTTGTGATCAAACGCCGCCATGGATGGAATCAACCCTGATTCTTCTCACAAACGCTTCCTCCTACATCTGTTCCTCTGGCTCCGGCAACGGGCCGCTCGCTTCGAGCGGCACGTCGGGCAGCCAGTGCAGATCGTTGAAGCCGCGGTGCAAGTAGCCTCCCTTGGAGAAAGCCTCTCCCTCATAACCGAAATACGCGTAGGCAATCGGCGATGAATAGAGCACCTGGAGGGTTTTCAATCGCATGGTTTGAAAAAATTCGGAGGATTCGATTTTCGTAAGCGCGGCTACGCGGTCGCTTTCCGGGCTTTTTGCGAAGCCGGCTCCCAGGCCCGCGATTCCTTCCGTGATCGTTTTGTGCGTGCGGTCATCCTTGACCGCAGTGGCGTCCACGGCCTTGATGACGAGTGCGTAGGCGGCATCGTCGAGTTTGTCGTGAGGAGCGATGGTGCGCGCCATGGCCATGAGGGTCGTGGCTTCAGCCGTGGTGAAAGCCGACAATGGAACCGCCCAAGCCCGCTGTCGTCCGGGAGCAATCCGTAGTTTGGCGATCGAGGCCAGCGGGCTGCCCGCGACCACGATGCCGGTCAGCAAACCGGTGGTGGTTTTGAGAAACTCGCGGCGGGGCAAGGGGTGATTCATCGGTACCTCGGTGGGTTAACGGACTGATCCATCCCCATGGTTTTTTGGCCGCCCTTGGCGACATTTACGCTGATCAGGCACGGAGCATTGGCCGCAAAGGCGGCTTGCAGCGCGGGTTCGAGCTCAGTGGCCCGATCCACTTCCCGCGCTGACATCCCGTAGCCCTGCGCAATCTTCACCATGTCGATGCCGGGAAGATCCATGCCGGGAACGTTGCGGCCGACTTGCGTGAAGTCGCAGAACCCTTTCAACGCCGAATAATCGGAATTGCGGATGACGATGACAACGACCGGCGCATGATTCTGAACCGCACTCCAGAGAGCCTGAACCGAATATTGCACGGAGCCGTCGCCGATCGGGCAGATGACGCGCCGCTCGGGAACGGCAAGCTGCAATCCAACCGCGGCCGGCAAGCCGAATCCTAGCACTCCGTTCGGCACTGAGTAGAACGATCGCGGCTCATCGAGAATGAGATAGCGGTCGAGGTCTCCCTTGGATGACGGACATTCTTCGGCGATGACCGCGTTTCGCGGGATAACCTTGTTCAGTACGCTGAACAGATACGCGGTAGTGATGGGATGCTGCGGGCCTGGCCCAGGCGGTACTGTGGGCTTTTCGCCCACCGAAGACCGATGCCTCGCCTTCGCGTGGTCGCGAATGTAAGCAGCCGCTTGCGCCACATTTCCCACGATGCTATCCCCGGCTAATGCCGATGCCGCCGCCTGCGGATCGTTGGTGATCTGGAAGAGCCTGGTTCCCGGTTTGACCGGATTCCCCGGCACGTGCGCGTAGTAGAGGAAAACACGCGCGCCGAGCACAACCACGACGTCATGGCTGGCGAGTTGATCGGCGAGAGGTTGCTGAGCAGGAAGCAATCCGCCGCGAAATAATCGATGGCCGCGCGGAAATGTCCAGCGCGCGGGGATGGGATCCTGATAAACGCTGGCGTTGAGGTGTTCGGCAAGCGCCAGCATGGCATGCCAGCCATCGTCTTCTTCGATCTGCGAACCGGCCACCAGCGCCGGATTTCGGCTGGAATCGAGCGCGCGTACCACTTCGTCGAGCGCTTTCGGATCGGCGAGAACGGAATCGCTGACCTTTCGCGCTGGCACGGGTTTGCACTCGTGCGTCCAGTCATCCATTGGGATGGAGATAAAGACGGGTCCCTGCGGCAGTTGCATCGCAAGATAAATTCCCCGCGCAACCGCGCCGGGCACGTCTTCGGCTCGCAGCGGCTCGTACGCCCACTTCACATAGGGCCGCACAGTCTCAACTGCGCGGCTGGCGAGAAAAGGCTCCGCCAGAAGCTGGCGGCGATCCTGCTGCCCGGCAGTAACGACGAGCGGCGCGTGCATATACCATGCATCCTGGATTGCGGAAAGACCGTTACCGGTGCTGGCGATCGAATGCAGGTTCACGAATACGGGCTTGCGGCTTCCGAGGGAGTATCCGAGCGCCATTCCCGCGGCCACACGCTCGTGCAGGCCGAGGACATACCTGAAATCCGAGGGCATATCGCGCAGGAACGGCAGTTCGGTCGAACCGGGGTTGCCGAAGATGATGTTCAGTCCCAGGTCGCGCAGAATCTCGTAGGTCGTCTCTCGTACCGTGCTCACGCTCACCCCGTCTTGGTCAGGTTGTGCGATGTTATATCACTTTGTCGGCAAGTGGCGTCAACCTTCG
>JASHOU010000062.1 GCA_030038475.1 Terriglobales bacterium | reverse complement strand
GGGCGGCACCGGAATCCCTCCTTTTTGCTTAGACGCGGCTCGCGGCCAAAGGTAACTAATTTTTTAGTTGCAGCCAGGAGGGCGTGAAGTTGCCCGCGTCGAGATAATCGTCGAAAAAGAGCTGAAATGGGCGAAGTCCGGGAATCCTGGAGCGTCTATCTCACAGCGCGTCCGCTGGATCGGCTCGCAATCTTGATCGGTGGCGTGTCGTGGTCTTCGAACGCCGTCTCTTTCTCTTCGACTGGGGCATGCCCCAGTTTCTCCAGCAGACGAACGCACCGGTTCCAGCGCAGCATAGCGTCGTCGTTGTGCGGTGGACGAACCTTCTCCGCTTCCTCGAAACAGCGCATCGCTTCATGCAACGATCCGACCAGACTGCGCGCCGAAACTCCGGCTTTCATTTGCGCCTTGGCTCGCCGCTCCAGCAGAAGCCCGCGATAATAGACCTTGTCGTACGCATCCGTCAGACTCTGGAATATCTTTTCCGCCTCGGCATAGCGATCGGGATGCCGGCCTTCGAATTGGTCGGTCAGGGTCAATCCTAACAACCGGATTGCCAACTGGTTCTCTGGGTCGGCCCCAAGAATGTCGCGGCAGATCGACTCCGCTTCCTCCGGTTCATTGAGATAGCGATAGAGTTCGACTTTGGAAATCGCTTCCGGAATGCTGTCTTTCGAAATTGTCTTCAATGTGAATTCCAAATTAACCTCCCTAAGCGAAAATCTTGAGAACCGAAACGGGCGCGGTTAGATACTTAACAGCAGATATGCGGCCAGTACCGTGCCCACGAGCGCGCCGCCGTAACAAAAAGCGAATATCACCTCGTTCAGGTGCTTGACCTGCAGCCCATCGTAAAGTGTAAAACGAAATCGGTGCGCCCAATGAAACAGCGGCAGCGAGCACATCACGAACAAATAAAGCCGCACCCAGGGCGAACTCATTAAATACACGAGATGATCGTAGCTCGGTTGCGGAAGCCAACCGAGCGGAAATGCCAATCCGAACAAGAACAGTTGAATCGGGATCAGAATCGCCGCGACCACTCCACCGGCGCTGAAGAGCAGCCACAGGAAGCCTTCGTTCGACGCTTTTTTCGGCGTTTCGCTCATGATGTCCTCAACAGCAGCCAGGCGACAAATGCGGAAACCGCGATCCACAAAACGTAATTGGGAGCGGCAACCAGAAATTCGGGCACGCGTTTTCCACCCACGCGCACCGGCATGGCGCGCGGGGCCAGATTGAACCAGGTAATCGCGTGCAACATGATGAAGCAGAATGCGATCAGGTTGAGCGCGATCATTATGGGCGATTGCAAAGTGTCGGTGAAGCGCCCGTAGCTATCCGGTCCACGCATAAAGGCCCGCAACTGAAATAGCGTCAGTCCTACAAACCATGCCACCGAAAGGCTGCTGAGTTCCCGCAAGATGAATACCAGATAGTGCCACTCACCCAGCCACCACCACGTAGAGAGGCGTTTTCGATACCATCGTGGATGAAATTCGGTGTGGGCCGCTTGATTCAACTCGGACATTTCAGTCATGGGCTGTCTCCTGAGGCGCGTCTTTGTGCCCGCGCGGCAGAATGAACGACTTCACCCAGTCGAGCGCGGCGGTGAGTTTGTATTGCTGAATCGCTCCCGCAGGATCGACATGCTTGGGGCAAACCCGCGTGCACTCGCCGACGAAGGTGCATCCCCAGATGCCGTCGGGGTGCGCCAGCGTGGCCAGGCGCTCGGCTGATCCCTGATCGCGATTGTCGAGGTTATAGCGCTGCGCCAGGGCCAGTGCCGCCGGGCCGACAAACTCCTGGTCGAGCCCAACAACCGGGCAAGCCGCATAGCAGAGCGTGCAGTTGATGCACATGCTGAATTGCTTGTAGAGATCGAGTTGCTCGGGCGTCTGAAGAAATTCGCCTGCGCTTAGCGGCGGCTGATTGGGGTGAATGAGCCATGGTTTCACTTTTTGGAGCTTCACGAGAAAATCGCTGAGGGCAGTGACGAGATCGCGGATGACGGGAAAATAGCGTAAGGGCTCGACGCGCACGGTGGCATTATTGCCGTAGGATGTGAGGAAGGTTGCGCAGGTGAGTTTGGGTTCGCCGTTGACCATCATGCCGCAACTGCCACAGATTCCCATGCGGCACGACCAGCGATAGGTCAGCGTGCCGTCCACTTTGTCCTTAATGTAGTTCAGCGCGTCGAGCACCACCCATTCCTTGCGCAGCGGAACTTCGAAGCTTTGAAACGACGGTTTGTCGTCCCGTTCCGGTGCGTAACGCGCAATTTCGAGCACGATCTTGTCAGCCATTCAACTCACCCTTGTTCAATTCACCCCTGTAGCTCGTGTTCAATTAACCCTGTTCAGCTAACTTTCGTTTGCTTGGACGCTTTGTGCGAACCCTCACCATACTTGCGCTCGCCCGGCGGCCAGTGCGTGATTTTCACCGGAAGATAATCGACGCTTAGAGAACCATCCGAGCTTCTTCGCACCAGCGAATGCGCCAGGAATTTCTGATCGTCGCGCTTGGGGAAATCCGTGCGCTGATGCGCTCCACGGGATTCAGCGCGATACAGAGCGCACTCGATGATCGACTGCGCGACATCAAGCATAAAGCCGAGCTCGAGCGCCGAAATCAGCTCGGTGTTGAAGGTGCGGCCGTGGTCGTCGAGGCCAACGTTCTCGAATCGTTCTTGCAATTCCTGAATTTTCTGGCGCGCCTGCTTGAGAGAAGCTTCCTCGCGATAAATTCCGGCGCCGGCCTCGATGGTCTTTTGCATCTCTTCGCGCAGAGTGGCGATGCGCTCGCGCCCGCTGGTTTTATGGAGGTATTGCTGTTCGAGCCTCAGCACTTCGTTGGTAGCCTGCGTCCAGACGCTGCCATTCGGAGCTTTTTGACTGGCCGCGAATTCAGCCGCCGCGTGGCCGGCGCGGGCGCCGAAGACGAGGCACTCGGGCAGTGAGTTCGAACCGAGGCGATTGGCGCCATTGATGCTGACGCACGCCACCTCGCCCGCCGCGTAGAGACCCGCCATCGGAGTTGCGCCGTTAATGTCGGTGCTCACACCGCCCATCATGTAGTGCACCACCGGCCGCACCGGAATCAGTTCCGTGACCGGATCGATGTTCTGATACTTCACGCAAAGCTCACGCACGAACGGCAGCTTCGCGTTGATCAGCTTTTCTCCCAGATGGCGTAGATCCAAATGAACCACCGGGCCGTATTCGGTCGGTATGGTGCGTCCCTTCTGATCTTCCTTAACGAACGCTTGCGACAGCCGGTCACGCGGACCAAGTTCCATGGAGCGAAGCACCGGTGTTGGTTGCGGCTTGCCCAGGTCGTAGTCCTGGAGATAGCGGTAGCCATCCTTATTCAGCATGTAGCCGCCTTCGGCGCGCGCGGCTTCGGTAATCAAAATACCGGTGAACGGCAAACCGGTAGGATGGTACTGCACAAATTCCATATCCTTGAGTGGCGCTCCGGCGCGCTGTGCGAGTGCCATGCCATCGCCGTTCTTGATATTGGCGTTGGTGGTGAAGGGAAAAACGCGCCCGCAGCCGCCGGTGCAAAGAATCACGGCCTTGGCGGTGATGGCCTGAATTTTTCCCGACATGATTTCAATCGCGACCACGCCCTGCACGCGGCCATCGTCGACCAGCAGTTTGGTGACAAAGTATTCGTCGTAGCGCGTGATTGGCTGATATTTGAGCGTGGTCTGAAACAGCGTGTGCAGCATGTGGAAGCCGGTTTTGTCGGCGGCGAACCAGGTGCGCTTGTTCGTCATTCCACCAAAGGCGCGCACGGCAATGTGACCATCCGGTTCGCGGTTCCACGGGCAGCCCCATCGCTCCAGTTGCAGCAACTCCAGCGGTGCTTCTTTCACGAAGGCTTCGACTGCATCCTGATCGCACATCCAGTCGCCGCCGGAGATGGTGTCATACGCGTGTTCGTCGAGGCTGTCGTCGGGCTTGGCTACGCCCGCAGCTCCGCCTTCTGCAGAGACCGTGTGGCTGCGCATGGGATAGACCTTCGAGACCACCGCCACGCTGAGTTTTGGATTGACTTCGGCGGCGGCGATAGCGGCTCGTAATCCCGCGCCTCCGCCTCCTACGAGAAGAATGTCGTGCGACCGGATCTCCATGTTTCCTGACACGGCTTCGTCACTGGCGGCCGCGACTGATGAAGAGAGCCACCTAAACTCTGAACCCCACGAGTGTCGGCTATTTTCCTCCGAATCGCTCGCCGATGCAAATGGAATATGACGTCGGTTGAGTGTGCGCTTCGACGATTCCCTACTTCGTCCCCATACTACGTGGCCGCGAGATATACATAGCGCAAAATAAAGAGTGCGGTGAGAATCCATGTCAGCAATGTAACTTCGCGAACTTTGCCGGCGGCGATTTTCACCACGGTGTAGGCGATCAGCCCCAGGCTGATGCCGGTGGCGATGCTGAAGGTTAATGGAGTGGCGATCATGGTGATGAAGGCGGGAACGGCTTCGCTGAAGTCGCTCCATTCGATGTGGGAAATCGATTGCGTCATGAGCGCGCCGACCACGATTAGCGCCGGCGCAGTGGCATAAGCCGGGATTGCGGTCGCCAGAGGCGAACAAAACATGGCCAGTAGAAACAGCGCGGCAACGGCGATATTGCTCAGGCCAGTGCGGGCTCCAGCCGCGACTCCGGCCACGCTTTCGATATAGCTGGTGACGGTCGAGGTTCCAGTCAGCGAGCCGAAAATGGTGCCCACGGCGTCGGATACCAGAGCCCTGCCAACGCGGGGAATCTTGCCGTTTTTGATGAATCCGCCCTGCTCGCACACGCCCACCAGCGTGCCCACATTATCGAAAAGATCGACAAATAAGAATGCAAACAGAATTTCGAGAAAGCCAAGATGGATGGCTCCGCGAAAATCCAGCTTCAGAAAAGTGGAGGAAGGATGGGGAAGAGACAAAATTGCGGAGGGCCAGTGCGTCATGCCGCGCAGAATTCCCAGCAGCGTGGTAGCAAAGATACCAACCAGAATTCCGCTGTTAATCCTCCGCGCCATGAGAAAAAGAGTCAGTACGATTCCGAAGCAAGCGGTCTGCACTTCCCGATCGGAGAAGCTGCCAAGTCCAACGAAGGTAGCCGGGTTCGCAACCACGAGCCTGGCGTTGCGCAGCCCGACAAAGGCAATGAACATCCCGATACCGGTGGCCGTCGAATGCTTCAGGCAGTCGGGCATGCCGTTGACAATTTGTTCGCGCACTCGGGTTACGGTGAGCAGCAAAAAAAGTGCGCCCGAAAAGAAAACCACCGCCAGCGCGGTCTGCCACGGAACATGCATGTTGAGGCAGACGGCATACGTGAAATAGGCATTCAGTGACATCCCCGGCGCAAGAGCGATGGGGTAATTGGCGTAGAGGCCCATCACGAGAGTGGCGGCAGCTGACGAAATGCAGGTTGCGAATACCACGCCTTCGGCCGGCATACCCGCTTGCGCGAGGATTTGGGGGTTCACGACGATGATGTAGGCCATCGTCACAAAAGTCGTGAGACCGCCCAGTAATTCGTGTTTAATGCTGGATTGGTTTTCGGCGAGTTTGAAGTAGCGTTCGATCAATCTTCTTTCTTTCCTCTAGAGGATTTTCTACAAGCGCTTCAAACTACGCTAAGAATAGGCCGGAATCGGCAGAGACTTGCGGATGTTGGCATAGCCCGGCTTGATGATGGAATAGATGAAATCGCAACGCTGCTTATACGGCAGGAAAGCGCTCTTCATGGCATTGATCGTGATCTTTTCGAAATCGTCCAGAGACAAACCAAAAGTTTCTGCCGCAGCCTGGAACTCCTGCGTCATGCTGGTGCTGCTCATCAGACGGTTGTCGGTATTGAGCGTAACGCGAAACTTTTCCTGGTAGAGAATTTTGAAAGGATGCGCGCTCAAGCTGGGCGTGGCCCCGGTATGAACGTTGCTGATGAGGCAAAGCTCCAGCGGGATTCGCTTGTCGAGCACATACTGGGCAAGATCGCCCAACTTTACTGCCCTACCATCTACGACCGCGATGTCGTCGATCAAGCGGGTGCCATGTCCGATACGATGCGCTCCGCAATACTGAATCGCCTGCCAGATCGATTCCTTCCCATAACCTTCTCCCGCGTGAATCGTGATGTTGAAGTTCTCGCGCTGAATGTAATGAAAAGCGTCTACGTGTTTTTTAGGCGGATAACCGCCTTCTTCCCCGGCCAGGTCAAACCCGACCACTCCACGCTCGCGAAAATCTACCGCCAGTTCTGCCATTTCGCGCGAAACATCCATATTGCGCATGGCGCAGATAATCAATCCCGATGAAATCCCGACATTCCTGCGGCCTCGCTCCAGCCCCTTCAAAACGGCCGCGACCACCTGTTGATGCGTCAATCCTCTTTGCGTGTGAAAAATCGGCGCAAAGCGAGTTTCAAAATAAACGACGCCATCTTTGCTCAGATCTTCAGCCTGCTCATAGGCGACGCGCTCCAGCGCCTCCGCGGTTTGCATGACCGCAATGGTGTGGGCGAAACCTTCGAGATACTTGGCGAGACTTCCCTGGGCCGCGCCGCGATGGAACCACTGCGCCAGCATTTCGGGATCGGAAGTCGGCAGGCCCGCATAGCCCGCATTCTTCGCCAACTCGACCACGGTTTGCGGGCGCAGCACACCATCGAGATGTTCATGCAAGAGGACTTTTGGAAGGCTCTGCAACAGCGCTTTGTCAAGTTTCATCGGGTTCTCCAATGTCCTCATTCCATATCTTCGGGTTTTTGCGGATGTATTCGCGCAACAACGAGGCGCACTCTTCAGAATCGAGATCAACCACTCGCACGCCGAGCGACTGGAGCCATTCCGTGCCGCCTTGAAAATTACGGCTCTCGCCGACTATCACCGAGCCGAAACCAAACTGCCGAACCAGTCCGCTGCAATACCAGCATGGCGCAAGCGTGGTAACCATGGTCAAGTTGCGATAGCTGCGTTGGCGTCCGGCATTGCGGAAGGCATCGGTTTCAGCGTGCATGGAGGGATCTCCGTTCTGCACGCGACGGTTGTGACCGGAGCCGACGAGTTTGCCCGCCGCATCGAAGATTGCCGCTCCGATCGGGATGCCGCCTTCGGCGAGACCTTTTCGGGCTTCCGACAGCGCGACCGCCAGCATTGCAGCATGATCAAGCTCAGCCATGACACTTATTATATGGCTCGCAAGATATCACGACTTCCACAGATGAGACCCCCGCGCGCGCTTCGATTAAGTGCGATCAAGATAATGGCGTTAGAATAGATATGAGTTGAGAGGGACGATGGAGTTCCGGCAGAATACGTTTCGGCGACTGACTATCGCGCTGCTGGCAGCGACTGTGTCTGTGCCGTTATCGACTGCGCAACACGGCGGATTTGGACGCGGTGCTACGCATGGGTTTGGCTTTCAGCGTGGCACGCGTTCGTTTCACAGAGGAGTTCTTTGGGGCGATCCCTTTTTCTATTCGGACTATGACACTCCAGAGCCGTATATGGAGGAGAATGCTCTGCCACAGGTTGTAATCGTGCAGTCCGCGCCTAGCGATTCTCAGCCAAAGCCAGGGCCTTTGCTGATCGAGTGGCGCGGAGACCGTTATGTGCGAATCGGTGATGTCGCGGATTCGCCGGGACATGCAACCCTATCTCCCGATTATGCGAAGAGTTCGATTACGGAGCCCACGATCACCCAGCCCACGACGCCATCCGCGGGCTTGATGCGGAAACAATTCACCGAATCGCAATCGAGCGAAGTCTCACCCACGGTGCTGGTTTATCGCGACGGACATCGCGAGGAGATCGCCGACTACACCATCGCCGGTGGCGCTATCTACATCCACGGCAACTACTGGCAAAACGGCTATTGGACCAAGGACGTTCCACTCTCCGCGCTCGACGCCTCTGCCACCGTGGAGGCCAATCAACAGCGCGGCATAAAGTTTTTACTGCCCTCGGCACCCAACGTTGTGATCGCGAGCTTTTAGCAATGCGGTATCTGCGGAAAATTCCCAGGGCTGCAAAAAGTAACCGCCCGCGCTTGCTGGCACGATGAAATGCGCGTCGTTTGTCACTCTTGACACAGCCTCGCCCCTTGCATAGAGTCGGGGAGTTCAGCACGACAAGGGCAAAGAATCATGACGCAACTTGCGGGCTATCGCCCGCCGTATCCGGGAACGCAGCCGAATCATCTGCATCCGCCCTATGTATCCTCGAGAAAGCGAGCGCCCACCAAGCCGCTTGTGCCAATTCCCTTCACGTTGACCGAAATTACCGGCCCATCTTTTGGCACGGAAATTCTCCCGCCCAAGGCTTGCGATTTAACCCGGCTGCGCGGCGGGGAAGCGATTGGCGAGCGGATCGTGGTGAGCGGGCGGGTGCTCGACGAAAACAGCCGTCCGGTACCGAACACGCTCATCGAGATCTGGCAGGCAAATGCGGCCGGCCGATACCATCATGAAGTCGATAAACACGACGCTCCGCTCGACCCGAACTTCGCCGGCTCTGGAAAAACGATTACTGATTCCGAGGGTCGCTATCGCTTTCTCACCATTCGTCCGGGCGAATATCCGTGGGGTAATCACTATAATGCCTGGCGGCCGGCGCACATTCACTTTTCCATCTTCGGTCCGGCCTTCGCCACACGCCTGGTAACGCAGATGTTCTTTCCCGGCGATCCGCTGCTTGCGTTTGATCCGATTTTCAATTGCACCGCGGACGAGAAAGCTCGCAACCGGCTGATCTCGGTGTTCGACTGGGAAACCACCAGCCCTGACTACTCGCTAGGCTATCGTTTCGATCTCATCCTGCGCGGGCGCGAAGCTACGCCGATGGGAGACAAACTGGGAGAGTAAATGAGCCTGCAAACAACCACCTCGCAGACGGTCGGCCCCTATTTCGGGATCGGTATGACTTGGTTGATCCGCGACAACCTTATCGGTGAGGGGGTTTCGGGCGATCGGTTTACGATTCAAGGGCGAGTTTTTGACGGCGACGGCCTTCCCGTCCCGGATGCGATTCTGGAAATCTGGCAAGCCAACGCGCATGGGAAATATGATCACCCGGAAGACACGCAGAGGAAACTATTGGAGCCGGGGTTCAAAGGATATGGTCGCGTGCTGGTAAGCCATGAGGGAATGTTTCGCTTTGTGACGATCAAGCCAGGCTCCGTGCCCGGACCGAAGGGCAAAGAACAGGCGCCACATTTGGCGATTTCAATTTTCATGCGCGGGCTTTTGAAGCGGCTGGTCACGCGGATGTATTTTCCTGACGATCCGCGGAACGCGGATGACCCGATCCTCACTTTGGTGGAACCGGAGCGCCGTTCGACCTTAATCGCCCGGAAGACCGCCGGCGGTGCCGGCACGCTGGAATGGAATGTTCTTTTGCAAGGACCGGACGAAACGGTATTCTTCGACGTGGGCTTGTAACCGAACTGACGTGACCGGCCTGACGTTCGCCGGCCTGACGTTCACCGGCTTGACGTTCACCGGCTTGACGTTGCCCGACATCGGTAGAACCAATCGGCTGCAAACAGATCCTGAATGGCCTTGCTCGATCCACTCTTCGGCTCAGCGGCAATGGGTGAAGTCTTCTCCGACGCCGCGCGCGTTCAGCGCATGCTGGACTTTGAGGCTGCGCTAGCTCGCGCCGAGGCCACCTGTGGCGTGATTCCTTCTGCCGCAGCCACGGCGATCGCTGCAAAATGCAAAGCGGAGCTGATTGACCACAAGGCGCTCGCTTCCGCCACTGCCGCTGCGATGAATCCCGCAATACCGCTCGTCAAACAACTGACGGAGCTGGTCGAGAAAGACAATGCCGACGCTGCACGCTTCGTTCACTGGGGCGCAACCAGTCAGGATGCAAACGATACCGGATTAGTTTTGCAAATTCGGCAAGCCTTTGAAATTCTTGAAAACGATTTATCGGCGCTGTGCGCAGGCTTGACCGAATTAGCGCGGAAGTACCGTTCCACTCCTATGGCCGCGCACACGCTCATGCAGCAAGCTCCGCCGACCACTTTTGGAGTCAAGGTTGCCAGCTGGTTGGATGGCGTCAATCGCCATTACGAGCGGTTCGCGGAGACGAAAGCGCGAGTGCTGGTTTTGCAGTTTGGCGGGGCCGTCGGCACGCTCGCGGCTTTGCACGAAAAAGGATTGCAGGTGGGTGAGGTGCTCGCGGCAGAGCTTCACCTCGGCCTGCCCACGATACCGTGGCATACCCAACGCGACCGGGTTGCGGAAGTCGCGACCACATTGGGTTTACTTGTGGGCACGCTGGGAAAAATAGCGCGCGATATTTCCCTGCACACGCAAACCGAGATCGCCGAGGTCTTTGAACCTGCGGGCCAGGGCCGAGGCGGTTCGTCAACCATGCCTCATAAACGCAATCCGGTGAGCGCCGGGGTGGTGTTGGCTGCGGCGACGCGGGTGCCGGGTTTTGTCGGTACGATGTTGAGCGCGATGGTTCAGGAAGATGAGCGCGGTCTCGGCAATTGGCACGCGGAGTGGGAAACGCTGCCGGAAATCTTTCGGTTGACGGCCGGGGCGTTGTATCAAATGGCGGAGCTCGTGCCTCATTTCGAAATCGACACGGAGCGCATGAGGCGCAATCTCGATGCAACGCGTGGATTGATCTTTGCGGAAGCCGTCAGCATGGCTTTGGCTGGCCACATTGGGAAATCTGCGGCCCATGATTTGGTGGAAGCGGTCAGCCGCGAGACGAAAAAGTCGGGGAAGCACTTTCGCGAAGCGCTGCGTCAGAATAAGGCGGTAACCGAACATCTCACTTCGGCGGATCTGGATCGCCTGTTTGCTCCCGAGAATTATCTTGGCGTCGCCGGGCTGCTGGTGGATCGCGTGGTTGCTGCCAGTCGCAACGCCAGTCCTAAAAATTGATCGGTCGCGCGCATTGATATCACGCATTACTATATTGATGCTTTCGCTGAAAAGGCCAACCATGCCGTTTGCCGAACTTGGAGAATTGCGGACCCACTATTCGCTCAGCGGTGGCACTGGGCCTGTGTTCGTGCTCTCCAATTCGCTCGGCACCAATTTTTTCATGTGGGACGCGCAAGTGCCGGAGCTGCAGCGGCATTTCCGCGTTCTACGTTATGACACTCGCGGGCATGGACAGTCATCAGTAACTCGCGGGGATTACACAATCGAGCAGTTGGGCCGCGACGTCATTGGTCTGCTCGATTCGCTGCGCCTCAATCGCGTTCATTTCTGCGGGCTTTCGATGGGCGGTGCGATCGGAATGTGGCTGGGGGTTCACGCACCGGAACGACTCGATCGTCTCGTGCTCTCGAACACCGCCGCCCGCATCGGCACAAAGGAAACATGGAACGCGCGCATTGCAACCGTGCGCAAGGACAAAGATGGGATGAAGTCCGTAGCGGCCGCTGTTATCGAACGCTGGTTTAGTCCGGACTTTCGAGCGTCCTCGCCAGAAAAAGTCGCGAGAGCGCAGCAAATGCTCGAGAACGCATCGCCGGAAGGTTACGCCGCGTGCTGTGCCGCTATTCGCGATATGGACCAGCGTGACTCGATTGCGCAAATCAAAACTCCGACGCTGGTGATCTACGGGGCAAGAGATCCGGTTACGCCGGCCGCGGACGCCGACTTTCTCAGCGAGCAAATCCGCGGATCGGTGAAGGTTGAACTCGAGGCAGCTCACCTCTCGAATGTGGAGCAGCCCGAGGCTTACACGAAGGCAGTCAGCGACTTCTTATCGAAATAATCTACGCATAATGGACGACGCCCATGGACGACAGCAAACGCTACGAAGAAGGAATGAAGGTACGGCGAGAGGTCCTGGGCGCCGCGTACGTGAATCGCGCCCGGGAGAACACGACGGAGTTCAACCGCGATTTTCAGGACTTCATCACGCGCAATGCCTGGGGCGAAATATGGACGCGTCCCGGCCTTCCCCGCCATACGCGCAGCCTGCTGACGCTCGCCATGATGGTCGCCCTGAACCGCGGCGACGAATTCCGCATGCACGTGAAGGCCGCGTTCAATAATGGCGTGACGCGCGATGAGATCAAAGAGGTCTTGCTGCAATCCGCAATCTACTGCGGCGTGCCCGCGGCGAACACCGCGTTTCACATTGCGGCCGACGTTTTTAAAGAGATGGATGGCGGGCGCAAAACCAACTCCAAAAAAAGGAAACGGTTATGACCGAAGTACAGCTTCTGATCGGCGATCGTGATACGGCCGCTAGCAGCGCGGCAACCTTTGTGCGGCAAAATCCGATTTCCGGTGAAGTTGCGACCCGCGCGGCCGCGGCCGGCGCCGACGACGCAATCTTGGCCGCGGAAGCGGCCGCGGAGGCGTTCAAGGCATGGTCGGGGCTCGGTCCGCACGAACGGCGCAAAAAGCTGTTGCGCGCCGCCGATTTGCTCGAGGCTCGCACGCCCGATTTTATTGCGGTGATGATGGATGAGATCGGTTCGACCGCCGGCTGGGCCGGCTTCAATGTCTACCTTGCTGCGCAAATGCTGCGCGAAGCGGCGTCGATGACGACGCAAGTCTCGGGCGAAACGATTCCCTCTGAAATCCCCGGCAGTTTGGCGTTTTCCATCCGGCAGCCTGTAGGAGTCGTGTTGGGCATTGCGCCCTGGAACGCTCCGGTGATTCTTGGCGTGCGCGCGATTGCCATGCCGCTGGCTTGCGGAAATACGGTTGTGCTGAAGGCTTCGGAGACTTGCCCCGCGACTCATCGCCTGATTGGCACGGTGTTGCGCGAAGCCGGACTGGACCACGGCGTCGTTAACGTCTTGACGCACGATGCTGCCAGCGCCTCAACCATCGTCGATACTCTCATCGCGCATCGCGCGGTGCGCCGCATCAACTTCACCGGCTCCACGCGTGTGGGAAGGCTTATCGCCGTCGCCGCAGCGAAGCATCTGAAGCCGGTTCTGCTCGAACTGGGAGGCAAGGCTCCGCTGATTATTCTTGACGATGCCGATCTCGACGCTGCCGTCGATGCGGCCGCTTTCGGGGCGTTCATGAACCAGGGACAAATCTGTATGTCGACCGAACGCATCATCGTCGATGAAAAAGTGGCCGACGCCTTCGCACAAAAATTTGTTGCCAAGGTAAAGGCGCTGCCGTGCGGCGATCCGCGAAAGGGTGACGTAGTCCTGGGTGCGGTCGTGGGCATGCCTACAGTCGATCGGGTAAAAGGCCTGGTGAAAGATGCGGTTTCTCGCGGTGCGAAAGTTCTTCTGAGCGGCGACGCGCAGGGGACCATCATGCCCGCCGTGATCGTTGATCATGTCACACCCGAGATGCAGATTTTCCGCGAAGAGTCTTTCGGTCCCTCGGTTTCGATCACTCGCTTCAAAACTGTCGAAGACGCGATTACTTTGGCCAACGATACCGAGTATGGACTTGCCGCTGCGGTCTTCGGACGTGACATTGCGCGCGCCGTCGAAGTTGCCAAGCGCATCGATTCAGGAATGTGCCACGTCAACGGTCCTACTGTACACGACGAAGCGCAAATGCCCTTCGGAGGGGTCAAGGCGAGCGGCTATGGGAGATTTGGCGGGAAGGCTGCCGTCGACGAATTTACGGAGTTACGTTGGATTACGATTCAGACGACGCCGCGACACTATCCGTTCTAACTTCGCGTTTTGGGCCGGCTTGCGGTTTTGTTTCTGAACCGCATTTCCGAACTCAGTTTTTAAACTTAGGCGCGCATCCGTGCGTGTTCACCGACGACGGAACGAACCGCGTCGGAGATTTTGTCTTCGTTGGGCAGCAGATAGCTTTCGAGCGGCTCGCTGTAGGGCACTGAAGCGTCGAGCGCGGTCACCATTACGATGGGCGCGCTCAAATGCTCGAAGCCTTTCTCCGCGACCTCCGCGGCGATGACGGCTGCCGCTGACGATTGCCGGGGCGCCTGATCCACCAGGACGAGCCTGCCGGTCTTCTTTACCGACTTGACGATGGTCTCTACATCGAGCGGGGCAAGCGTTCGCGGATCGATCACCTCGGCGCTAATGCCTTCACGCGTCAGTTGCTCGGCTGCGGCTAGCGATTTCTTGACCATCCATCCCGTGGCGACGATTGTGACGTCGTTGCCGGCTCGCTTGATGTCCGCGACGCCGAACGGAACAATGTATTCGCCCTCGGGAACATCGCCGGTGTCGAGCGTCAACATGTAGTGGTGAAGATATACGACGGGATTATCGTCGCGAATGGCCGCTGTCATCAAGCCCTTTGCGTCGGCTGGAGTTGACGGCAGCGCGACCTTCAGTCCCGGAATACCCATCATTGTGTGATAAATACAATTCGAGTGTTGACCCGCCCAGCCCGCGGCGAATCCGTAGCCAGCCTTCAGCACCAGCGGAACCTTCACCTGGCCGCCCGACATGTAGCGCAGGCGCGGCGCTTCGTTGATGATCTGGTCCATGGCCACCAGCATGAACTCGCTCATCCAGAGCTCGACGATGGGTCGCAATCCCGTAATCGCGGCACCGACCGCGATGCCAATTTCGGCAGTTTCAGAAATCGGTGCGATGCGAACGCGGTTTCGGCCGAACATCTTCAGCATCGGGTCGCGCTCGGTCATGGCCATGTTCTGGCCGTAGAAAATTACATTCGCGTCGCGCTGCATTTCTTCGGTAATGGAAACGGCCATCGCTTCGCCGTACATCATTTCCCTGGACATTGGAACGAACCTCCTACGCGTAAACGTACTTGATGGCCTCTTCAGGCTCGGGCAGCGGACTGGCCAGCGCAAAAGCGACGGCATCGTCCATCTCGACGCGTGCTTTGTCGTCAAGAGCTTGCCGCTCTGACTGCGTGAGAATCTTCTCGCTCTCGAGATGCGCGGCAAAGCGCGGAATCGGGTCTCGATCTTTTGCGGCGCGATACTCGGCTTTGTTGCCATAGACTCCAATGGCTTCATGCTCGGGAAACTGAGTCGGCGCCGGAGGAATGGTGATAGCGTTGCCGTGCGCGCTCAAGCGGTAGAACTTCGATTCGATCAGGCTGGGGCCGAGGCCGGTGCGAGCGCGCTCCGCAGCCTTGGCGACTTCGTCATAAACGAGCAGCGGATCGTTGCCATCGACCGTCACGCCCGGAATGCTGAACGCGGCGGCCTTCTGCGAAAGTGGATCGCCGGCCTGCGCATTCGCGTCTTCCAAAGCGACATGCGTGTAAGCCTGGTATTCATTGTTTTCGAGGATGAACACAACCGGCAGCTTCCAGAGCGCGGCCAGATTGAGGGTCTCGAAGAATGCGCCTTGTTTGCTCGCGCCATCCCCAAAGAAGCAATACACGATCTGACCAGTGTTCTTGACTTGAGCCGTCAATGCCGCGCCTGCGGCATGGGCGATACTTTGACCGACGATGCCCGAAGTGCCGGGAAAATAACGATCCGGATCGGCTAAATGCATCGACCCGCCAAAACCTTTGCACAGCCCGTCTTTTCGGCCATAGAGTTCGGCCATCATCTTCTTCGCTGACGTGCCCAGCACGAGCGGATGCGCATGACAGCGATACGTCGGCATGACGAAATCTGTGGCGTTGCGCGTGGCGAGCGTGCCGACAATCGAAGCTTCCGCGCCATCGGCCAGATGCGTATGCCCACGCATCGCTCCCGGATGCTCGAGGAAAGTGCGCTTTACGTGCTCCTCGAATTCGCGAATGCGGATCATCTGGGTGTAGATCCAGATCAGCCGATCTTTTCCGAGGTTTCTGGCGAGGTTTTTGCCGAGACTTTTGTGGTCGTTCATCGTCGCATCACTCCTTTTCGGCGTCACTCCTTTTGCATAGAGGGGAACTTTTCAGGAATCGAATCTCCCGGCTGGCCGATGTGGCAAAGCGGGCCGCCGACTGGAACTTGATTGTTTTCGCTGGCAACAATTTTCAGCAGCACGCCGGCAATCGGAGACTCCAGTTCGTAGCTCACTTTTTCGGTCTCCAACTCCACCACGGCTTCGCCGATTTCGACCGCGTCTCCCTCGCTCTTCAGCCAGCGAAGCACGCTCGCTTTCGTCGTGGGGATACCGCCGGTCTTGGGGACTTTCAAAGTCGTAAGAATGGCAATGCCTCCGCTGGCGCGCGCAACTCGATTGCGTAATCCGAGATTCGGCGATTGGGACTTCGCGCCGCTTCAATGCACCACTTCTTCAATGCACTTTTTCTGCGCACGGCTTAATGGTCTTCTTCAGTGCACTTCGCGGTCCGCCGTCGCCCAATACGGTTTGCGCATGGTTTTGCGGTCGAGTTTTCCCGCCATGGTTTTGGGAATCTCCCGCACAAAATCAACCGACTTCGGAGATTTCACGCTTCCCAGTTTTGCCTTGCAGTGCGCGATCACTTCACTCTCGGTCAGCGATTCTCCTTGTTTCACCACGACCAGCGCTTTGACTGCTTCACCCCACTTCTCGTCGGGCACGCCTATCACAGCGCATTCGTGAACCTGCGGCAGCGCCATGATTCCGGCTTCAACTTCCACGCAATAGACGTTGAAGCCGCCACTGACAATCATATCCTTCTTGCGATCGACAATATAAATGTATCCCTCTTCGTCGCGGTAAGCGACGTCGCCGGTGTGGTGCCAGCCGTGGCCGCGAATCTCGGCTGTCGCCTGCGGCAGGTTGAAATAGCCGCCGCTCACAAGCGAGCCGCGAACCACGATTTCTCCGGGCTGATGCGGTGGAAGGATGTTGCCGGCATCGTCCATGATTGCGACTCGAACCGATGCCGTCGGCTTTCCGCAACTGCGCAGGCGCTCAGGATGATCTCCCGCTGCAGCCGCCGCTGCGGTCTTCGAATCCAGAAACGTGACCAGCATCGGCGCTTCGGTTTGCCCATAGGACTGGCACATGCACGGGCCGAAGACTTCTATGGCTTGTTTGAATTTGTCGGGCGAAACCGGAGAGCCGGCAAGCAGAAAAACGCGCAGGCTGGAGTGATTGAACTTCTTCACTTCCGGATGGGCGAGCAGCGAATACAGCGCCGTGGGCGGAAGAAACATGTGCGTGACGCGGTGGCGCTCAATGGCCTGCAACACCTCGGTGGCATCGAATGTGGGAAGAACCACGTTGGTCCCGCCCATAGCCAAAGTTGCGAACGCGACGGGTCCGGCTGCGTGGGAGAGCGGCGCTGTGCAAAGGCAAACCGGAGCGTCGACCCCACCGCTCCAGTAGTGGATTGCCATCTCGATCATCGTGCCCCAGGCAAGATTGGTCACGCGCACACCCCGCGCCGGACCGGTTGTTCCGCCGGTTGGAACGAGGCCCATGACGTCCTCGGGATTTCCGTGAGCGTCGGCCCAATCGGGGTCGCCCGCGTCTCCTGCGCTTCCCTGCTCCATGAAATTCGTAAGCGAGGGATCCTCGCTGTCACCACCGTCGATACAAATAAAATGCTGCAGCGAGCGAACGCGCCTGCGAATTTCTTGAACTTCACGGCGAAAGCAGCTGTGATAGAAAAGCCAGGTTGTCTCGGAATAATTCAGGAACTCCACGTTGGCATCGCTTGCGTTGCGAAAGTTGACGGGAACCCACGCCGCGCCGGCGCGAAGAAAACCCAACATGCAGAATAGAACCGCCGGATGATTGGGCGAGTAGATGGCAGCACGCTGTTCCCGCCCGACGCCGAGGGCGCACATTCCTCGCGCGATTCGCTCGCTGAAAGCGCGCGTTTCAGCGTAGGAATGACGCGCGTTTTCCTCCAAAATTGCATCCCGCTCGGGACACAAATCTGCGCTTTTGTCGAAATAATCGATGGCCCGCATCGTCTTCTGCTTGCCTATGTCGCACGTAGCGACCGGGCTAATCCCGTCTCCACACACGAATCATCTTGCCTGCAAACAACTACGGCAACATTTTCACCTTGGAAAGACCATGCGTTTCCAAAACGCCGAGGATCTCCCGGTGGCCGAAAGCCTGCGGCGCAGACGCGAAGCCCACCACTCGCGGCGCCGCATACACCAGATTGTGCGCCGCAAACGCCTGAATGAGCGCGGTCTGCCGATAGCAGCACGTCCCGAAGACAGCACACTGCACGCTCTCTGTGCTGCCGCGGCCGACGATTACATCGATGGTTCGGTGTTCGCGGGGGTTTTCCCGCGGCGGCGTGCCGGCCGTCACCGCATTCGCCATCTCGCTAAGCTTTCGCTCCTGTTCGACCGCAGGCAATGGCCGAATCTGCTCTTCAAACAATTTTTCTGTCGCGGCCACGCCTTCCATAATCTGCCGGTCGAGCAGCCCGCCAAACGAACGCACATTGGCTACCTGCGGATGATCCTTATACCAGACCGGATGAGGGAAACCTCCCCAGGCTAGAGCGAGCTGAGTTTGAATGCTGCCCGGCACAACCACATCGTACCGCGTGGCGCGCGGCCACGGTTTGTAGGCGTTTTGCTCAAGGTAAAAAGCGTCGGTCTGAATCACGGCGAAGATGGTCTGCGTGGAACCGAAGGTGGGGTTGCCTTTGAACATGGTCAGCACTTCGAGCGTGTCGATTCCGCGATTGTGTTCGAGGCAGGTGCGAATCGCGGCATCGCTCACCGACGACATGAACGCCGTGGCGGGAGCGGCGAGTAATCCGCGCTCTCGGAACTTAGCGCCCCACTTTTCCTTCACCTGGCGAATCCACGCCTGCTCGCCGCCAATGTCCAGATAATGGCAGCCTGCGTTCAGCGCGGCTTCAATCACGGTTGGACCGTTGTAGATGAAGGGTCCGGCCGTGTTGCACACCACCTTCGCTCCGGCAAAGAGTTGCGTGAGCGCTTCGACCGATCCCTTGGTTTCGACGACCTCATAGTTGGCGGTTTCGATGCCGGGAACGTGCTTCATCACGTCTTCGAGCCGCGCGCGGCTGCGGCCGGCAGCGATGAACGGCACATTGTATTCACGCAAAAACTCCGCAATAAGGCGTCCCGAGAAACCGTTGGCGCCGTAGATTACGACCGGCTTCTTGTCGCTCATTCGTGCACCTCGCAGTGGATCACTCGTCGATAATAGATACGCGATTGCTTAGCCGACAGCCGAGTGATACCCCGACTGCAACAAATGCTTTGCAATCGAAACCCGTTGCTTTGCAATCGACAGCGGATCAGGTATCCTCTTGCTACCAGGGGCTAATTTTAGGTAAAAGTATCTTCTTGGCTAGTAGGCACGTTTCGGTAACCTAGACTCTCTTTCGGACTGCACTATGGATCACAACAATTGCCCGGTGAAGCTGACCGCTTCGATCATTGGCGGAAAATGGAAGCCGCCGCTGCTGTTCTATCTCGAAGGCCGGACGCGGCGTTTCTGCGAGCTGCAAAGGCTTATTCCTGGCCTGACCAAGAAAATGCTGACCCAGCATTTGCGCGAACTGGAACGGGATGGGATTGTGCGGCGCAAGGTGTTCGCCGAAGTGCCGCCGCGCGTCGAATATTCGCTCACGCGCCACGGAGAAAGCCTGAAGCCGATCCTGAAGTTGATGTCGGCCTGGGGAACCAGACATCGGGCTCGCTATGGCGCAACTCGCGCGCCGGCGCAAAAGCCCGCAACTGGCAACGGCGGCGGGAACATGGTAGCTGGCAGTATTGCTAAGAATGCAGCATCCGGTACTCTGCTGTCTTCGCATGTGCCGCGCTTGGCGGCTGTCGTTCCTGAGATCGGCGTTCCTGGGATCAACGATGCTAAAACAGCGTTATGAGCACTCACCATCACGATAAAAACAAAGCCCTGCTTTCGCACTACGAAGACGTTGTCCTGCTCGATGGCGTGCGCACTCCGTTCGTGGATTACAACACGGACCTCGGACTCGTATCTCCCACAGACCTGGGAATCAAAGCTGCTCGGGAGATGTTTCGGCGAAGCGGCGTTGCACCGACTGACGTAGATATCGTCGTGGCCGGGAATATGGCGCAGGCTTCGTTCGATGCGTATGTACTGCCTCGGCACATCGGCCTCTACTCCGGCGTTCCCCTCGAGGTTCCCGCGCATCTTGTGCAACGCGTCTGCGGAACTGGTGTCGAGGCCATTCTTCAGGCAGCCGACAATATCAAACTGTCGAAGGCGAGTCTGACACTCGTCGTCGGAACCGAATCCATGTCGCGCAATCCGGTCGCCTCCTACACTAGCCGCGGCGGATTCCGGATGGGCCAGGTGGAGTTCAAGGACTTTTTGTGGGAAGCGTTGCTCGATCCCGCCTGCAACCTCACCATGGGAGGCACTGCCGAGAAGCTGGCGATAAAGTACGACATCACTCGCGCCGACGTCGACCAGTTCGCTGCCGAGAGCTTTGAGCGCGCCGTCGCTGCGCAAAAAAGCTGCTTTCTGAGCGGCGAGATCGCGCCGTTGACCAGTGAAGTCTTCGAACTCGCCGGTTATTTATCGCGCGGAATCAAGCTTCCGCGTTCGGTCGAGAAGATAACGGTGGATACGCACATTCGACCCTCGCCGCTTGAGGTTCTGTCGAAGCTCAAGCCGTCGTTTGGTGGAGTGCAGACGGGTGGCAATAGCTCCGCGATCGTGGACGGCGCGGCCGCAACGCTCGTGGCGTCGAGCGAATACGTGAAGGAGCATAATAAGGTTCCTTTGGCGCGTGTGGTCGCTGGAGCCGTGGTTGGGGTTCGCCCCGAGATTATGGGCATCGCGCCCGTGCCGGCTATTCATACGCTGCTCGACTCCGCCGGCTTGAGTCTTTCGCAGATCGATCGTTTCGAAATTAACGAAGCTTTCGGCGCTCAGGTTCTCGCCTGCCAGCGCGAACTTGGCCTTGCCCGCAACAAGCTGAACATCAACGGAGGCGCAATCGCTATCGGGCATCCGCTCGGCGCGACTGGAGTGCGACTGGCAATTACTCTGGCGCGCGAACTGAAGCGTTCGAACGCACGCTACGGCGTCGCCTCAGCCTGCATTGGAGGCGGACAAGGCATCGCGCTGCTGCTTGAGAATCCTGTCGCGGCAAATTAGTGGTTGTTTCCGATTGGGATCTAGGATCACGCTGATCTGGGATGAGGCTTAGATTTCCGAGGCGAAAATTCTCCGGCGACGCAGTGGTCCTGTGGAGTTTATTTAGCGGGCTTCTGAATGTTTTCTAATCTCGCCGCCGCGTCGCCGAAATCAGGCGCCAATTTCAGCGCCGCTCGATAGGCTTCGGCGGCATCCGAGGATTGTCCTTTTTCTTCCAGAATGCGGCCCTGCCAATAGCACGCCACCGGCGAGGGCACGATTTGTGCGGCACGCACAAAATCCTGTAACGCAGCCTCGAGTTTGCCCTCCTGCCGCTCGATCAGGCCGCGGCCAATGAAACTATTCTGCTCGTACGGATTGATCGCAATCGCTTTGGTGAACTCCGTCAGAGCCTCATCGCGGCGTCCAAGCTGGCTGAACAACACTCCAAGATTGTTGTGCGTCTGCGCAGCCTCACGCTCATCGGAGGCAAACTTCAATGCGAGTTGGTACTCCTGCTGTGCCCGAAAAAGTTGATTCTGACGTTGCAGCAGATTGCCGAGGTTGTAATGTGCGGCTGCGTTCGTGGGCATCAACTGGATCGAGCGCTCCAGGTGCGGCTCGGCGAGATCGGGACGGCGCATCTCCATCAGTGCCGATCCCAAATTGCCCTCGGCGATGGAATTGGCGTTTGTTACTTGCAGCGCATGCGCAAACAAGGAGTAGCTGTCACGCCAGTATCCTATTTGGCTGCGCGCTGTGACGGCATAGCCGAGCAGCACGGCCAATGCAATTACGATTTGCGCCGCGCGGCTCAGCGAAGTTCGCGCCGCGGCCTCGGAGAGCAGCCAGACGGCAATCACGAATAGTCCCCAAAGCGGAATATAGGCGTAGCGGTCGGCCCAAGCCTGGCGGCCGACCTGGACGATGCCGATCACCGGCGCGAGCGTAATCAAAAACCACAACCAGCCAACCAACAAGTAGCGGCGTTCGCGGAAATGCCAGAACAGAGCTGTGATCGTGATGAGAATGAGAGCTGCGCACAACACTCTCCACCACGCGAGCGAGCCCCCGGGATGCGGATAGAAAACGGCCAGCCGTGACGGCCAGATGGCCTTCGTCAGATAAATGAGGTAGGAGTAAATTGCGTTTTTCACGCGCATGGCAAGCGGCAGAGCAAGAGTCGAGCCGACGGCGCCTCCCGCGCGCTGCGCGTAGAGTGTGATTCCTGCGCTCGCGGCCGACAAAACGAGCAAAGGAATTTTTCCGAGCACAAGCCTGGAGAGTGGCGTTTGCGGAAAGCGCTGCAGCGGCCAAAAATCGACGAGCAGCAGGAGGATCGGCAGCGTAATCGCGATGGGCTTCGCCATTAGCCCCAGCGCGAAGAGCAGCGCAACCAGCAGGTAACGGCTTATGCTCGGCCGTTTCGCGTACCAGCCATACGCGGCCAATGCCAGAAGAAAAAAGAAAGTGCAAAGGACGGTTTTGCGTTCCGCAACCCATGCGACCGACTCGACGTTTAGTGGATGAGCAGCGAATAGCGCGGCGACGAGCGCGCTTCGGCCGACGAATCCGGTCGCTTTTGCCAGCAGCAGGAACAGCAGCACGACGTTGACGGCGTGCCAGAAGAGGCTCTGCGCGTGATGCCCTTTGGGCTGCAGCCCGAACAAGCGCACATCGAGCATGTGCGAAATCCAGGTCAACGGATGCCAGTTAGCTTCGGCAGTTGAAGTGAAAGCCCACGCCACGCCGCGTAAAGTCAGCTCCTGCTGAACGTGATAATTGGAAGTCACATAGTCGGGATCGTCGTAGTTGACGAATACGTTTTCGAGCGCGGGGTAGTAGAGAGTCACGGTGCCGACGAAGAGTAAGATTCCGATAAAAGGAACAGCAGTTCGAGGCAGCGGCACTATTGTTTTCTAGCAGGCTCGATGGGAGGGGGGATAGTCCTTAGTTGGTGTCTCATGCCAACCAAGATTAGGTTCGCACTCTGATTTTCAGCCATTCGTGCGACCTAAGGATCTCGACCGCTGCATCGCACATCGCAGTCGTTCTAATCGCGATATCCAGGAATCCGTCGTGGCTAACGAACAGAAAGTAATCCAGGGTTCCCCATGCCCATTGGGGTACGAAATATGCGTCCCAGCCAATGACCATAGGTTGGACCAGGCACGCTACGGATTCCACAAACTCGTCGTGTCTGAAGAAGTGGCCCGGCGCTGCAGTCAGGGATCGGTTCTCGCCGTAGCCCTGGCGAATGCGCTCCAGCGTTTTGAAGCCCACAGCCTCAACTCGCTGGTCCCAAACGCCCCACTGCGTGATCCATAGCGATGCGCCGCTGAAATGTCCTTCTTCATAACGCAGATGGGCCGCTAGTCGCGCAAGATAAACCAGTTGGTGGGGTTCGCTAACTCGCAGGTCGACATAGATCGTTTTCGCTTCCGGATGATCGAAGTGTAGCCGCCGCTCTTCGCATCGCAGGTCAGCGTGCTTCGAGAGAAACTCGCGCATTTCCTCGTCCGTAACGACCTGCATATCACCCTAAGCTGAGTGCAAAACTGATAGCTGAGAGCTGATGGCTGACCGCTGCTCTCTATAATTTCGGCAGCACAATCCCCTTCTGCGCCTGGTATTTTCCTTTGCGATCTTTGTAGCTCGTCTCGCAAACTTCGTCCGATTGGAAGAAGAGAATCTGGCACAGGCCCTCATTCGCGTAAATTTTCGCTGGCAGAGGTGTTGTGTTGGAAATCTCGAGCGTGACGAAGCCTTCCCACTCCGGCTCGAATGGCGTCACGTTCACGATGATGCCGCAGCGCGCGTAGGTCGATTTGCCGACGCAGACAGTGAGCACGTCGCGCGGAATCTTGAAATATTCAACCGACCGCGCCAGCGCGAAGGAATTCGGCGGGACGATGGCCACATCGGCGTTCACCGTAACGAACGAGCGCTCGTCGAAATGCTTGGGGTCGACAATTGTGCTGTTGACGTTGGTGAAAATTTTGAACTCGTCGGCTACGCGCAGGTCGTATCCGTAACTGGAAACGCCGTAGGAAATCACCCCTGCGCTCACCTGTTTTTCCGAGTACGGATTAATCATGTCGTGCTCTTGCGCCATGCGCCGGATCCAGCGGTCGGACTTGATCATGAAACCCCTTTGGAATTTGTGATTGGTAATTTGTAATTGGTAATTGGTAATTTTACTGCGGGATCGAAAGCCCGGAAGGATGAGGTTTCAATCGTAAATTAGAAATCGCCAATCACAAATTTTTGCCAGGCTGGTGCAGTCATCTTACGAAACAACAGCGCTGGTTGACAATCTGCTCTATCCCCCTTAGCATCAATAACTTGAGGAACACGAAATCCTCGGGAGACGGGAGATACCCGTGATTAAGCTCGACATCATCAACGAAGTGGTGAACCGCACCGGGATCACCAAAACCAAAGCGGAGCTGGCCGTTGAAACCGTTTTCGAGAGCATGAAAAAGGCGCTTTCAACCGGCGACCGCATCGAACTGCGCGGCTTCGGCGTATTCAATGTGCGTCCGCGCAAGACCGGCATCGGACGGAACCCGCGCACCGGAGCAGAGGTTTCTATTCCGCCGGGGAAGGCCGTGCGCTTCAAACCCGGCAAGGAACTGCAATCGATTGACTAGTTGCTTTCGCGGTTGCACATTACGTCGGATTGCAGGTTGCAAAGGTCAGATTGCGGAAGCAACTACTGCGATGGATCCTTCACTCTGCAATCTGACCTCTAAGCTCTGACCTCAGATTTGTATGTCCGAACCCGCACCTTCTTTTCCCGCCGCCCTTGATTGGGAGCAATCTCCGCATCCTCCGGTGTGGGTTGTGCGACCGCCGCAGCCGCGCTGGTGGCTGCATTTCCTTCTGCTGGCCGCGACTTTCTTCAGCACGCTGGTGGTGGGCGCGCGCATGTATGCCAACTTCGAGGTTCGTCAGCCGGCCTTCTCCTTCCTGAATGACAACGTTCCCATCTTCCCGGTCGAGTGGATGTGGCAAGCTCCGATCAAACTGCTGCATGGGCTCTATTTTTCGCTTCCGCTCATGTTCATACTGCTTGCGCACGAAATGGGACATTATTTGTATGCGCGGCATTATCACGTCTATGCGACGCCGCCATTTTTTATTCCTTTTCCGAGTTTGATCGGCACCTTCGGCGCGTTCATTCGGATCAAAGGCCCGATTCCGAATCGCGCCGTATTGTTCGACATCGGCATTGCCGGACCGATTGCGGGCTTTATTCCGTCATGCGTAGCGGTGCTGGTTGGGCTGGCGATGTCTCATCCGCTCATGTTCAGCCGTGCGCCCCTTGAAAATGAGCCGGGATTCCCACTCGCGTTTCGATTGGCGGCCCGCCTTTTGCATCTCGATGTACCGTTGACCGCGCTGTCTCTGCATCCAATCGCGGTTGCGGGATGGGTGGGAATGTTTGCGACGGCGCTCAACTTGCTGCCCGGAGGCCAACTTGATGGCGGTCACATCTTGTTCTCGGTGCTTCCAAAGCTGCACCGATGGGTTTCGATCGCCGTAGTGATTGCGCTCATCCCGTTGGCCAAATACTGTTGGGTGGGTTGGTTGATTTGGGCAGTCATGTTGTGGCTTACGAGTCATCATCCGCCGATTGCGAGGCGGCCAGAAATTTCTGCTGGGCGAAAGTGGTTGGCCGTATTTGCAGTAGTGATGTTGCTGTTATCGTTCACGCCAGCGCCTTTCACGCACAGCTCCGGCCGTGAAGTTTGGCCCGATATTCGGGATGAAGCGCGAGATATGATTCAGTCGCTTGGCCACGATTTTCGCCACGTACTGCATCGGAAGTGACCTGGGATTGTGGATTGCCGATTTGCGATCTCGGCGTTGATCGTCTTAAGCAAACGGCCAAGAGCGACGAGCTAAGAGCCAACAGCCCACCTACATCAGCCACAACGCATCCACATCCACGATCAACTGCGTCCGTGGAATCTTTCGCGCCGCCGCTTCGGCCAGCATCGCGCGTAGAAGCGCGTTCATCTTTTCGCGGCTCGGCGACTTCAGAATGAAGTGATAGCGGTAATCTCGCTTCAGGCGAGTGATCGGCGCAGCGGCAGGCCCGAGCACGCGAATCCCTTCATGGCGCGTTGTCTCAAACCAGCGCCCAAGTTCGCCCGACCACGTTAGCGCTTCGTCGAGTTTCTCGCTGCGAACCAGCACATTGGCGATAGCGCTGTAAGGCGGATAGTGCATCCAGGCGCGAAATTGCAGTTCTTTTTCGTAGAAACCGGCAAAATCATGGCGTGCCGCAAACTGCACGGCATAGTGATCCTGAAAATAAGTCTGCAAGACGACTTTCCCCGGCGATTGCCCGCGGCCGGCGCGTCCAGCGACTTGCGTCAATAATTGAAACGTTCTCTCCGCCGCGCGGAAATCAGGCAGCCCGAGCGCCATATCCGCTCCCACCACCCCGACCAGCGTTACCCCGTGAACGTCGTGGCCTTTGGCGATCATTTGCGTGCCGACCAGCATGTCAAGCGCGCCTTCATTGAGCGCATTCAGCACATGCTCGAAATCCTCCCGACCGCGCACGGTGTCGCGGTCGAGGCGGCCGATGCGCGCCTGCGGAAACATTCCATGCAACAGCTCCTCAAGCTTCTCCGATCCCGTCCCGACAAAGTAGACATAGTCGCTGCCGCAATGTCTGCACTTGTCAGGAATTTGCGCGACATGACCGCAATAATGGCATTCCATTTTGCGCTCGCGCTTGTGGTGCGTCATCGAGACGGCGCAGTTCTTGCACTGCAACGTCTTGCCGCAAGCTCGGCACAACGCGACCGGAGAATACCCACGCCGGTTCAGCAGCACCATGACCTGTTCGTTCTTCTCCAACCGCTCGCGAATCTCCTCGGCCAGCTTGCGCGAGATGACCTGCTCTTGCCCGGTTTCCTGAAATTCCTGTCGCATGTCGACAATTTCTACTTCCGGCAGTGGACGCTGCTCGACGCGGTCGGGCAATTCGACAAGCGCATACTTGTTTTTCTTCGCGTTGAAATACGATTCCAGCGACGGCGTGGCCGAGCCGAGAACCACGGTTGCGCCCGCCATCTTCGCGCGCATCACGGCCACATCGCGGGCGTGGTAGCGCGGCGTTTCCTCTTGTTTATAAGACGAGTCCTGCTCTTCATCGACGATCATGAGAGCCAGATCGCTAACGGGCGCGAACACAGCGGAGCGTGTTCCCGCGACCATGCGGGCCTCGCCACGCCGAATGCGATGCCACTGTTCGGCTCGTTCGGCATCCGACAGCCCCGAATGCAGAATGGCAACCTGATCGCCGAACACCTGGTACAGATCTGCCGCCACGGCTGGGGTCAGGCCAATTTCTGGAACTAGCAAAATCGCCGCACGCCCCCATTCCAACACCTCGCGCATAGCCGCGAGATAGACGGCTGTCTTGCCCGATCCGGTGATGCCGTGCAGAAGCAGACCTGCGAACTTGCGTGATGCGACAGCGTCTGTGATTTTGGCGAGCGCATCTTTCTGCGCCGCGTTGAATTCGAACTCAAACGGAGACTGCCGAGCCTTGAGCTTTGAAGGTTTGGCCCTCGAAACTGTGAGGCTTTGCGGCTCATCAACGACTTCGACCAGCCCGCGCCGCACCAGCGTGCCGAGCGTGGTGCGCGGAAGATCCAATCCGCGGAGAACCTCCACGGGCAGTCGCCCGCCCGCTGCGGCCAGAGTTTCAATCAGGGCGCGCTGGTTCTCGTTGAGTTTCTTGTCGGTTCCTCCTTCTATTCCAATCAGCGCCGCAACTTTCACCACTTGCACCCCCTCCCGCGCAGCCGAAACATCCTCACGCACAATCCATTTCTTCTGCACCATGCCCGCAAGCAGACCCTTTCCGGCTCGCGTCGCCGCGCGCAAACTCTCGCCTCGTACGCTCTCGCGCTCCGCAAGGTAATCGAGCACTCGGAATTCGGTCAGTTGTTCTTCCGGTGTGCGCCTGGAACGCGCCGAAGACCCCGACATCCCCGCCAGATGCAGCGCCATTCTGCCTTCATCGGTAATGCGATAGGTGATGGCGCGCTTGAACTCCGCTGCCAGCGGTAGCATGCTACGGAACACTTCGCCCAGCGGCGCAAGATAGTAATTGGCAACCCACTTCCCAAGTTGCAGCAGAGATTCGTCGAGAACCGGCGAAAGATCGAGCGCTTCAACAACTTTCTTTGTCTGGAGCTGCGGCGGACGATCGTGCAGATCAACCACCACACCCGACATTCGTTTTGCGCGGAAAGGCACCAGCACGCGCCCGCCGACTACCGGCTCCATACCTGCCGGGATGGCGTAGGTAAACGCCATATCCAGCGGCACGGCAAGAGCGACGTCGCAGAAATTGGGCACGGTAATAAGGGGTTGATCCGCTGCTAACACCGTAAACCATGCCGTTCCGAAAAACAAAATTGGGAACGATTGCCGTTCCCCTTTCTAGTTCGCGAAGCCTGTCTCATGTGGCCCGTCAGCTGATGTCGCGGGAACCAAGGTCAGAGGGAGCCAATATGAACGAGAGAAATTGAACCTTGGCTGCCGCTGGCATGGCTGAGGTCGATGTGATAATTTGCCTCTACGCCACTTTTGCCTCCGTGCCGCACGAGGACCGCAACCATGGCCGGTTTTGCTGACAGCCCCTCAAAGGTCGAAGTCACTCAAATGCTCAGAGCTTGGGGCGCGGGGGACGACAAGGCGCTCGAACGATTGACGCCGGTCGTCGAACAAGAGCTCCACCGGATTGCGCACCGCTGCATGGCCAGGGAAAGATCCGGCCACACCCTGCAAACCACGGCCTTGGTCAATGAGGTTTATCTCCGCCTGGTGGATATCAACGCCGTCGACTGGCAGGATCGTGCCCACTTTTTCGCCATATCGGCGCGCATGATGCGCCGCATCCTCACCGATTTCGCGCGGTCGCGAGGTTATCAGAAGCGAGGCGGAGACGCGGTACAGGTTTCCTTCGACGAGGCTGTTTTCGTTGCGCCGCAGAAGGATGCGGATATTCTGGCGCTCGATGCCGCGCTAACGGAACTCGCCAAGTTGTATCCGCGACAGAGCCAGGTGGTGGAGCTGCGGTTTTTTGGAGGCCTCGAAGTCAAGGAAACCGCCGAAGCGTTGAAAATTTCGCCCGAGACCGTGAAACGCGATTGGAGGTTTGCGAAAGCCTGGCTGCTGCGCGCTTTAAGCAGAGAAACCGGTGCGGAAACGGACGGGGAAACGACTGCCGAGTCCGCGTGAGCAGCTAGCGAGTAACGACCATGGCTGGCGAGAGGGACGAGGAACGAGCGCGACGGTTGGAGCAGCTGTACCATTCGGCATTGGAGCGTGCCGCGGCCGAGCGCCGCGCATTTCTCGAGAGCGAGTGTGGCGCAGATTTGGCGCTGCGCCGCGAGGTCGAATCGCTGCTTGCCCTCGATGACGCAGCGGAGACCTTCATCGAAGTGCCGGCCCTTGAAGTGGCCGCGCGGCAGTTAGCCAAACCCCGCACCCGGACAGCCGAAGAAAGTGGCTCGGCGCTGGTAGGCCAGTCGGTCTCTCACTATCGCATTCTCGAAAAATTAGGCGGCGGCGGTATGGGCGTCGTCTACAAAGCGCGCGATACGCGGCTGGGGCGGCTGGTGGCGCTGAAGTTTTTGCCCGAAAGCTTCGCCGCAGATCCGACCGCCATCATTCGATTCCAGCGTGAGGCGCGTGCTGCCAGTTCCCTCAACCATCGCAACATTTGCACGATTTACGACATCGGCGAGGAGGCAGGTCGAGCCTTCATCGCCATGGAGTATCTTGACGGCCAGACCCTCAAACATCTCATCGAATCGGGGCCGCTGGCCGCGGACCGCCTGCTGCAACTGGCGATTCAGATCGCTGAGGCGCTCGATGCCGCTCATGCGCAAGGCATCATTCATCGCGACATCAAGCCGGCCAATATTTTTGTTACTCGGCATGGGCAGGTAAAAGTATTGGACTTTGGGCTGGCAAAACTGGCTCCCGCGCGCCACAAAGCTTCGATTGCTTCTGGGGGCTCCGCTTTGTTGGAGGAAAGTTCGGGCGAGTTGACCGGCACTGGCATGGCGATCGGCACGGTCGCATATATGTCGCCGGAACAGGCCCGTGGCGAAGAGCTTGATATCCGCACCGACTTATTCAGCCTTGGCGCCGTATTTTACGAGATGGCCACAGGCCAGGTGGCATTTGCCGGCACTACTGCCGCCGTGGTTTTTGATTCCATTCTCAATCGCGATCCACTCGCGAAGACGACCCTTAGCCCGCAGCTTCCGGAGGGATTGGGGCACATCATCGCCAAAGCTCTACAGAAGGATCGCGCGGAGCGCTATCAGTCGGCAGCTGAGATTCTCGACGACCTGAAGGAGATTGCGGCTGGAAGGCGTGCTCGGGTCACCCGCGCCCTGCACAGTCGAAAGCTGTGGTTCGCGGCGGCAGGAGTCCTCGCGATCGCAGCCATCGTTGCGTTAGCGTTCATGCTTCGCGCGCGACACGCGCATGTGCTGACCGAGCAAGACACTCTGGTGCTGGCCGATTTCGATAACACCACCGGCGACCCGGTGTTCGATGACACATTGAAACAGGCGATGGCCGTGCAGTTGGCGCAATCGCCCTTTCTTAGCATTCTCTCCGATGCCAAGACTCGCGCCGTGCTAAAGCTGATGGCGAAGCCGCCGGGCACCAAAGTGACCGGAGATGTGGCGCGCGATCTCTGCCAGCGCGCCGCGAGCAAAGCGTATATCGAAGGCTCAATCGCGCGTCTGGGCAGCGAGTATGTGATTGGCGTGAACGCCATTAACTGTGCGACGGGCGATCCTCTGGCTCAGGAGCAAGTCACAGCGGAGAGCAAAGAGAAAGTACTGAAGGCGTTGGATGGCGCTACGACGAAGCTTCGCCAGAGGCTGGGCGAATCGTTGGCCAGCATTCAGAAGTTCGACGTGCCCATCGTTCAGGATACGACCGTGTCGCTTGAAGCACTCAAATCGCTTTCGCAAGGTAGAAGAACGCTGCTCGAAAAAGGACCTGAGGCCGCGATTCCTTATTTCAAACACGCTGTTGAACTCGATCCGAACTTTGCTGCCGCGTACGCGGCATTGGGAACCAGTTATACCAATCTGTGGGAGCCGACACTCGCCAGCGAGAATCTCCGCAAGGCCTATGAATTGCGCGATCAGGTCAGCGACCGCGAGCGGTATTGGGTTTCGGGCCTTTACTACCATCTGGTGACCGGCGATTTGGAGAAAGCTGCTGAAACTTATCAACTCTGGGCTGAAGATTATCCTCGCGAATACGCGCCCCGCGGCGATTTAGGCGCAATTTATGGTTACCTTGGGCGCTACGATCAGGCTGCAACTGAAATGGAAGAAGACGTTCGCCTTAACCCTGACAGCGTGGTGGGTTATGTCAACCTTATGAGTCATTACACCGCGCTGAATCGGCTGCCAGAGGCAAAGGCCGCCTATCAGAAGGCAAAAGCGCGCAATCTGGATGTTGCGTTCCTGCACCTGAATCTGTATGGCATCGCATTCCTGGAAACGGACACTGCAGAGATGCAACGGCAAGCTGCGTGGGCATCGGGAAAACCGGCGGCCGAGAATCTGTTGCTCTCGGCCGAGGCAGACACTGAGGCCTATGGCGGGCGGCTGCGGCGGGCGCGAGAGTTGACGCAACAGGCTGTGGAGTCCGCTGTGCGCAACAATCAGCAGGAAACTGCAGCGGGATGGCAGATGAATGCTGCGTTGCGCGAAGCGGAGTTTGGCAACGATCCGCCAGCGCTGCAGCGCGTGGATGCAGTGCTGACGAATTCCTCGAGTCGCGAGATGCAGATTCTCGGCGCCCTAGCTCTGGCCCGTGCCGGAGATTTCAAACGTGCCGAGCAAATTGCGGATGATCTAGGCAAGCGCTATCCGTCGGATACGGTGGTGAATCGTTATTGGCTGCCGGCCATTCGTGGCGCAATCGAAATCGACCGCAAGAATCCTTCGAAAGCGATCGATGCTCTGGCCGACGCCGTTCCCTACGAACTGGGCAATCCTTTGCCGCAGGCCGAAATCGGAGCTTACCTTTATCCCGTCTATGTTCGCGGCCAGTCTTACTTACTCTTACGCGATGGCACCAATGCAGCGGCGGAATTCCAGAAATTTCTCGACCATCCTGGTATCACCGTCAATTGTCCTTTGGGTGCATTGGCCCGTCTCCAGCTTGGCCGGGCGTATGCCTTAACTGGAGATAAGGGTATAGCCCGCGTGGCCTATTCGGACTTTCTCAAATTGTGGAAGGATGCGGACGCCGAGATACCTGTCCTGAGGCAAGCTAAGGCAGAATACGAGCGGCTGAAATAGCGTGGAACTATCCCAGGTTACTGGCCCATGTTACTGGCGTATCTTTGTGGACTTACTCACCATTGTCATCTGCTCTTGTAAAGATCGGGAAACTGTTGCTGCAGGTGAGCGACCTTTGGCGCGTCGTTATAGACGATGTAGGGATTGTCAGGATAAAGCGCTGCGTAGTCCTGGTGGTAGGCTTCGGCTGGATAAAAGGCTTTCAATGGAACCACCACTGTGACGATCGAACTGGGGAAGACTTTGGCTTTATCCAGTTGCGCAATGTAGGCCTCGGCGATGTGTTTCTGTTCATCGTTGGCATAGAAAATGGAAGACCGATATTGAGTGCCAACGTCCGGTCCCTGACGATTCAACTCCGTAGGATCGTGCGCCACGGAGAAGTACACGCGGAGGATTTGACCGTAAGTGATCTTCGAGGGATCGTAAACAATCTTCACCGATTCGGCGTGGCCGGTGTTGCCTTCACTGACCCGCTCGTAGTGCGCCGTGCTGGCCTCGCCGCCGGAGTATCCCGAGGTCGCGCTGATTACTCCCTTCACATGTTGGAAGACAGCTTGGATACCCCAGAAGCAGCCTCCGGCCAGCACAGCAGCCTGCTGGGACTTGCTCGTCGCCTGCGTGGCGTCCACCGTGGGATTCGGGAAAGCGGTGGCAGGATCTCCGGCTTTGGCCGCGACGCCTGCGAGCATCACCATCAAGAGCACGGCTAGTACGCGGTGGGGAAATCGCGACATAAGGACCTCCTTTGAAACGCGCAGTCGTTGAATTCGACTGCCAACTATAAGATTCAGCCGGACACCAAAAGTTACACCGGCTGCAAGCATCAAGTCGAGACGAGATACTTTTTCAGGCAACGCGGGCAGGGCGTATAACCGTCGTGCGTTGCCTGGGCCGCGGTCATCGTTCGCAGCTTGTCTTTTTCATGGATGAATGAACATCCCGCCAGGTGAAACAATCGTCCGTCTTCGGCAACGACCACCATAAGATTCCCCGGCACTCCGTTACCGTGATGCGCCATTTGCGAACGAAGATCGGGTCGACCCCATACCGACAAACGCGACAACTCAATCGTTCCAGCGACGAGCACGGCAGCGGCCGCGGCAACCAGCCATCCGAGGACGGTTCTTCGATTCTGCGGCATCTGATCATCGAGTCTCCGGTGAAGGCGCTGGCTGAACCCGAGGGGAACTTCGAGCATGCGCTCATCCCCATACAGCTGAATCACGTTGCGCGTGCCGTCGAGCACCGCAGCACAACGCTGGCATCCGCGGACGTGCTCGTCGATGGCAGTGCGCAAACTGGGATCGATTTCGCCATCGAGATAGTTTGAAACCTCGCGCCAAACTTCTTCGCAATGGATTACCATGGCTTTGTCCCCTTGGCGAATGACAACTTGCTGCTCCACGCGCCGCCCAGGCCAGGAGCGAGCAGATCGCGCAGCATGAGCCGGGCGCGCAGCAATCGGGTTTTGACCGACGCGGGGGAAATGCCGAGCGCCTTGGCAGTTTCTTCGATGCTGAGGTGCTGCATATCGCGCAGCACAAATACCTCGCGATAGATTTGCCCCAGCCCCAACAGCGCTTCCGCGAGCTTTTGCCGAACCTCCTTGCGTTCCAGCGTTTCCGATGGAATCTCGCGCCAGTCGGCGAAGTCGCGCGGCGTATAGTTGCCCTCGCTGTCCTCGCGATCGGCGATCGGCTCCATAATCTCGGCGTGCGCTTTTCTTTTTCGCATCCGCGCCTCATTCACCGCGATCTGCAGCAGCCACGTGCTGAACCGCGCCTCGGCGCGAAACTGCCGCAGGTGCTTGAAGGACTTCAGCACCGCTTCCTGAGCCACGTCTTCGGCGTCAGCCTCGCTCCGCAGAATGGCGAACGCGGCCGCGTAGACCCGGCGTTCGTAGGGGCGAACCAGCTCATAAAAAAGTTCATGCTCGCCTTCGCGTACCCGCCGGATCAGCGCCGCCTCGTCGCGTTGTTCGCCCGCATATTCCAGCGAAGTTGCTCTTTCCGCCATCTCTTCCCACCGCAGTTCTCACTGCAAGACAGAGTCGACGCCGACGTGCACAGCATGATGCGCAACACAACCCGCAACTGACTGGCATCGGACTCGGTGGAGACACAACCACCTTGACACGAAGTCTCATCCGATCTGATTCCGGCGAGCGAAGTAAGTTTCGCTGTTACTCTGAAGCTGAAGAATGCCCATACCACTTCTGTGCCATTTTTGCCCGATTTCCCACACATTTCACCAGCTTGCTACTTGCATTCCCGTATAAAAGCCGGATAATCACTTGCAGAGAGCTGACAGCCGTGTATCGCTATAGCCGCGCCGATTTGCTTCGCATTCTCCATCTTGCTCCTCGCCAGCTGCAAACCTGGGAAAAAGCTGGCCTCGTGACTGCGGCCGAAAGTTATTCGTTTTTCGATCTCGTGCAGATCAAGAAAGTACGCGACCTGTGTGCACAGCGGGTGCGTCCGGCCGTGATTCGCCAGTCGCTCGAAGCCATGCAGAAACAAGTTGCGGGGATGGAGAATCCGCTGCTTGAAGCCAGCGCTTATCAAAGTGGACATCGTGTCGCCTTCCGGCATCAGGGGCGGCTGCTCGAACCCATCGCCGGTCAGTTCATGTTCGATTTTTCATCCGAAGAGAACAAAGTTGTGACCAGCCCGCCGCGAAATCGACCGGAACTGGTCGTTACCGACGTTGCCGAGTTGTTTGCCCGCGGGATTGCGCAGGAAGAAAATCCCTCGACGCAGAGCGAGGCGATTACGACTTATTTGAAGGTGCTTGAAATGGACCCCATGCACGCCGCCGCGCACATCAACCTGGGAACGCTATATTACAACCGTCAGGAATACGGGCTCGCCGAGAAGCACTATCGCTCGGCAATTCAGATCGATCCGCGCTACGCGCTCGCGTATTTCGATTTAGGCAACGTGCTCGATGAGACCGGCCGCGTCGAGGAGGCCATCGCCGCTTACAAAACCGCAATTCAACTTGCCCCCACTTATGCCGATGCGCACTACAACATCGCGCTCGCCTACGAGAAAATGCGCGAACCCCGGAAGGCGCTGCAACACTGGCGCGCCTACGTGAAGCTGGATACCGCCGGCCCGTGGACGGTCCATGCCAAACATCAGATCCAGCGCATCCTGCAAAGCGACAGCCTGAAGCTGGTGCACTCCCGCAAGGCGAACTAAGCCGCAGTCTTTCGGCGCGCTGGCCTCAGTGGTTGCGCGCATGTCTCAGCGAACCCCTAGTGGAGCGAAGACATTAGCCGCTTGCTTTTCGCTTTCCTCTTCTCGTTTTCTTCTTCGAATGCATCGAATTCCCCCCCCTGGCGGTTTCATCTGCGAACACCCGCGCAAAAATCTTGTCGATGTTCTTCAGTTGCCGCTTCAGGTCGAAGGCGCGCTCGATCTTCACCCGCGGCACGCGTCCGCTAATCTCGGGATCGTTCAGAATCAATTCATGGAAGTCGAGATTTTCCTTCCACGCACGCATGGCGTGAGTTTGTACCAGCCGATATGCGTCTTCACGCGAAACACCGCCTTCCACCAGATCAAGCAGCAACTGTCCGCTGAAGACGAGGCCGTGCGTGCTCTCAAGATTCGCCATCATGCGTTCCGGATAGACGAACATGGTCTCGATCAGATTCGCGGTTTTGTTCAGCAGGTAATCGGCAAGTGTCGTCGAGTCGGGAATGATGATGCGTTCCGCCGAGGAGTGCGAAATGTCGCGCTCGTGCCAGAGCGCGACATTCTCGAATCCCGCCTGAGCGTTTGATCGCACCACGCGCGACAATCCACTGATCTGCTCGCTGGTGACGGGGTTCCGTTTGTGCGGCATCGCCGACGAACCTTTCTGCTTCTCGCTAAAAAATTCCTCGGCCTCGCGCACCTCAGTCCGCTGCAGGTGACGAATCTCGGTTGCGATCTTGTCGAGAGTCGAAGCAATCGTGGCGAGCGTCGCCAAATAGAAAGCGTGACGGTCGCGCTGAATCACCTGCGACGACACGGCGGCGGCTTTCAATCCCAGGCGCGTGCAGATTTTTTCTTCGAGCTCGGGCGTGAGATGAGCAAACGTACCCACTGCGCCGGAGAATTTGCCCACGCGCAGATCCTCAGCCGCCGCCCGAAAGCGTGCAATGTTGCGCTGCGTCTCCGAATACCAGTTGGTAATCTTGAATCCAAAAGTGATCGGCTCGGCGTGGATGCCGTGAGTGCGCCCGATCATCGGCGTATCTTTAAATTCCCACGCGCGCCGTTCGAGCACGTCGGCCAGTCGCTCCAGATCGCCGGCGATCAGCGACGAGGCCTCGCGAATGAGCAATGCTTGCGCTGTGTCCACGACATCGTTTGAGGTGAGTCCATAGTGAAACCAACGCGCGTGTTGACCCACGATTTCAGCTACGGCCGTGGTGAAGGCGATGACGTCGTGCTTGACCTCGGCCTCAATCTGGAAGATGCGATCGACATTGAAATCGGCGCGCGCGCGGATCGCCTTGGCCGCTTCCCTCGGCACGATTCCGGCTTCGGCCAGCGTTTCGGTCGCGGCAACTTCCACCGCCAGCCAGGTGCGGAATCGATTCTCATCGCTCCAGATTCGAGCCATCTCGGGCCGGGTATAGCGTGGGATCACGGGTTTCTCCTAGGAACAATTCTTTGTGGAGGGGAACTGGGGATTGTAAATCAGGGGAGGACATCGGGTCATCGGGTGATCGGGCCATCTGGTCATCTCAGGTCGTGTGCTCTTGACTTTCGATCGCCTGATGGTCCAATCAACCGATGACCCGATATCTTTTGCTACTCCACCGTATGCTTTGCTGTGTAGCCTTCGCGCGCGTATACGATGTACTTCACATCCTTCCCCTTCTGGTCGTGCACTTTCAGCGGACCACCATCGGGCGCCTGGAGCTCCACTTTCAGTTTGCGATAGGTGCCGTCGAGTTTGGTGTTCGTCGGGTGGTAGCTGATGCTGTACTGATTGCGGATGTCGGATGAGATATCGTGAAAAATCTCCGGCAGTTCGCCCTGGAAGCGTGGGAAATAGGCACGGCCCCCGGTCAGTTCCGCGAACGTCCTTACTTCGTTGTCGGCTTGCAGGTACGTCATTCGGCCAGCTGGTATTCCGATGCCGCGATTGTTTTGGCAAGCGAAGCTGTGAGCGCTGGGACTGTCTTCGCACGCCTCACGTACCCAGAATCCCACGCTGATCGGGTAGATCGTGACATCTTTCGTGGCTTTCACTTTCTTGATGGTCTGGTCCAAGTTGATCTTGCTGAAGGTGTCGACCCCGGTGGTGACAAGAATGATGTACTTTTTGCCTTCGATGCGATCAATGCGATCAAGAGTGTCGAACAAAGCGTCGAATAGATTGGTTTCCGAGAAACCCGGAATCCGCAGCTCGTTCAGCGCTGCGTAGGCAGCGCGCTTGTCCTGGGTAAAATCGGTGAGAATGTAGGGCTTGATGTCGTACGAAATGACCGAGATCCAGTCGTCTTTCTGGAGCGTGTTTGCAAAAGCATAGGACGCTCGCAAGGCCTCGACCTCGAAGGAATAGTTCGTCGAGGCAAATTCGACGAGCAAGACAGCCGTGATCGGAGCCTGGGTTTGACTGAAAGTCGCAATCTGCTGGGCCTGGCCATCCTCCATCACCTTGAAGTTTTCTTTCTTCAGGCCGGGAATAAGCTGGCCGTCTTTCGTGGTCACCAGCACATCAAGGCTCACCACGGGCACTTCGACGTGAAGTGAGTAGTCGGGCATGCCCTCAATTTTCTTCGGCTTTTCCGGCGCCGGCGGCGGAGGTTCTTCCTTCTTCTTCGGGATCACGTACGGTCCGATATCGTTCTGCGGCCCACCCGCTTCCGGCGGCGCTTCCTGCTGATTCGGATTCGCAGGTGGCTGCTGCGGTGGTTGCTGAGAAGAGTCTTGAGCTTGTGCCGAAAACGCCGCGGCCATGCAGAAAAGAACAAACGTCAACAGGATCACAGGCTTAGAGAAAGTGCTTTGCGAGCGGTTTTGCACGCCAAATTCGCTGGAAAACATAGGGATACCTCTGAAGCTCCTGTGCTAGTATAGATGCAAGTACTCTGCAGTTGGGGTTTTTCGGGCCTTGAAAAATGCTGCCTCCCCTGGCAAAACTTCTGATAGGCGGAGTCTTTAAAGCAGCAAATCAATTGTGATCTCCGGGGTTGTCCATGGGTAAAGTTGCGCGCGCACTCGTCGTGGTCTTGTCTCTATTGTTGGTTGTCTGGGCTACGGCACAAACCACTCCACAGCAAGCTACTACGCAATCGAAACCTGTGATCGCCATTATGCCGCTGGATCAGATCCACGCGGGCATGAAAGGCACGGCGCTCACCGTGTTTCAGGGGGTGCAGCCGGAGTCGATGGAGGTGGAAGTTCTGGGTGTCATGCGTAACGTAAACGGTCCCAAGGGTGACATCATTCTCGTGCGCCTCCACGGCAGTAAGCCCGAATATACCGGCGTGGTAGCCGGCATGAGCGGAAGCCCCGTCTACTTCGATGGCAAACTTGCAGGCGCGCTCGCCTTTCGCATCGGCGAATTCTCCAAGGAACCGATCGCGGGCGTCACGCCGATCGAAGAGATGCTGGAGATCAGCGCGCTCGACCATAGTTCTGGACAAAGTTCAGGACAGAGCGCGGGACAAGGTGCGTCGGCGGACTCAGTGCGTGCCGGCAATCCAGACAGCAACTCTTCAGCGCAGAAATCGACTTCTGCGACCGCAAGCCCGGCGGAAAATGGCGCAGCGCCTGTCGAGAACTATACCGACTATCTCAAGCCCATCGAAACGCCGCTTGTATTTAACGGTTTTTCCGCTGACACCTTGCAGCGCTACGGTTCGCAGTTTGCGCAGGCCGGTATCGTTCCGGTGATGGGCATCGGCTCGGCGAGCGATCAGAAGCAACCGGAGCCAATCGAGCCAGGATCGGCCGTCAGCGCCGTGCTCGTCCGCGGCGATATGGATATTGCCGCTACCTGCACCGTGACTTACGTCGATCCGCAGCGCTTGCTCGCCTGCGGCCATCCATTGCTGCAGTTTGGCGAAGTCGATCTGCCCATGACCAAGGCGACCGTGCTGGCCACGCTGCCATCGCCGCTGAATGCCTTCAAGATCGTCAACACAACCGAGACCGTTGGTGCTTTCGTGCAGGATCGCCAGAACGGAATCATGGGCATACCCGGACGAGAATCGAAGATGATTCCCGTGACCATCGCCATGCACATCGCTGGAGAAAGTGGCTCGACGACCAAGGAATTCCATTACGAGATTCTCAACAACGCCCGTTTGAGTCCTCTGGCGATGACAGCAACCGTCTTCAACGCACTGCATGGCACCAATGAATATGGCGAAGACATCACGTATCGCATGAATGGCGTGTTCAGCGTAAAAGGTTATCCCGAGGTTACGATGCGCAACATGTTTGCCCCGCAGGATAACGGGCAGCCTGCGGCGGCTCTGGCGGCTGCTACGATCGGCGACCGCTTTGGACGCATCTATACCAATCCCTTCGACGTTCCCGACGTTGAGGGCATCAAACTTGATTTCGATCTGGTTCGCGAGCGTCGCTCGGCCCGACTGGAAGCGGCGCGCACTGATATGACCGAAGCTCGTCCCGGCGACCAGATCACGGTCGAGACGGTGATTCGTCCCTATCGTGGCGAGCGGCTCGTGCGGCAGATTCCCATTCGCATTCCAACTTCCACTGCCAAGGGAACTCTGCGCATCCTGGTCAGCGACGGAGATACGCTCGATCGCATCCACCGCGGCACGCCCATGATGAACCGGGGTCTCGGCCTTGGGCCGACGATCGCGTTGCTTAACAAAGAGCGCGCCGACGATCGCGTTTATGTTTCGCTCATCGAGTCCGACCCCGAAGCGATGGTTGCCGACAAAGTGATGCCGACCCTCCCGCTCTCTGTCATGAACGTGATGGAGAACATGCGCGGCACGCAGGATATGGTCGTGCTCGGCGAATCGTCGGTCAGCGAAGCCTCCACTGAACCGCTCGACTACGTAGTCTCCGGCGCGCAGATGCTCACAATTAATATCAAGTAGCTGCCTTCAGCTCGTGGAGGGCGGGCGTGACGCCCGTACGGCCAGGCTGGACACGCGCGGCTTTCTGCCAAAAAGATTACATTGAGGTATGACTTTGGATCGTAAGACGCTTCTGTTATCCACACTCGTTTTTTCAGTCTTAACGCTTTCCTCACTCTCCTCGGCTGAAGGTACTCGAACCTGGGAACAATCGAAATTCGACGAACTGACGAAGGGAACTCCAAAGGGCATCGCCCTGCGCAGCCAGGGCGGACTCGAGCTCGCCCCGGCCTTTAAGGCGCTCACGACCACGCCTTCGACCTACATCTGGTCGATTGCATCGGACTCCGCCGGAAACATCTACGCTGCCGCTGGAGCGCCTGCTCGTGTCTATCGCATCACGCCCGATGGCCAGACTATCGCTATCTTCGAGCCGCAGGAATTGCAGGTGCAATCACTCGTCGTCGACAAAAGCGGCATTGTTTATGCAGCTACCGCGCCCGACGGCAAAGTGTACCGTCTTGAGGCCAACTCGGCGGAGACCGGCAAAGCCGCGAAATCGTCTTCCAAGGAATCGCTTTCCAACAAATCGTCTTTTAAGAAATCATGGAGCGCAACTCCCTACTTCGATCCCGGTTCAAAATACATCTGGGATATGGTTCTCGATGGCGCAGGCAATCTCTACGTTGCTACCGGCGATCACGGTGAAATCTACAAGGTCGCCGCTAACGGCCAGCACTCGCTCTTCTTCAAGAGCGATGAAGTTCACATCCGCGTTCTTGCGCTCGATCCCAAAGGAAATCTGATTGCCGGCTCCGACGGCAGCGGTCTCATCTACCGCATCGCTCCCAACGGCGACGCCTTCGTTCTCTACAGCGCACCGAAGAAGGAAATTACAGCTCTCGCCATTGACGCAGCGGGCAACATCTACGCCGCCGGCGCCGGAGAAAAGCATCCCGAAAGCGCAAGCCCGCAGATGAGCATCACGCTCACAGCTCCTGTGCCGAATCCGGTAGCGCCCGGCGGCACGATTACTCTCGGCCCCGCATCCGCTGCTCCTGCAACGCCATTTCCCGCTCCCGGCGCAGGCGTCACCGGCGGATCCGAAATTTATCGTATCGCGCCTGATGGCGCACCTTCGCGCCTCTGGACCTCGCACGAAGATCTGGTCTATGCTCTCGCCTTCGATCAGCGCGGACGCCTTGTCGCCGGCACCGGCAATCGCGGTCACATCTTCGCCATTAATGGCGTTGACGATTTCACCGACTTAGTCAAAGCGAGCGCCACGCAGATCACGGCATTTGCCGCTGCTCCGGGCGGCGGTCTCTACTCCTCTGGTAGCAATCTCGGCAAGATTTTTGTGCTTGGTCCCGGCCCGGAGTCCGAAGGCACCTACGAAAGCGATGTCTTCGATGCGCACATTTTTTCCTCGTGGGGACGCGCCAGCGTGCGCAGCGTCGGCGCTGTCGAGCTTTATGCCCGCAGCGGCAACGTCGACAATCCTGATCGCAACTGGAGCCATTGGACGCCTGTTAATCTTTCCGCCGGCTCGGCGCTCAACGTCCCGTCTGCGCGCTTCGTGCAGTGGAAAGCCGTGCTTCGGGCGGGAAATCCAGCGCCTCGCCTTGACGACGTCCTCCTCTACTATTTGCCGAAGAACGTTGCACCTGAGATTGACGAGATTACGGTGCAGCCCGGCTATCGCTATCAGCCCATTCCACGTGTCACCGGAGCCGACACACAGATTGCCGGCCAGCCGCGTTTCGAGTCTCCGCCTCCATCGATTCGCGACCACGATTCGATTGGAGTTCGCTGGTCGGCGCACGACGATAACGACGATCAATTTGTGTTCACTGTCTACTACCGCGGCGACGGCGAATCGCGCTGGCTACTGCTGAAGAATAATCTCTTCGATCGCTTTTACTCGTTCGACGCCAGTCTCATGCCTGATGGCGGCTACACGATGAAGGTCATCGCTTCCGATGCGCCCTCGCATTCGCCTGGAGACGCGCTCTACGCCGAGCGCGATAGCGCCCGCTTCGAGGTCGATAACACTCCTCCGGTGATTGATAACCTGACCGCTGCGCTGGAATCCAATTCCAAGGAGAGCGATTCTAAAGAAAACGCGCGGAAGCAAATTCATGTCCACTTCCGCGCTACCGATTCGTTCTCGCCGATCAAGCGCGCCGAGTATTCGCTCGATGGCGGCGAATGGCAGTTCGTCGAGCCGGTTGGCCAATTGTCGGATTCGAAAACCGAAGACTACGACTTTCGCGTCTCCGTGCCGCAATCGGAAGCTGCTCCGCCGCCCATGATGGCTAACAACACGGCGAGTGACCATGTCGTCGTGGTTCGCGCCTACGACCGTTTCGATAATCTCGCCATTGCCAAGACTGTGATTCGCGGGAAGTGAAGCTCGAGACAAGGTTGTTAGAGTTAGAAAAAGTTCCGACCTTACACACTGCGAAAAAATCAAGTCGGTCTTTAGCTTTTGTGTGGTGCGGCGTTTCACCGCTGCGATCAACGAGTTGTCTTTCAACGCGCCTTCAGGCGCAGAGGTTACGCCATCACGAGTGCTCGCAGATTACTGGGATTACTGGTGCGCAAAGATGACGGCCGGAGTCGTATTCTTCTCATCCTCATCGATCATGAAAAAATCCAGAATTGAGCACACCGGGCTTGCACTGGTTGGTGAACAACCCGAAGTGTCGACGGTATAGATCGCATAGTTCTGGGGTGGCTGACCGTTTTGACCGCTCAGCACGATTGTGCCTGGCCCGGTGTCCGTCAGCGTGTAACTGGACCCGCTCGGCACTGCCTGAGCGCCCGGATACAGCGTCCCCGCGACGTTGTAGGTGGCATTTCCCGTAGACGTCAGCAGCAGATTCGCCGCAGTCGGGGTGATTGCCGATGTGGCGCTCGTAGTGGTCGCAGCGGCATACGTTCCCGGTAACTCCGAAGGGTCATAGTAACCCCCGCCTTTGCCTTGCGGATTCATGGTTCCCGTCATCACTGCCGAACTAGACTGGTCGAGCAGGAATCCGCGATTGGCTCCGCTGGCGTAGAGAATAAATGGAACCGGAGCCACAACCGGATTTGCGCCGGGATTGCCAAGCATCGGAAATGTGTATCGTCCGTTGTTGCTGGACGACGCCGCATACATGTAAGCCGTCGAGTTTCCCGAGGTATTGAATTGGATGGCGGAGTTGATCGTGCCGGCATTATTCTGGTCGTATTGGCCGCTGAAGTCGCCACTGCCGTCGGTGGTGCCGAGCGTCAACGAGACATTCGTATTCGCGCCGTTCAACCCCGTGAGAGCGGAAACGCTAACGCCATCGAAGGCATTGATGTTATAGGTTTGCGTCGAATCCTGGAGCACCATCGTGCCCGAAACCGCCGGGTTGCTGTCGGTGGAAATCGCATACAGAGTCAGCGGAGTTGTAGCTTTCGTGTTCCCATTGGCGACGTAAAAATCGAAATTCATCGCGATCGGCGCCGTCAGCGCCAATTGCCACGCGCCACTGGCAAGCTGTTGGTAGGTTCCCGTTACTGTGCACGGCGGAGCACTGCAGATGCTGTTTTTGGCATTGCCGTTATCGTTCACATCGATCGAGCCACCGCTGACAACGCCTGCTCCGTTCATGGGTATCAGCCCGGCGTAGCCAATGCGGTTGCCGGACGAATCGACGCCGGTAAAGCCAAAGGCGAAAGTCTGATCGCCGGACGAGTTGAAACCGTTGTTCTTCGTCAACGGCTCGGCAACTCCGGAACCGCTGCCATGGCCGTCATTTTCGATCATCTGAATGTCGCCGGCGCCATCGAGAACTGCCTGAAACTGATTTGGGTAGACTCCGCTCGGCAACGTCAAAATCAACGTGCCCGCGTTGTTGGAATTGTTAGGGTCAGAGGACGTGGGAGTGTAGGAACCTCCGCTAATCGCAATCTGTGTGTTCGGCCCGCCCGAGGTCAATTCGTCTTCTACGCCACTCGTAATCGTTCCGTTCGTCGCTGTGAAAGTTCCAGCGACAGCTACAGGATGATTGCTGCTGTCATAGCCCGAAAACCGGAATGCATATGTCCCGCTGACGCGGGAGGTGACCAGCGCGAATTTCGCGAGTGTGCAGTTCTTGGGATTGTCAGAGCAGCCTGCTGGGTCGAGCGGCGTAATCGCCGATATCGTAACGCAAGAACCGCTGCAGTTATCGCTCGCCGTATAGTAGGCCAACCCGGACACATTGGCATCCTGGCTAAAGCTCACGCAGGGATTGCCGTTCGCCGAGCACGTCCAGGTAAAGGTTTGCGGCGCGTCGTCGGGCACGGCTGTCGCTGTGAACTGCTGGGTCAGGCCGGTGCCCACACTTACCGTCGAAGGCGCTACCTCGGTGGTGATGTCAACCAGTCCGATTCCCAGCGTGCCCGTTATCGACGTGTCGGACACGAGTGTCGCCGTGATGATCGGCTCCGCACCTGAGAGGCATACCGTCTGGGAGACGCATGAAGGCGCTACGTAAACTGCGGTTGCCGGGTTGGTTGCTGGTGTGACTGGCGTCAGCGTTCCGCACGCACTGCCGCTGCAGTCGTCGCTGCCGCTCAGGCTCCAGGTAACCGCCGTATTTGACGAGTTGGTAACCGTCGCCGTGACCGTAAAAGTCTGCGTCGGGTAGGTTGCGGTAGTGTTAATTCCGGCCGGAGCGCTGACCGTAACCGTCGTTTGCGTCACAATGCCATTGCCACCCGTCGCACAACCGACGGCCAGCGCGAGGTTCAGCAATACTACCGCCAACAGAAATTTCTTAATCATCACCATTACGAGATCTCTGGAACTCAACTCTTTTTGAACCTGTCTGGCGGGAATATGTTGTCCGCCGCTTTCACGGAAACGGGCCGAAAACCGTCTTCGGTCCGTCTTCCACCGTGGCTTTACTCCCCGTTTAACAGCAGCCCTAAGGCCAGTTAGTCAAGTCGATAAGTTAACAATGTACCTGAATCCAGGGCACTTTGTCTGTTTGTGATGAACTAACAATCGTGATTGGGGGGTCCTTGTGCAACGAATTGCAGCTTTCGGAATGAGACTTCTTAGGGAAGGCAGCGACTTTTCAGTTCCTAGCTCCTAGCTCTCTCAGTTCTTCGTTCGCAGCGCAGCGCCGATACGTTTTGGCTGGCAACTGACGCCTGTGACTTGACACGACTCTTCGGAGTCCGTCTTTAATCTCTCTCTCTTTGTTTTTGCCGTTTCCACCAGTGGACGCAGCTCCGCGGTCGTGATCCCAAGCGTTCCGCCGGAAAAGCCGTCAATGTATGCCGAGTTGATACCCACAACCTCGCCGCGCAGATTCAGAATCGGTCCTCCGCTGCCCCCGCGTGCCGTCGGCGCATCGTAGATCAACTTGTCGCCGGTCACGTCGCCGACATGGCCGAAGGTCGCCGAAGGCCTGATCAGTGAGAGTGCCGCCAGTTCTCCTGCTGTCTCGGCATTATCTGGATGCGACGCAAGCCGCTCGTACACCGCCGCCGGCGACTTGGCGACCATACCTGTCACTCCCATCGGATAAGCCAGCACGCTCACCGCATCGCCCACGTGCGGCGCTGCCTGCGCCAGAGTCAGCGGGCGAAGTTTGTTGGTGAAGGCCGTGTTTTCAAAACGCAGCACCGCCAGGTCTCCATGAGTGGCCAGAACAGCGGTCTCAAGCTTGACTGGAAGCGGCGATCCGGGGAAATATGCCTCCAATTTCTCCAGCGCAGGCGTGCCGCCCTCGCGCAATGCTACAGCGACCTCTCGATCGCCGTACCAGGGTTCGGCTACATGGCGATTCGTAGCCAGCAACCCCGTAGCAACCACGAATCCCGTGCCCGACACGCGAGCGCGCAGGTTCCCCCGGCCGGAGACGTGATAGACCCCGTAGACATACGCCACCGATCCCCGAGCGTCATCCACGGCTGCAGACGAAAACGACTGCTGGCGTTGTAAATCCGCTACCTGGCGCGAGAGTTGATGCACCTGCTGATCCAGTTCGGCAGTATCGGGCGGCGCGTAATAGTGAGCCATAATTCCCGCGCCAATCAGAGCGAGCACGCCCAGCAGCCCTTGCACAAACCGCTGCCAGGTCTCGACTAATTCGCCTTCCCCACGCTCGGAATCGAACATAATGTCAGGCCCGGTGGGGAGCGGAATCCGGGTAGATCACTATCCTGACGTATTCAGGCCTTGTCTAGTAGGGTACCGAAGTCGAATCGCTGGCGGCCAAAGGTAACGTAGAAGACGGGGCTCGGCGCACCTCACCTGGCTCCAGCGGCTTAAGGATTGGACAACTCGACCCCGAGCCGTTTGGCCATCTCGTCATAAAGAAAGCCTTCGCCGGGGGCATACGGCTGTACCCATTCGCCATCGATGACAAACTGCGGAATCGCGCGCTTGCCGGTGCGTTTGATGATCTCCTCAATCGCTCCGGGAGTCGTCTCGACATTGATATCGGTGTATGCCAGGTTGTGCTGATCGAGAAAGCGTTTGGCTTCGCGGCAATCCGGACACCAGGGCGCGGAGTAGATGGTGATTTCCATTGCTTCAATAATATCGCGTAGGGACGGACGCGCTCGTCCGTCCCTACGGACTGTCGGCGCGCCTCTTTTTACATCCGCTGCAGTTCATGCAGCGTCCGCTCATTCTCCAGGTTGCCGGTGTTCAGCGTGCTCGCTGGCTCGAAAAGAATGACCGAGCATTCCTCGTCGGCCACGGGACGATGCTCGACGCCACGCGGCACCACGATAAACTCCCCTTCTTCAATCCACTCATGCCGGTCGCGAAACTCCATGCGGAATCGGCCCTCGACCACCAGAAACATCTCATCCTCATGGTCATGGTGGTGAAATACAAATTCGCCGATGAACTTCACAAATTTGATGTACTGCCCGTTGAGTTCTGCGGCGATGCGGGGCTTCCAGTGATCGGAAATGCCGGCGAATTTCTGCGCAATGTTGATTTTGGACATACGACCCTCGGAGATTGAGACCTGAGATGTTCAATGGATGACCCCTGCAGAGTGCGGGTCGCAGAGAATCTCGTCACGTGGGTGACGGCTGTGCGGATGAACTCCGAAAAACCAAAGCCGCCGGCTTGCGCCGACGGCTCTAGGCTTGATGACCGAAAAATTTAGTATCCCGCCTCGCCGCCGCCCGGGTGCCCGCCCCGCAGCATTACCCGCACGCCGCGTTCGTTGTTCACCCTAGTAGTCGTTGTCCAATCGACTTCATCGGTGCTGATCACCCCGTTGCCGCCACTGGCCAGTTCATAGTTGATGCGGCCATCCTGGTAGATGTAATTTCCCACCTCCAGAACCATGCCGCTCTTCAGCACAAATACCGGCACTCCCGGAGCCGCACCGCCGGTCGCAGATTTCGTGACGTAGCTGGCGTAGACGAAATCCCGATCCTGGGTTGCCGTCTGCTCGCTAGCGGTGACGCTTACCCGGCGTACGGTCAGTTGAGGAATCCCGTCATCGGTCTGCCTGGCGCTCGCGCCCTCGTAAGAACCCTGATAGTACGAGTCGTTTTCTACTCGCGGACGCCCGAAGAAGTGCCAGTCCGGCCCGTTCGAGGCGTTCACCTGCGGTATTTGCACGTCATCCATCAGCCGCAGCGTGAGCATGCTCTCGCCTTTCAGAGTAGGCCGCGGCCCCCGCGCCGGCAGCATGATGATCTTCCACGGCCAGAGCGGTGGAATCAGCCATTCGATGGCGTCGCGCGTGGCGTGGCCTTTGCCGCGGATATCGCCGTCTTTATCCACCTTGTAGCCGCGGGTCGCGATCACCTTGGCGTCGAGCGGCATATCGCCCTGCGGCAATCCAATGCGGTCGAACACCAGCTTCATGTAGCCTTTGCCCCAAAAATGTCCGGGATCCTTGGCCGACTCCAAATGGCCAACCAGATAACTGCCGCGCGGAAACGTCTGCTGGCCGAATTCCGTGACCGAGTGCAGATGGCAAAGCACCGGATCGCCGATCGCGACCGTTGCCGAAGAAAAGTTCGGTTCATTCATGGTGCACTGCAGAAGAGTACCGGCGGGCAACACGACTTCCCGCGCACCAGCACTCACGCTTAGAAGAGTTACAACCAGAAGGGATACCGCGAGGACTACCAGATAGCTAGACTTCATACTGCACCTCGGTCTCACGCCCCGGAATTTTTTCCGCACATTCCAACACTACAGCGTTGAGCCCGCCCCGATTCCTAGCAGTTAAACATAACTTCCGCCGCCGGTCAATCGCCCGGCCGGGTAATCGCGACTTATTCCCAATTGAGGCATGTATGAAGGGCAACATGCAGTCGGCTAACAACCCAAGCGTTGAGGGAAAAAACACCGATTGGTTCAGTTCACGGAGTGAACCTCACTTGGCTGCGTCAACTGAAAGGTGCAATCGGCGACTGCAGCGCAGGAGAGCGTTCCTCGGCGCAGCAGTTTGACCGGGGTTCCGTCAGGCAAAGACTGATCGTAACGGGCGCTGCGGAGCGCGTCGCCAAACGGCTTGAGTTTTTCCTCTCCGCTCACAAACTTGACGTTGTCGACGGTGACTGACGACTCAGAGCCACTCTTCAGCAGAACGAAGAAATCGGCTTTACCCTCCAGTTTCGAGGGATTGGGTACGTGCATCGCGCCCAGCGCAGCAAAACCTTCCCGTGTTTTCGCAATCATCGCATCGGCATTGTCATCGCCGCCTGCAAGCGCCACCAGACGTTGACGCGTTTCCGTTTCCGGACGGCGCACGTTCATCGCCAGCGCATAGAAGCGGATTGCTTTCTCTTTCTCGCCCTGCTTCTCGAAGATCTGCGCCAAGTGATCGGCACTATCCGAGTTTTGCGAGAGTTGCCATGCCGCCGTCAGGTATTTTTCCGCCTGGCTTGACTGGCCATCGACAAAGGCGACCCAACCCAGCGTGTCCCAGCAGTTCGCCAGCGTCGCGGTATGACCAATGTCGCGGGTTTCGAGTCGATCGAGCGACAAAGTGCGCAATGAGGCAGCGGTTGTAGAAACAGCCGATTCGGCATAACTGCGAGCCAGATCCAAGTGTGTTTTCTTGAGCGCCAGCTGATAGGCAATGTTGTTCCATACTGCCGGCCTGGCGGAAATCTTCAGAGCCTGATCGAATGCCGCCATGGCTTTGTCATCCTCGTCCAGATTTAAGTAGGCTTCGCCAAGGCGGACCTTCGCCTCCGCGTTATCCGGTTCCAGGGACGCCGCTTTTTCCAGCTCCGGCAATGCATCTTGATACTTGTGCTGCTCGAGATAAGCGATGGCCAGGTTGTTGTGCGCATTCTTGTTGAGCGGATCAACCTCGATTTGCTTGTTGAACCACTTTATGGCCTCGTCATACTTCCGCTGGCGCAGATAGATGCGACCTAGGTTTTCGAAGGCATACTGATGGTAAGGATTCACATCGATCTGCTTTTGAAACGCCGCGATCGCCTGTTCGTCCTGGTTGGAATCGAGGTAGGCGATGCCGAGTTCATTCCATCCATCGTTGGTTTTTGGGTCGGCTTCGACTCCGCGCTTGAGAAAATCGATGGCCACCGCGTAGTTGCCGTCTTTTCGAGCGTCGTTGCCGCGTCTGAACAGATCGGCCGGTTTCAAATCCGCGGTTAGAGCCGGGATCGAGACGATGTCAGGCTCAAACGCAATTCTCTGCGCCAGGTCCTCGGTCACGGAGCGGCGGAAAGCCAGATAATCCTGCACTCTCGATGAAGGCAATTCTGCCTCGCTGATTATAAGTTTGCGATCGGCAGTGAGTACGGTTCCTTCCAGTTTGTAGCTTGCTTCGTAGCTGCCGTAGTCGCGCTTTACAGAAACAGGCAGCGGAGGGCGCACGGTGCATTTGACGGGAAACTCAAGTCTGATTTTGTATTCGTGCGTATTCGGAGCGCCGAGTTTGATGGGATCGGGGCTGTCTGCGTCTTCGGAAATGGCGTTCGCGAGACCAACAGTGGACGCGGGAAACTTCACCTCCGATTTTTTCTTGGAAAAATCGAGATAGTTGGCCTTGGCAACGCGGTAAGAATAAGTGAACGGCTCGCGTGTCGCGGCAGGGTCGGAGATTTTAACTTCACTGACATCGCTGCCCCACCCCTCTTTTGCGCTCACACCCTCCATGATCTTCGTCCACTGCGAGCTGGCCACGGCGCGCATCCCGAAGCGAACCAGCACCTCAGAATCGCCTCGCGCCGCAACCCTGATTTTGGCATCCAGCTTGCCGGTATCGTCGATCTTGCCGTCGATTTCGACGGACTCAGTATCTGGGACAGGAGTGTCGGACGGCGTTTCTTCGAGATGCGGTGCGCCATCCTGAGGAATTACCAGCGCCTGTTTCTTGCGAAGCTGAAAAACGAGCAGCCGGAACGGCGCCACCTCGGTCGTCGTGTCCACCCAGACTTCCTCGTTGCCGAGAGGCACCATGGTGATGACGTGGTTGAATTGCGCGGGCGAAGGAATCTCTGGGTCGAGTTTATGCACGCTACCGATGAGCACTGTCGACGCGTGAAAGCCCTCGGCCTCTAACAGCGCAGCCAGAAGCGTGTGTTTGTCTTTGCAGTCGCCGTATTGATTGTGCAGCACGTCGTCAGCGGCATGGGGCTGATAGCGTCCGAGGCCGAGCGCCAGACTCACATAGCGGAAATTCAGGGCTGTGTAGTCATAGAGCGCTTCGATCTTATCGAGGTCAGACTTTTGCCCTTTGGTTAGCTCTTCGGCTTTGGCCCTCACCGCCGGCGAGGGAGCGCGCCGGTCTTTTTCCAGACTTGCATACCAGCGCCCAACCTCCTCCCAGCTGGCGAAAGATGTCAACTGAACGTCGGCGGTGTCGTCCGCATGTTTCTTCTTCTTCGCGGATTTTTCCTTGTCTTCCTTATCCTTATCTTTTGCGGTCTTTTCGGCTTCCGTCTCCAGGTTCGACGTGGACCAGCGATAGACGCGGCGACCGTTTTCCTCGGTGATTTTCGCATCGTAGCCGGTTTTCGTCTTCAACTTTACGGCGCGCGCCGCAGGCACATCGATCTCCAGTTCTTCGTCGAGCACGATTTGTGCCTTGTCGAAGTTACGCTGCGTCCAAAACTGCCCTTGTGCGAGCGGAGTGTGAGTTACTACTACGCTCTGCCATTCGAGCACATCTCCTGCCCGCAAACCGGGCACGGTGACATGCTTCTCGCGAAAATCGGTGTAAACCGGTGCAATGCGCTGGATAGGCTCGTTCAGCTCTTGAACCGCGTCGGCGCCTGCCTTAACTACGGAGCCATCTTCTTTGAGAACTCGTACGTAGGGAATTTCAATGCTTTCATTCGCGTAGTTGTAGCCAAATCGCAATTGACCCCAGCGCTGTACTCCCGCGTCGCTTTGCACGCGGACGCGAGCAGTCTCTTCACGGCGGCCCGTGCCGTCATTCTCAAAGCGTAAGCGGACTTGGTATTTCTCTACGACGGAAGCTTCCTTGGAATAATCCGGCTTGGAAGAGGTGACCGCTTGCGACTTATCTTCAATCGGTTTGGTATCGGGAGATGTGGATTGTTGCCGATTCGCCTGCGCTAGCGGGAGAAACAAAGCTGTAAGTAGGAAGGCAAATAGAGTTACGCGGCGCATAGCTGTATTTGAGAGTGTATCTCAAAAACAAAAGCCGCCGGCTTTCGCTGACGGCCTTCACTGATAACTGACGACTGATAACTGACGATTAGCTCTCGTACAGCAGCACGCCCTCGTTCTTTTCCGAATCGACCGGACGGTAGTAGAGTTTGTTGTCTTCGAGAAAGACTTCGATAAACGCCGGTCGCGTGGTGATCGTTCCCTGGATCAGCGCCTCCGACAGCGGGTCTTCGATGTACTTCTGCAGCGCGCGCCGCAGCGGACGCGCTCCATAGCTGCGGTCGGTCAGGGTCTGGTTCAGAATCCATTTCTTCGCCTCGTCCGCAACCGTCACCGTGATCGAACGCTGCGCCAGATTCTGATTCAGCTGGCTGACCATGAGTTCGAGAATCTGGATCAAATCCTGCTCGCCGAGCGCCATGAAGAGAATGACCTCATCGACGCGGTTCAGGAATTCAGGGTTGAAGGTGCGCTTGACTTCGCCCTTCACCAGGTCTTCGATCTTGGCGGAAACCATCTCGTCCTGCGTCGACTGGAAGCCCAATCCCTCGCGCTTCATCAGGTGCCGCGCGCCAATATTCGAGGTCATGATGAGGATGACGTTTTTGAAATCGACGGTGTTGCCCAATCCGTCGGTCAACTGGCCGTCTTCGAAGACCTGCAACAGAATGTTGAAGACATCGGGGTGCGCCTTTTCGATTTCGTCGAGCAGAACGACAGAATATGGCGCCCGCTTGACGCGTTCTGTCAGCTGTCCACCTTCTTCATAACCGACGTATCCGGGAGGCGACCCGATCAGCTTCGAAACCGAGTGCTTCTCCATGAACTCCGACATATCGAAGCGGACCAGAGCTTTTTCGCTACCGAACATGAACTGCGCCAGCGTGCGCGCGACTTCGGTTTTGCCGACGCCCGTTGGCCCGAGAAACAGGAACGATCCAATCGGCCGGTTCGGGCTCTTCAGCCCGGCGCGCGAGCGGCGAATGGCGCGAGCCAGAGCGCTGATCGCTTTATCTTGCGAAATGATGCGCTTGTGCAGCTCTTCTTCAATGCGCAGCAGCTTCTGCGTCTCTTCTTCTTTGATCGAAGTAATGGGAACGCCGGTCCAGCGCGAGACCACGTCCTCGATGTCCTCCCGACCGACAACGCCGGTGGAGGACTCATCGAGGTGGTATTTTTCGCGAAGAGCGCGCAGGTTTTCGCGCTCCTTGCGTTCTTCGTCCGAATAGAAGCGCGCCTTCTCGAACTCGTGGTTCGCGATGGCGTTCTCCATGCGGTGGACGATGAACTTGATCCGCTTCTGGACTTCCGTCAACTCTTCGGGCAACGTAGTCTGGCGCAGTTTCACCCGTGCGCCTGCTTCGTCGATCAGGTCGATCGCCTTATCCGGCAGGAAACGGTCGGGAATATAGCGGCTGGAATGCGACACGGAAAAATTGATGGCGTCGTCGGTATAAGTAACCGCGTGGAACTTCTCGTACCGCTCCTTGATGCCCTGCAAGATCTTGACTGCGTCGGTCTCGTTCGGCGGTGGAACTTTTACCGCCTGGAAACGCCGCTCGAGCGAGCGGTCCTTTTCAATCGACTTGCGATATTCGCCCGGTGTGGTTGCGCCAATGCACTGTATCTCGCCGCGCGAAAGCGCCGGTTTCAGAATATTGGCCGCGTCCAACGAGCCTTCCGCCGATCCCGCGCCCACCAGCGTGTGCAGCTCGTCAATAAAGATGATGGAATTCTGCGACTCCATCAGCTCTTTCATGATGGTCTTCAGCCGTTCTTCGAACTGTCCGCGATACTTGGTGCCGGCGACGATCAGCGAGAGATCGAGCGCCAGAATGCGCTTGTCAGCCAAAAACGATGGCACTTCACCATCCGCGATACGCTGCGCCAATCCTTCTACGATTGCCGTCTTGCCTACGCCCGGCTCGCCGATCAGCACCGGGTTATTTTTGGTGCGGCGGCAGAGAATCTGCACCACGCGTTCCACTTCATTTTCGCGCCCCACCAGCGGATCGAGCTGGCTATCCATAGCTGACTGAGTCAGGTCGCGTGAAAACTCGCTCAGCAATGACGATTCGCGCTGGCCGCGTTGCGGTTGCGCTTTTTCCTGGCTCGTCCGCGCCAGTTCTTCGCGGATGGTCGAAAGTCGCAGTCCGCGCTCGTGCAAAATCTCGGCCGCAAAACATTTTTCTTCGCGCAGCAGTCCCAGCAGCAGATGTTCGGTCCCAATATGTTTGTGGGAAAGCCGTTCCGCCTCTTCCGATGCGTAGGCGAGGACTCGCTTGCATTCGTTACTCAGAGGCAGATCGACCGAGGTAGAAACTTTTTCCCGAATCGTCGTGTGACCCTCGATCTGCTTGCGGATCGATTCCACCGAAGCATGAGAACGCAAGAAACGATTGGTCAGGGCCTTGTCTTCACGCAGCAGTCCCAGCAGCAGATGCTCCGTCTCAATATAAGGAGAGCCGAACTGGCTGGCCTCGTACCGCGCAAAGAAGATAACGCGCCTGGCTTTCTCCGTGTAGCGTTCAAACATATACCGATTTCCCCCCGAGTTTCTGCGAAACGCCCTCGCCGTCCGCCAAACCCTAAGCCCCTACCACCTTTTATTATGCATTTATATCGCCCAAACTCCTAAGCGATATTCGCCGCTTTTCTCTTCTAGTAACCTCGTTCGCTCTTACCTTTGCACTATGCCTTTGCACATCCTCTTCATAATCGTGCGTCTTGTCTTTTTTTCGTTACGTCCTGTTCGCTACGCTGGCAGCGACTCCGGGGCCACTTCTTCCATTTTGCCCTGATCCAACCGTAATACGCGATGGCACCGTCGTGCAAACGTCAGATTGTGCGTAGCGATCAACGACGTCAACTGGTGCTCGCGGTGCAACCGCGCAATCAATTCAAATACGATCTCTCCCGTGCGCCCGTCTAGGTCGCCTGTAGGCTCATCAGCCAGCAAGATTTGCGGCTGTGTGATCAGCGCCCGCGCCAGAGCCAATCTTTGCTGTTCACCTCCGGAAAGCTCTCCCGAACGATGATGCCCGCGCGCCTCCAGTCCCACTTCGCCGAGCCATCGCGCAGCTTCCTGTTCCGCTGAAGATAAGGCCTGCCCGCGCGTCAGAAGCGGCATGGCCACATTTTCGAGGGCGGTGAATTCTGGTAGCAGGTAGTGGAACTGCCAGACATAGCCGATTTCGCGGTTACGAAACTCGGCGGCTTCATCGTCTGAGAGCGCATTCACCTTCGAGTGAGCGCAGTATACCGCACCCGCCGAAGGACGATCTAGCGCGCCGAGGATATGCAATAAGGTACTCTTGCCCGCGCCCGACTGCCCGACGATCGCCAGCATCGTTCCCCTTGCGACCTCGAACGACAGATTCTCAAAGAGCACCAGCTCTGCTTCGCCTGAGCGAAACACCTTGCTTAACCCTTCGACCCTCAAAAGAGGATCTTGAGTCATTGGATGCAAACTTGCCCTCCTAAGTACCGGCCCGGTCACTCCTCTGAAATGCGGAGAAGGCACAGGCCTGATCCATTAGACCACGAGGCGCAATAACCCGATCCCACCCTTCCAATTTCGGAAGTGGGCTATGCGAAAAACTGTATACCTCGGGAAAACATTTGCAATGTGACCGTAGTCACAGGGAATAATGAAGGCGCTTTCCACACCACCCTTCACTCAAGCTTGTTCAACCCCATTCGTCCAGTTGCGCCGCTCCAGAATTGTCGGGGGTTCATAGGTTACGCCCGCCGCCAGCCGCTGGTCTTCGCGCCGCGTCGTCCACAATAGCACCGGTCCTGCCAGGTCGGCTGCCAGTCGCGAGATCGCGCCAAATTCTTTCTCGATTTCGCGCCGCAGTTCGCGAATCTGCCGGCTTACATCCTCGTTCACTTTGCGAAAATAGCGCTCTGCTGCCCATAGTGCCGCGCTGTAGGCCGTGCGCAGATTGGCGCTTTCGCGCGAAAAACGCTCCCGTACACGCAGCTCCGGATAGTCCTTATATCGCCGCCACCCCTGCAGCATCGTCCGGCACATGCGATACACGCTCGGGCCGTTGCGCTCGAAATCGCGCCAGAACGCCCAGTCGAGAAAGCGCTTCGAGTCGTCGCGCGAGATTGCCGCGTGCCGGAAGTTGAACTTGTCCTGACCATGAATATCAGCTACGTCGATCCCTTCCAGCATCCGGCCCTGCTCCGCCATCTCCTTATATAACGGTGTGCCCGGCACCGGCGTGTAGAGCATGAACTGGTGAAAATCGGTGTTGTGGTCAACCGCGTACTCGATCTCTTCGACGATGTTGTCGGAGGTGTGGTGCTCGAGCCCGATAATCGTCGAGCCCTGCACCCGAATGCCGTGCTCGCGCAACTCCCGCGTCAACTGCTGTGAGTCCGTTCCCTTCAGCTTCCCGTAGCTCGATCGCGGCGACTCCAGTCCCATCCAGATCCACGACACACCGAGCTCAACCAACTGTTCCATCGTGTATTGCCGGATTGCATTTGCCGAGGCGAACACCGCCATACCCCATGCCTTGCCCGCTTCTTTCATGCGATCTAGCAAACGCATGGCGCGCTTGCGATGCAGCAGAAAATTTTCGTCCATCACAAAAAACGTCTGTACTCCGAGCGACGCTTCCGCCTGGCACATCACCTCATAGAGTTCATCGCCCGTCTCATAAAAATTCACAAACTTGCCTTTGCCTCCGAAAAACGCCGAGGTCGTACAGAAGTTGCAGCCCATCGGACAGCCCACCGAAGGAATGATGGTCGCCGCCGTGTCGCCCTTGCGCTCAACCAGGGGAATGCCCATGACGCGCGTCTTCAGCCCCGAAACAATATCCGGATGCCGAATTGCCGCCTCCGGATCTTCGCCCAGATACCGTCGCATCCACGAAATCCCCTCACCGCGCACGATATGGTCGGCATCGATCGTGCTTTCAAGCCCAGGGACGGCCGCGACGTGCCCACCGATCACAATCACCGATTGCGGCGAAAGCTCCCGCACCATTCGGCACATCTCCCGTACCTTCCCGAGATTAACAATGATCGAAGAAATCCCGACAATGTCATAGTCGTTCGCCGTCAGCTCGCGAGCGAAGTCTTCGCGTGCCGGAAAATCCAGTACCGTGCACGGTGCCGAAATATTTTGCTGGATCATCATGATCCCCCACGACCGGTGAAACATGCGCAGCGAAAATCCACCCTGCGCCCGCGTCACCTGATTGTGATAGAGCTCCATAGGATTGATGACGCGCGATCCGAATTCATCGTCCTGCGCGTATGGACCGAAAACCGAACTGAGCAGCACGCGCGCACGAGTGCCTTTGGGATGGACTTTCATTTCAGATTTTCCTAAATGATTGCGATGATTCGAACCTAGCAGCCCTTAGCCGCCAGCTTCAGTGAGGAGGGACACAGTACAAAACTATTACAGGGGAAGTAACACTCACGCGGGACTCAGCGGTTCTCGGAACGGGTAGGCCACGACTTCATGGGTTGCGAAAAAAATCGATTTTGGGTGGCGCAGCGGTTCACAGCTGCCATAACCGGCCTGTTTCCAGCCGCCGAGCGCGCGCACGAGAACCTCAACATTCCCGAGCGGAACTGGCAGGTGAAGTCCTGCTTATTCATATCGCAGCGCCTCCGCCGGCAGAATCCGGGCTGCCGACCACGACGGATAAATCGTCGCCACAAACGAAATCCCGATCGAAACCAGCGCGACGATAACCCCATCGGTTGCTCGCGCTGCAAACGGAACATAGTCGATCGAATAAACTTCGGGCGAGAGCGAAATAAAATGATAATGTCCGCCCGCCCAAGAGATCGCGTAGCCAAGCACCAGCCCGATCGCCGTCCCAATCACTCCAATCAGCACGCCTTGCGCAATAAACACGCGCCGGATCTGCGCCTTCTTCGTTCCCATCGACATCAGAACGGCAATGTCCTTCGTCTTTTCCATCACCATCATGATCAGCGAGATCAGAATATTCAGCGCCGCCACGAACACGATCAGCCCGATCGTGATGAACGTCACCACACGCTCCAGCCGCAGCGCGCGAAACAGAGGCTTGTTCTGCTCCATCCAATTTGTCGTCATGAAGCCGTGGCTTCCTGAAATCTGATCGGCGGCGTTTTCGATTTGCTTCGCTACCTCGCCCGCCAGATAAATGTCGTCGATTTTGAATTGAATGACCGAGACCACGTCGCCCAACCCAAACAAACTTTGCGCGTCTGCCAGACGAATAAACGCCCACGACGAGTCATAATCGTAGAAGCCGGAGTTAAAAATTCCCACCACGCGAAAGCGAATGTATTTCGGCACCATGCCAAACGGTGTCAGCTCTCCCTGCGGAGAAGTCACTAACACCACCGATCTCACCGTCGCGCCGATCTGGTCGGCCAAATCCTCGCCCAGAATAATCGGAGGCATCGCGGCGACGCGCTGCTGCACGCCAACCAAATCGTCTGGCGATTCGTTTTGTGTTTGTGTGGAGCCGGCGCCCTCGCCCGCCGCCGTTGATGTTGTTTTTGCATTTGCTTTTGGTGTTGCACTTGCTTCTGAACTCGGCTCTTCAGTCGAACCTGCCGCGCTCACCGATTCTTCTGCCAGCTCCGCTGCCGATCCCATCGTGACCGAGTTCAGCAAATCGCTGACCTTCCGTTCATATCGCGGCAGCATCCCCTTCAGCACCGCGCCCTGCGCCCGCGGCCCGCGTGAAATCAGCACCTGCTCATAAATCGCGGGAGCCGCCGCCACCACATGCGGCTCCTTCGACAACTTCTCCAGCAGCGGACGCCAATCGCGAATCCCGTCGCTCTCCACCCGCAACAGACTGATATGCGACGTCGATCCCAAAAGCCGAACCTGCAAATCCTGCCTGAATCCGTTATTGATCGCCAGTGCAACGATCAGCGAAGCCACTCCCGCCGCCACGCCAAGAATAGAAATCCCCGTGATGACGCCAATAAACGCCTGCCGCCGTTTGGCGCGCAGATAGCGGCTTGCGATGAAAAGTTCGAATCGCATAGGGGCAGCTGTCAGTTCTCAGTCGTCAGTTTTCAGTTATGCGGATTATAGCTGGCTTGACCTACTTGCCTTGGCCTCCGCAAACTCCGGATGATAGGGAACATAGAGGATCGTTTTCGGAAACAGGCAAAAATGAAGTATCGCACGACCAACTCTCGCGGGGTCTGATGGTGAGCGATCTACTGAGAACCAACAACTGAGAACTGAGAACTGAAAACTAACAACTGATCAAACTGATATCCTGCTCGCTCATGTCTCCAATTCTGACCAGTGTGCTGCTGGGGTTGACGGCGGCCGCTGCCAACGTCTTCGGCGGCGCGATCATTGTGCAGCGGAATTGGGAGCACTCCTACCTGCGCTACTTCGTCGCGCTCGGCGCTGGCTTTATGCTTGCCACCGCTCTTGTTGAAATGGTGCCGGAGAGCATCCATCTGCGCGGCCCCTACGCCGGATTTCTTATTCTTGGCGGATATCTGCTCGTTCATTTTTTCGAGCACACCGTCACCCCGCACTTCCACTTCGGTGAAGAAACCCACGCCGACCAGTTTGTGCATTCTCACAAAGGCTACTCCGTTCTGCTCGGACTGCTGATCCACACTTTCTTCGATGGCATCGCCATCGCCTCGGGATTCCTCGTCTCGCCGGCTCTTGGCTGGATCATCTTCGTCGCTGTTTTTCTCCACAAGATTCCCGAAGGTTTTACCATTTCGTCGGTCATGCTCGCGAGTGGCCGCAGCCGCGCTTTCTCCTGGGGAGCATCCGTGATGCTGGGCGTGGCAACCGTGGCCGGAGTGATGACCATGGCTGTGTTCCGACGTGAGGTGAGCTTTGGCTTGCCGCTATCGGCGGGAGTTACGATCTACGTTGCAGCTTCAGACCTGATCCCGGAAGTCAATAAAGAACCTGGCGTGAGGATGGCGCTGTTAGTCTTCGTTGGAGCGGCCTGCATGTTTTTGCTGGATCGCTTTTTTCATGTGCATTAATCAGTTCTCGTGGATCACAGGCACTATGATTTTGGTTTTCTCTGGGAACTGGCAACTGAGAACTGTTTATCCGCTGTGCCGAATGTGCATAACATCTCCATCCTGCACGACGTAATCCTTCCCTTCCAACCGCAGAGTGCCTTTAGCCCGGGCATTCGCCTCCGATCCCGCTTCCAGCAGCTGATCCCAGCAAATCGTCTCCGCGCGAATAAAGTGTTTTTCCAGATCCGAGTGAATCGCGCCCGCCGCATTCTGTGCCCGCGTATTCACCGGAATCGTCCAGGCGCGGCATTCATCTTCTCCAGCGGTGAAAAACGAAATCAGCCCCAGCAGGTGATAGCTCTTGCGAATCAGCCGTGATAGACCGCTTTCCGTCAGTCCGTAGCTGCTAAGAAACTCCGCTGCGTCTTCGTCACTCATCTCCGCCAACTCCGCTTCCACCTTGCCGCAAATCGCACTCGCTCCGGCATTCGGGCGCGCCGAAACTTCGACCAACTTGTATTTCGCAACCGCCGCCTCCAAATCTTTGCCCAAGGCAGCGCTCTCGCCAATATTCAGCACATAAAGCATCGGCTTCTCGCTCAGAAACATGAAGCCGCGGATGCGCTTTTTATCCTCAGCCGGCATCTCCATTTCCCTCAGCGGCTTTTCGGTTTCGAGATGCGCCTTGGCCTTAATCAACAGCTCGTTCTCTTTTTCCAGTTCCGGCGTCTTCATTTTCTTCAGGTCTTTTTCCAGCCGCTCCAGCCGTTTCTCGATCTGGCCAAGATCGCTCACCATCAAATCGAACTCAACATTCTTGATATCGCGCAGCGGATCGATCGGCCCGACGTGTGGAATCTCGTCGTTTTCAAACGCGCGCAGAACGTGAATCAGCGCGTCCACCTGCCTCAAATGGCCGATGTAAGCGGTTTCTTTGAGCGCGTCCTGACCGATCGCGCCGACATCCACGTACTCGACCGAGGCATGCGTCAACTTCTTCGGGTTATAGAGCGCTGCCAGCTTGTCGAGCCGCTCGTCGGGCACTTTGGCGATTCCAACGTGTGCCTCGCGCGGATTGGAAAATGCGTGCTCGGAGAGATTCGCCTTCGTCAGAATGCGGAACAAAGAGGTCTTGCCAACTTTCGGCAGGCCAATGATGCCAGTTTTCATGATGAGCTCTCAGTTCTCAGGCCTTAATTCTCGGTTCTCAGATCAACCAAGAAGCATAAATCATCTCCACATACGCGTGGAGAAGCACGCCTCGCCTGTCCAGCGGGTCAAGCCCGCGTGCGATTTCTAGATTGACCGTGCTACGCTCGCAGAATGAAGTTCGCCAAGAAAGGCCCGAGCGCTGTTGCCGCGCTATTCGTCATCTGCCTAGCCACTGTTTGTGCGCAGGCCCAAACGCCCAGCCCGCGCCTGCAGACGCGCGAAGCCATTGAAGACCACCTGAAGTCTTTTTCAACCAGCAATAGCGAACGTGAAGTGCGCATCCGCAAGTGGTTCGCGGAGTCCGGTTGCAAGCGCTCAAATCTCTCCGAGCAAATCTTCGCTCCGGGATTTCCGCCGAATGTCGTCTGCCTGCTGCCGGGCGCATCGCGGGAAGCTATCGTTATCGGCGCTCACACCGATAAGGTCGAACCGGGTGACGGCGTAGTCGACAACTGGACTGGCGCCGTCCTGCTGCCCGCGCTCTTCTACAGTCTCAGCGCCCATCCTCGCCATCACACGCTGATCTTTGTCGGATTTTCAGGCGAAGAACGCGGCTTGCTTGGATCGCGCTATTACGTCGATCAGCTTACTGACGCCGAGCGCGCTCGCATCGACGCTATGGTGAATTTCGACAGCTTGGGTCTCGGTCCAACTGAAGTTTGGGCGTCACACGCCGACCCGGCCCTGCTCGACGCTCTGCGCGCGGTCGCATTCGCCGGCAAGTTAACGGTAAGCTCAATCGACCCGCCCGAAGGCGCCGGTGCCGACTCCGAATCTTTCGCCCCGTACCATATCCCGCGCATCACCCTGCATTCCGTTACAGAAAAGAATTGGTCAATTCTGCATTCCCCGTTGGACACTCTGGCTGCGATCCAGATGAATGGGTACTACGATAGTTATAAATTGATGGCCGGGTATCTCGCTTATCTCGATGACTCGTTGAAGCCCTCGGCGCCACACCAATGAGTCCTTTGGAGCGACCGGCGGCTCGTCCGTCGGGCGCATCGTGGCCAGACGTGAATGTATGGCCCTTCAGGTGCAAAATCACCCGAACGCCTGCGCCGTTGCATACAATGCCACGAGCCCCAGCAACAGCACCGCTTCCTCGAACTTTTCCGACCACATATGTAGCCGGTCGAACTCTCTCCGCAGCGGATTATCCAGCGGAACGCTGTCAATTACCCCAACTTCAGTCCGGATCGCATGCATCTTCGTGGAAATTTCAAACTGCGAAATCAGTGTCAGCAACAACATCAACATAATCAGCAGATGCCGCGCCGCCAAAGGCCTTGCATCGCCTCTCGCCATCCGGTTGTAAACCATCGAGGCAACCAGAAAAACAATTCCGCAAACTATTGCCACATAGTGCAGTAAATCGAGCGAACGCCCCACAATCGACCCAGCCATGTGGCGCGTGGGAAGCAGTCCGGGCGAAAAAGCGGTGGGCGCTTCGACGAAGGCCAAGAAAATCAGCCCGCCCAGCCAGACCACGAGCGAGAGCAGCATGAGAAACCGGAGAAATGACATGCGCCGAATTATAGTTGTGCCAACACGGGTTTCAAGTTTTCAAAAGATTCGGAGTTCGAAGCATTTCGAATCGCAGCGCGCTTTCGTTTCCGAAAACATGAAACTTTGAAACATTGAAACTCTGAAACCGCTTCGCAGAAGTTATCCACAGCCTGAACCAGCGCCGTCACTTTCTTCGTCCCAGCAAAACTATTTAATCTCATTTTTCCTCGGAAAGAATTGTCCGGAAGGAATCATCACAATGCAGCGCTCGCTCACCGCCGTCGACGTGAATTTCATTTCTTTGCCGTCGGCTGTGTTTTGTGTGCAGTGTGAACTGCTCAGCGAAAACAACACGTCGCGATGCCTGGCTTGCGGCAGCCTCGCCGTGCTCAGTCTTTCGCGCGTGCTGGGCGGCTCGCTTCGCGGCCAGCAGACGGCGCATCTCATCGCCGATGCCGAGCTCGACCGTCTGGTGCGGTCATTGCTCAACACGGTTCCAAATGAAGCGATACAGAACATTCCTGTTGACGACGCCCAGCACAAAGATCAGGCTGAATTCTCCGCCGCGGGTTTTTCCTCGCGTCATCGCATCAGGCCCCGTCATCACGGACCGCTCTCGGTGCCGCATCCGTTAATCAACGCCGCAGAACTGGACCTCGAACCGGGCATCAGCATTATCGCCGAAAAAGCGCAGGCGCTCACCGGCGCGACGGGAGCCGCCATCGCGCTGCGCCGCGGCAACGAAATCGTTTGCCGCGCCCGCACCGGCCGCACCGCGCCCGATCTCGGCGTTCGCCTGCAAACCGATAGCGGCCTTTCTGCCGAATGCGTGCGCACCGGCGAAGTTCTGCTCTGCCATGACGCCGAGTCGAACCCACGCGTCGATTGGGCTACTTGTAGGCGCCTTGGCGTGCGGTCCATTCTTGTGTCTCCGTTGTGCCATTTTCGCCGGACACTCGGAGTCTTCGAAGTGCTCTCGTCAGCGCCCAATGCCTTCGACAACAACGATGTGGCCACGATGCAATTCCTCTCCGGCATGATGGTCGCCACCATCTCGCGTCTTTCCACTCTACAGCCGTCGGCGAGCGCCGAGTTCGCGGTTCTCACCCCCGGGGAAGGCCGCTCTTAAGTCTCAAGGACATCGCTTTAAAGGTTCGAGTTTCCGCTGCGCGGATCTGGCTGATGCAAAGGGCCCAAGTCTGCGCATAGTAAGCTTTTGCTATAATCGATTTTTCGGCGCACCCACCCAGTGGCGCTATCGTCTAGGGGTTAGGACGGAAGATTCTCAATCTTCAAACCCGGGTTCGATTCCCGGTAGCGCTACCAAACAGTCTTCAGTGCGGAGAAGATCTGTTACATCCCAGCTGAAGTAAGCCCAAAAGGCCGTATTTTCGCGATAATTCCCTCACAAGTCGCACCGGAGAGAAAACACATCATGATGGTTGCGGGGGGTCACCGCACCTCTTCTCCGCAACGCCATC
>JASHOU010000061.1 GCA_030038475.1 Terriglobales bacterium | reverse complement strand
ACACCAGAAAATCGCAATGCTTGCGGACCAGATCGTGCAATCCCTTGCCCTCGGCGCCGAGCACGATAGCGCAGTGCATGTTGTAGTCGACGGCGTCGTAGGTTTGTTCGCCACGCTCGTCCAGTCCGACCACCCACAAGTCTTTCTTCTTCAGTTCTTCAAGGGCGCGCGATATGTTCGTGACCTTCGCCACCGCGAGATGTTCGCTCGCGCCTGCCGAAACTTTTGCCACCGTGCCGGTGACCGTCGCCGAGCGCCGTTCGGGAATCACCACGCCATCTGCGCCCGCAGCATCCGCAGCGCGCAGAATCGCTCCCAGATTGTGCGGATCTTCGATTCCATCGAGCACCACGATCAGCGATCGCTCGCCGCGCCGCGTGGCAACGATGTCATCGAGATCGCTGTACTGCTTTGCCGAAGTCGCCGCTACCAGCCCCTGATGCGCCGCATTGCCGGCAATTTCGTCAAGCTCCAGACGCGATAAAACCCGCACCGGAACGCCGATCTTGCGGCACTCGGCAATTACACGCTGCAGGCGAATATCCTTTCGCTCCTTCGCGACAGCGATCCACTCAAAGTTACGCCCGCGCGCCTTCAGCGCTTCGCAAACCGTATTGATTCCATAAAGAATATTCACGCCGAGTAGTGTATCGTGCCACGAGCCTCGAGCCCCGAAGCTCCGAGCCAAGAGCTAGAGAAAAGCTGATTGCTCAGAGCTCGCGGCTCGTAGCTCGCAGTCGTGCCGCTCCGGTTTTAAACCTTGAAATTATGAAACTTCGAAACCATGAACCCTTGCAACCTTGAAACTTGCTTCTCCCGCGAATCTTTCCGCAGACTGCCAGACTCAAATATCCGGAGACAATTTGAACCAGGTCTACATTCTTTCCGCCGTGCGCACGCCCATCGGCAAGTTCGGAGGATCGCTTGCGTCGCTCTCCGCCGCCGATATGGGCATGATCGCCGCGAAGGCCGCGCTCGAACGCGCCGGCGTGAAGCCTGAGGAGGTGGAGGAAACCATCTTCGGCAACGCTCGCCAGGCCGGAGGCGGACCCAATCCCGCACGACAGATTTCCATTCGCAGCGGCGTGCCGCAGTGGGTTCCGGCCTACACGGTGAACAAGGCGTGCGCCTCCGGCGTAAAATCCATCGCCCTCGGATTTCAGGAAATCGCAACCGGCAATCTCGAATGCGTGCTCGCCGGCGGCACCGAATCGATGTCGCGGCTTCCTTATTATCTCGAGGGCGCACGGTGGGGATATCGCCTGGGCACGCAGGAACTGGTCGATGGCATGTATCGCGACGGTTTTTTCTGCCCCATGGCAAAGATGGTGATGGGTGAGACCGCCGAGATTCTTGCCGACCAGTACAAGATCTCGCGCGAAGAGCAGGATCAGTTCGCGCTCTCGTCGCAGCAGCGCGCCGCGGCGGCCCAATCCAGCGGACGCTTCGATGCTGAAATTGTGCCGGTCACCATCGAAAGCAAGAGAGGTGCAACCACTTTCGGGCGCGACGAGCACTTGTTTTCCGACGCCACTCTCGAAAAGATGGCCAAGCTCGCTCCGGTTTTTTCGAAGACTGGAACGATTACTGCCGGCAACTCTTCCGGCATTACCGACGGCGCCGCGGCAGTGGTGCTCGCGAGCGAGAATTTCGTCCGCGAAAATAACCTGAAACCGTTGGCGCGAATTCTTGGCGCAACTTCCGCTGGCGTCGATCCGCGCGTCATGGGCATCGGACCGGTTCCGGCCATCCATAAGATGGAAAAGAAGCATGGCCTCAAACTCAGCGATTTCGATCTGGTTGAGCTCAATGAGGCCTTCGCGGCTCAGGTTTTGGCGTGCGATCGCGGATTGCATTTCGATCGCGACAAGCTCAACGTCAACGGCGGCGCGATTGCGCTCGGCCATCCCATCGGCTGCACCGGATCCCGCATCACCGTAACCCTGCTTCACGAAATGCTGAAGCGCAAGGCGCATCGTGGTCTCGCCACGCTCTGCGTCAGCGGGGGTATGGGCATGGCGCTAGCCATCGAAAACGTTGTGTAAGAACGTTCTAATGTCGTTTTCATTGTCATTGCCACTGGCGGCTGCCGCAGGAGGCCGATATACTTGTTAAGGGCATAAGTTTAAGAGCAGAATCTAAGAACACAAGAGCGCATAAGAACAAAGAACACGTCTAAGACCTGAAGATATGCCAACTGCCGCTGCAACCAGCAGCTTCCCCAGTTCCGCGCGAAGCCCGTTACCACTTTCGGCAATCGTCGTCGACGACGAACAATTGGCACGCGACGAGCTGGCTTACCTGCTCAAGAGCGCCGGCGATATCAATGTCGTGGCGCAGGGAAAGAACGGTCTCGAAGCCATCAGCCTGATCCGCGAGCACAATCCGGACCTGGTATTTCTCGACGTGCAAATGCCCGGCTTGGATGGTCTCGGCGTAGTCAAGAAGCTGCTCGACCGCAAAGTTCCTCTGCCCAAAATCATTTTTGCCACCGCCTTCGATCAATATGCGGTGAAGGCGTTCGAGGTCAACGCGGTCGACTACATTCTGAAGCCATTCGATAAAAAGCGTGTGGCGCAATCGATCGAGCGTGCGCGCCTGAAGATCGAAGCCGGCGCTGGCCCGGAAGAAAAATTTGACACCCTGATGCGGCTGTTGGAATCGCAGAAGCCCACCACAGCAAAGACGGCGAAAATTCTCATCAAGGCGGCAGGAAGGCTATTCCTGACGGACCCGAAGGACATCTGCTACGCCACCATCGAGGACGGCGTGATCACCGTGGCCACGAGCGGTCATGCGGGCATGGAGGGCCAGTCGAACTGCCGGACGCTGGAAGAGCTTTTCGAAAATCTCGATCCCAACTTTTTCTGGCGGGCGCACCGGTCTTTCCTGGTCAACATCAATCACATTCGCGAAGTTGTTCCCTGGTTCAAAAGTTCCTACCAGCTGCGCATGGACGACAAGAAACAGACGGAGATACCCGTCAGCCGCGCCCAAACGCGGCGGCTACGCGAACTGTTTAACCTCTAGACCGGCTCTCGGCTTTCGGCCCTCGGGTAAACCTCAAAGACTAGAAGCTCTTGGTCAAGACACGGGGAGGTTGCTGAGAACCGAGAACTGACAATTGAAAAAGGGCGAACGCGGAAACCGCTTCGTCCGCCCTGGGGAGGGATCTTCAGGATGCAATCGCTTGCAACGCAATCCGATTGGGAATCACCATGGTTTCTCCCTCCAGCCGAATGAGGTCTTTGCGCTTCATCTCGCTCAATAAGCGCGTCACTGTCTCCCGCGATGACCCGATCATCTGCGAGATTTCTTCATGCGTAAATTCGGTGGGTACGCGCAGCTCCCGGTTGCGCGGCTCGTCGGCCACCCAGGAAAGCAGCAGGCGGGCGAGTTTCTCGGTTGAACTGCGGGCCAGCAAAAGCTCAAAGACATCATTGAATGAGGTCGTGACCTCGCGAGCGAGCATCACAGCGCAGGCCAGCGCAGCGTGACTGTTGCGTTCGATCAGGCGCAGGAAGCTCTCGCGCTCGATGAATTTGATTTGGCAAAGTTCGATGGTGGTGACCGTAACCGGTGAGGGAGCGCCGGAGACGACGGCGCTCAGCCCCAGCACATCGCGGTCGCCGGCGATTTTCAAGATAATGGTTTTGCCATCGCGGGCGTTGACCGAGAGCTTCAAGCGACCGCTGCAGGTGATGTAGACGCCGCGTGGAATTTGACCTTCAGTCAACAAAGTGGCATTGGCCAGATACAGGGTCAGGTGTCCCAGCGCGCTGAACTCGGTCATGAGAGGTTGCGGCAAGTTGCAAAAGTCGCACGTCTGCCTGAGAGTGCAACTTAGGCAGTCATTCGAAATCGCGAAACGCCGAGGCAGACCCATGCCCGCTCCTCCTGGATTGGCTTGATTGCTGGTGGAGTCTTCTGCTGGGGGAGCGAGAATGCGCCACGCGAGCGACCGAGCACGCCGGTTGCCACTTCCTGCAACATTGACTAATCGATTGTTATTTCGACGTTTAGCAATGATCTGAGAGAGTTGCGCAGGAAAAAGAATCTGCCGTCGGACCGGCTATTGCCGAAACACCGGCAGCAGCCTGTTGCACATCACAAGTCCGCATCATCATGTGGAGTTGGGGCTATGCTCGCGTAGGGACGGACGCGCGCGTCCGCCCAACCGAGACCATTTACGCAGCGTCCTATCGCAAATAGTCCATGCGTGAGATTCCCAGCCGCTGCATCTTGTATTGTAGTGTCGTGCGCTTCAGCCCAAGCCTCGCCGCCGCGCCGGAAGGACCCGACAGCGCGCCGTGCGTTTGACGCAAAATATCGATGATGTGCGAGCGTTCTTTGTCGCGAAGCGTGCCATCCGAATTGGAGGGTTGGCGCAAGATTTCGTCGCGCAGCTCGCCGAGCGGCGGCGTCAGCCGGTTGCCCTCCGACAGAATCACCGAGCGCTCGATGAAATTTTCCAGCTCGCGGATGTTGCCCGGCCATCGCCAGCGCGTCATAGCGTCGATCGCCTCCTCGGGAATACCGTCGATCCGCTTGCGCAGCCGGGCCGCCGATTTTTCCACGAAATAGCGGATCAGCATAGGGATGTCTTCGCGCCGGTCGCGCAGCGCCGGCAGATGCAGCGGGAAAACATGCAAGCGATAAAACAGGTCGCTGCGGAATTCCTTTTCGTTGACCGCCCGAGCCAGGTCGCGGTTGGTAGCGGCGATCAGCCGCACATCGACCTTGATTGTCTTGGTTCCTCCGAGCCGCTCGAACTCGTGGTCCTGTAGAACCCGCAGCAACTTGGGCTGCAACTCGAGCGGAATCTCTCCTACCTCGTCGAGCAACAGCGAGCCTTTATCCGCCAATTCCAGCCGGCCGATCTTCTGGCTGACCGCTCCTGTAAAGGCGCCTTTTTCGTGGCCGAACAGCTCGCTTTCCAGGAGCCCGGTAGGAATGGCCGCGCAGTTCAGCTTGATAAAGCTGCGGTCCCTGCGCCCGCTTGTGTCGTGGATCAGGCGCGCTATGCGTTCTTTGCCCGTCCCGGTTTCGCCCGTGATAAGAACGGTGGAATCGGTGCAGGCGACAATGGCCGCACTCTCCAGCACTCGTTTCAACACCGGACTGTTACCCACGATCTCGTCGGAGCGTTCGTTGTTGCGGATTTCGCCTTCCAGGTAGTGCTTTTCCTGAGAAAGGCGTTCCTTGAGTTGCGCAATCTCTCGATAGGACTGCGCATTCTGGAGGGTGGTTGCGACCATGGTTGCTACCTGCGCGAGGTATTCGGTTTCGGAACGTCCAAAGGCGTTCTGGTTTTCGCTGCAAACCTGCAACGCTCCCCAAACGCGGTCACCTACCAGCAGAGGAGTAATGCACACTGATTGGATCCCAGCCCGATACATTGCGTTCGCCAAAGCTGAATTGGCGCCCAGCAAACCATTGGCGGTGAAATAGGCCACTTCGCGTTTCAGGATCGCCTCTTCGGCAAGAGCTTGCCGTACGGGCACCGCTCTTCCTTGGTTGACATGGGGCTCCCATTCGGTGGTCGCTCCATGAAGCAGAACATTCTTTCCGTCTGGATCCAACAGCGCCAGCACCGCCCGTTCGTAACGTGCAATTTTGCGGATGCTGGACAAAACCGCCAGCACTAACTGGTCAGCGTCGAGGATCGAACTCAATTCGCGTGAGATTTCGATCAGACTCTGCTGCTCCTCGAACGCCTCGTAGGCTTTTTCCCTTTCCAGTGCCAGCGCTCCGATCGACGCGATGCGGGCAAGCAGTTCGAGATCGTCGTGGTTGAGAAGCTCGGGAACTTCTTTGCCCAAACCCAACGCTCCAAAACGGCGCGATGGCGTGCTCATGGGCAGAACCGTGAACGACCGAACTCCTTGTTTGCGCAGAAGGGGAATGCATCCGGGAAAGCGATCCTCGCGTTCGGTGTCGGGAATCGCGACCGTCTCCTGGTGTTTCCAGGCCCATCCGCTCGCCGCCCACTCTGCCGGGAAAATGTCGACCTCGCCGCTCTCGCGGTTCTTTTTCCAGTAGTGATTCATCATGCATTCCCGGTTGGCGTCGTGGAGGGAAAGATTCAGCAGCTCGGCGCCGGTCAGCGCCAGCACAGGTTCGGCCAGTTCCTGGAATGCGTCGGTCAGGCTCTTGGAACGAACGACCGTATCAGTGATTTCCAGCAGCAATTGATAGCGCTGGCGTTCAGGCAGGGGAGAAATTCCAGGCTCCATCCCGTTTACTGCCATCCAGACACCTCCGGCACCCGCGTGATGAGTGGGATAATTTGTCTTGAGCAGATCGGGGCATCGCAGCTTGCCAAGCCGCGAAACTAAAATTCACATCTGCGCCGCAGTTGCCGGTTCCTTCTGCGGGAACCAATCTCATCCTCCCCGGTCGGGGAGCCCCCTCAGGTCTGCGACACTTTTCCTCCGGTCAGTGCTTTCCCGGATAGCGTCATTGTTACGCCCATCGCTGGCGCATTACAAGTGCAAAATTCTTCCGTTACAAAAACCGAACACTCACTTTCGCGACCCGGCCATTGGCTGTGGCTGCGCGTTTTGACTTGGCAGGTAATTTAATCTTAGCGTGTGCAATCGTGCCGCTTTTTCCATTCCGAAATCCGAATCTGCGCTTCACGGTCGCGGTTCTTGCGTTCCCCGAAGCGATGATAGAATACCGGCGGAGGGGGCGCCTATGCAATTGAATGGCGGGCAGAAGCTGCGGGCGCTTCGTGAAACCCTCGGCTATCGCATGCGGGACGTCGAGCTGGCGAGCAATCAGATTGCGCAAAGATTTGCAAGCGACGAATTCGCCATTCCGCCCAGCCGCTTGTCCGATATCGAAACCAAAGGCATAACCCCCAGTATCTTCCGGCTCTATTCGTTTGCCGCCATCTACCGCCGGGAATACCGCGAGTTGTTATCTTTCTACGGTCTGGAACTCGATGCCATTCCGGTCCACTTGGGCTTTGCCCAACCTCAGAAGTCCCACCTCAGCGCGGCTTCGAACAACGTCACACACGTGCGTATGCCAACCAGGCTCGATCCAGGATTCTCCTTCCAGAAAACCACCGACTTAAGGCGTGCCATCGAGCAATGGGGCACCGTGCCCCTAACCTATCTTGGACTTTTTGCCGATGACCGTTACACCTACGGATACGTGGGATCGGAAGACTATACGATGCATCCCATTCTTCCTCCGGGCAGCTTCGTGCAAGTGGACGAGACCAAAAACAAAGTCAGCGGCGATGGAATATGGCGGTCGGAGTTCGAGCGGCCTATTTACTTCGTTGAGATGCGCGATGGATACACCTGTTGCTGGTGTTCGATGAAACGCGATTCCATCGTCTTGCAGCCTCATCCGCTGTCTGGGGTTGCAGTGCGGATTCTTAGATACCCGCAGGAGGCCGAGATTCTAGGGCAGGTGGTCGGGGTTGCGATGCGCCTCGGGGATTGGCAATATTCCGCTTCTCAAGCAGTGCCGAAAGTGCGCTCAGCACCGCTTCGAGATGTGCCTGGGTCGCTCGCGAAAGGGGTTTAGGCGGAGTTTGCGCCAGCCGTGCCAGAAGCTCCTCTTCCGCTGTCGGGTCCTGCGTTGCCGGATCTTCGCTGGAGCATGACCTCAATACGTCGCTAAGCAGCACCGCCAAAGGCTTCCTCAAAACCTCGGAAAGCAGCACCCGATGGGACGCCTGCATAGCGTGTTGCGCGGCCGGTTCACCATACACTTTCGCCAAACCCCAGTGACCGTAGCTGCCATTGCCGTCGTGCAATCCGCCAATGTAGGCAAGCCTGCCCAACAGCCCCGGAACGGCACTCAGGGTATTTATTTCAAAGTCCTCGAGAGCGGATTTCAGCCTCATCGAATTTCAGCACACTAAGTTCAGCACCATCAAATTTACGATTTCCGAAAAGACACCCGAATTGGACGAACTACCCAAAATCCATCCGCTGGCTGCAATGTATCACGGTGCGATTCTTTCGCAAAGGAGAACGAACCGTGGGACAACTGATGATGATTCTTGTGCTCCTGACCCAGCTTCTGACGCCGCGTCCGCATCCGGCCAACGCTAACTCGTCGCGAACCCAATCGGCAGCACAGGCTCAGCCGGCCGATGGCAATCCGACGCCCTGTACACCGAATTGCCCCTCTAACTAGCCTGCGAAGAAGGGGATATCGGTTGAAATCGAGCAATATCGGAGCTATAGTGCTCCGACATGCTCCCAACCAGTTGGTACAGGCTGCTGGCAGATTTTCTCTGGGTGACGCCGCATTTGCTTCTCGGGTTAGTCGCGGTGGTTCTTTACCAACGTCGCTTATACCGGGAATTTCCGGTGTTTTGTGTCTACGTGTTTTACGAAATTGCTGAATTCGTTTTGCTGTTCGCGTTGTATCTCGCCTTGGGTGCCGGCAAGCCGTATGCCGTCGCTTATTGCGCTACGCTGTTGTTGAGCATCGCTCTGCGTTTCGGAGTAATCGACGAGGTTTCTAAGAATTTGTTTCGCGAATCCCGGTTTCTTAAGGGTGCAGCACTGCGAACGCTGCGTTGCTTGACCGCTTTGCTGTTTGGCATTGGTGTTCTGCTGGTTGTCTACGCGCCCGCGGATAACGGCGCCCAGTGGTATGCCGGGGTGTTTGTCGTCAATCGGGGAGCAGCTCTGATTCAATGTGGAATGCTGCTCGCACTATTACTCTTTTCGCGCTTTCTTGGTCTATCCTGGCGGCGCTACGCATTTGGAATTGCGCTCGGCCTTGGGATTTTGACCAGCATGGACGTTGCCATGTTTGCGCTTCGAGCGGAATTCACGAGTACGGCCGGCGTGCAACTTTTGAATTTGCTCATAACCGGCGCCTACCTTATATGTGTTTTGATTTGGATCGGCTATCTGCGGGTGCACGAGCTCGATGCCCCGACGTTGGCGGCGCTTCCCCATGCAGTTCTTCCCAATGGTGTTCTCCCCCATGAGGA